>NZ_JYMU01000057.1:0-124039 GCF_000938235.1 Bradyrhizobium sp. LTSPM299
ATGGGAGCCGTCGCCTAACAGATTGGCCGGCCGGCGGGTTCGCCCACCGGCCGACCCGGAAGCTGCAAGAGCAGATGGAGCAATCGGTCGATCAACGATGCGAGACAGTCCGTGGGACCCATTGGCCGTCAACAGGTCGCGGGGTTGTTTGGAGCTCGCGTCGCGCAACCCATCTTGGCCAGCGATCAATGTGCGTCGCATCAACAGGCCGGACATATGGATGCAAGCGTTCCGATCTACTCACAAAGCTCTTGTGCCACGGGGGCCGTCCACATATGGGTCCCGGCCTTCGCCGGGACGACGGATTAAGTCAACACCGGCTCACTCACCACCTGCCCGGCATGATAGATCGCCAGATCCCTCGAGCCGGAAAAGATCGCCCGCGGCTTCAGGCCGTAGAAGCGGCGGATCGAATGGCTGAAATGGGTCGAGTCAGGATAGCCTATATCCTGCGCGAGATGCGCGAGATTGATGTCCTGGTTGGCGAAGTGCAACAAATGCCGCGCGCGCTTCCAGGCGCGGAAGGAGCGGAACGAGATCCCGGTCTCTTCCTTGAACAGATGCAGGAAGCGCGAGGGCGACAGCGAGGCGTCCGCGGCGCAACCCGCTGCCGTCACCGGCTCGCCCGAGAACTGCCCAATGCGGCTGATCGCGCGCACCACACGGGGATCGAGCACGCGCTGCGGCAGCGCGTCGCCAAAGCACATCGTGTCGAACTCGACATTCGAGATCGCGTCGCGGTATTGCATCTCGGCAAGCCGCGCATAGGCGGCGCGAATGCGGCTCGCGAACAGGGCGCAGTCGGGGCCTTGCAGGCGGCGGGCGACCGCCTCCAGCGTGCCGTCGGGCACGCTCTCGGGCTCGATCGCGACGCAGATCGCCGAGCGATATTCGCTGGTGATGGTGTGGCGCAGGTTCGGCATGGTCACGGCGAGTTCGCCATGGCCCTGCTGGCCGTCGCTGGTGGACAGATGCAGGCCGTCGCGGATCGCGACATAGACATGAAACGCGCCCGGGCAGCGCTCACGCGGGCGGCCGAGCAGCCCGGCGTAGAACACCCGCTCCGGCGTGATCAGCATCCGGTGGCCGGAGTCATGGCTCTCTACGTCCACGATGGCGTCCATGGCAGCTCCTCCTCGCGCGGCTCTTAGGCCGCTGCGACCGGGGCTACCATAGCGCATATTCGCAACCTGTCACCGACGGGTTGGATCAATTCCGGGACAGATCGCCGCTGCGGCAATCAGGGCCGCGCCCTTGGCGCAACGTTCTGTTCCAACCCGGCTTTTTGCTCCGCCGCCACCGCGCGCTGATAACCCTCGCGCTGTTGCAGCCGGGCCCAATAGGCCGCGACATTCGGCCCGAAGTCCTTGGCGAGGCCGATATTGCCGGCGAGCCGCAGCGCATAGCCGTTGGCAATGTCGGCCGCGGTGAAGCGTTCCGCGCAGAGGAATTCTGACTTGGCTGCCGCGGCCTCCACCGCACGCAAGCGGCCGAGGAACCATTTGGCGTAATCCGTCGAAACCTGCGGGTTGCGCCGCTCTTCCGGCTCAAGCTGGCTGTAGCGGAGCACCAACGTCTGCGGGAAGGTCAGCGTGGCGTCGGAAAAATACATCCAGTTCAGGAACGCGCCATAGGCCGGCTCGTCGACGCCGACAACAAGTGGTGTCGGGCCGTGTCTGGTGCCGAGATAATGGCAGATGCCGGAGGATTCCGTCATCCTGGTTTCTCCGTCGATCATGAACGGGATGGTGCCGAGCGGATTGATGCCGAGATATTCCTTGGCGAAGACGCGCGGCGGGAACGGCAGCATTTTCAGTTCGTAGGGAAGCCCGAGCTCCTCCAGCATCCACAGCGGACGGAACGAGCGCGCGGCGTCGCAGTGATACAGCGTGATCATCAAGCGTTTCCCTTTGGCTTGGGGCCCGGCAGCGTCCCCATCATCTTGCACAATACCATCAGCATCACCTCATCGGCACCACCGCCGATCGAAGTCAGGCGGCTGTCGCGATAGGCGCGGCTGACCGGCGTCTCGTTGGTAAACCCCATGCCGCCCCAATATTGCAGGCAGGCGTCGGTGAGCTCGCGGCCGAGCCGGCCGGCCTTCAGTTTGGCCATGGTCGCAAGCCGTGTCACGTCCTCGCCCGCCACCAGCGCCTCGCCGGCACGATAGATCAGCGAGCGCAGCAATTCGACCTCGGTCTGCATCTCCGCGAGCTTGAAGTGCACCACCTGGTTGTCGAGGATCGCGCCGCCGAACGCCTTGCGGTTGCGGGTGTAGTCGATGGTCGCGTTGATGATGAATTCATGCGCCTTCAGGCAGGCCGCCGCGCCCCACAGCCGTTCCTCCTGGAACTGGATCATCTGGTAGGTGAAGCCCTGGCCCTCCTCGCCGATCCGGTTGCGCTTGGGCACCCGGACATTGTCGAAGAAGATCTGCGCGGTGTCGGAGGAACGCATGCCGAGCTTGTCGAGCTTGCGCGCGACCTGCACGCCTTTGGTCTTCATCGGCACGCAGATCAGCGACTTGTTGCGATGGACCGGACCGTCGCTGGTGTTGGCGAGGAGGCAGATCCAGTCGGCCTGGGTGCCATTAGTGATCCACATCTTGCCGCCATTGATGACGTAGTCGTCGCCGTCGGCGCGCGCACTTGTCTTGATCGAGGCGACGTCGGAGCCTGCGCCCGGCTCGGAGACGCCGATGCAAGCGACCTGGTCGCCCGCGATCGCCGGCACCAAGAACTCACGCCGAACCTCGTCGGAGCCGAACCGCGCCAGCGCGGGCGTCGCCATATCGGTCTGCACCCCGATCGCCATCGGCACGCCACCGCAGGTGATGGCGCCGAGCTCCTCGGCCATCATCAGCGCATAGGAATAATCCAGCCCCTGACCGCCGAATTCGACCGGCTTGTTGAGGCCGAGAAAGCCGAGATCACCAAGCTTCTTGAACAGCTCATGCGCCGGGAAGATATCGGCCTTCTCCCATTCGTTGACATGAGGGTTGATCTCGGCCGCGATGAATTTCTGCAAGGCGCGGCGGGGTTCGTCGTGATCGCCGGTGAAGAGCATGGTCGCTATCTATCCCTTGTCATTCCGGGGCGCGCGCAGCGCGAGCCCGGAATCCATTTCACCATAAGATTTGCGGCCCGATGGATTCCGGGTTCGCGCGGAGCCTGTCATCGGGCACGCATGCGCGCGACCCGTTGGCGCGCCCCGGAATGACGGTTAGAGTCCCATCTGCCTTGACGCGAGATCCTTCATGATCTCCTCCGTGCCGCCGCCGATGGCGTTGACCTTGACCTCGCGGTAGATGCGCTCGACCTTGATGCCGCGCATGAAGCCGGCGCCGCCGAAGATCTGCACCGCCTCAGAGGCGCAGTGCGCCATGGTCTGGGTCGCCTGGTTCTTCATCATGCAGATCTCGGCGACCGGGCTCTCGCCCTCGCCGAGCCGCCACGCCAGCATTTCCAGCATCGCCTGCGAAACTGCGACCTTCTGCGCCATGTCGACGATCTTGTGCCTGATGACCTGATGCTGGGCGATCGGCTTGCCGAACGTCTTGCGCTCCTTGGCGTAGGCGATTGCCTCGTCGAGGCAAACCCGCGCATACGCCGTGCAGCTTGCCGCCATGCCCATGCGCTCGCTGTTGAAGTTCTGCATGATGATCTTGAAGCCCTGCCCCTCTTCGCCGATCAAATTCTCGACCGGCACGCGGCATTCGTCGAAATGCAGCGTCGCGGTGTCCGACGCCCACCAGCCCATCTTCTTCAGCTTGGTGCGGGACAGGCCGGGCGTATCACCCTCGATCAGCAGCAGGCTGACGCCGCCGGGGCCCTCGCCGCCGGTACGCACCGCGACCGTCAGATAGTCGGCGCGCATGCCTGAGGTGATGAAGGTCTTCTCGCCACTGACAACGTAATGGTCGCCGTCGCGCCGCGCCTTGGTGCGCAAATTGGCGACATCAGAGCCGCCGCTCGGCTCGGTGATCGCAAGCGCGGAGATCTTCTTGCCCGACAGCACCTCCGGCAGCACCCGCGCCTTCACTTCCGGCCGGGCGGCGCGCGCGATCGGTGGCGAGCCGATGGTGTGGCTCATCAGGCTGGCACTGACGCCCCCGGCGCCGGCGCACGCCAGCTCCTGCGACGCCACGATCTTCATGAGCTGGTCGGCGGCGATCCCGCCATATTCCTCGGGAAAGCCGAGGCCGAGCAGCCCGATCCCGGACGCCTTCGCATAGAGCTCGCGCGGAAACTCGCCCGCCTCGTCCCATTGATGGGCGTAGGGCTCGATTTCCTTCGCAACAAAGCGGCGCATCACCTCGCGAAAGGCCTCGTGCTCGCTGGTGTAGAACGGGTTCGCCATTCGCACTGCTCCGTTGATTCCTGCGGCCGACGATGTCCGGATTTCTACCGGGTAACTTGCGTCGAGTGGCTGCTTCACCGGGGCCGACGCCCGATCTGGCCACCGACCAGCCACTAAACGCAAGACAGTATCCCGATACGCCCCCTCCACTCCCGATCCGTGGCATCAATGGAACCGGGGACAGGCGGCACAAGACCGCCGATCCGGAGGAGGAGAATTTGCCGGTTCGTTATTACGACTGGATCGCGCATCATCGCCGGCGTACGCCGGACAAGGTGGCGCTCGTCGATCTCGCAAGCGCGCGCCGCTTCACCTATGCGCAGTTGGACGCGCGGGTGTCGCGCCTGGCCGGCCACCTGCGCGACCAGCTGAAAATTGCCAGCGGCGACCGCGTCGCGGTGCTCGCGCTGAACACGACGGATACGCTGGAGGTGCAGTTCGCCTGCTTCCGGCTCGGCGCGACCTTCGTGCCGCTCAACACCCGCCTCACCGTTCCCGAGCTGCACTACATCGTCGGCGACGCCGCGCCCAAAGTCATGATCCATGACGACGATCTCGCCGAGACCGCGCTTGCGGTCGCAAAACTCTGCAATGTTGCCTCCGTCATGAGGCTCGGTCCCGGCGGCTCTTATGAGTCCGGGATCGCTGCGGCAAAGCCGCTCGATCGCATCGAGATCGTCATGCTCGATGACATCTCGACCATCATGTACACCTCGGGCACAACCGGCCAGCCCAAGGGCGCGATCATCACGCATGGGATGACGTTCTGGAATTGCGTCAATCTCGGCGGCCCCGCCTGCATCTCACCGTCCTCGGTGCTGCTCACCGTGCTGCCGCTGTTCCACACCGGCGGACTGAATTGCTACACCAACCCGGTGCTGCACGCCGGCGGCACGGTCTTGATCATGCGCGCCTTCGAGCCCGGCGAGGCGATGCGGCTGATCAGCGATGCCAAAGAGGGCATCAACGTGTTCTTCGGCGTACCCGCGATCTACCAGTTCATGGCACAGCATCCGTCATTTGCCACCGCGGACTTCAGCCGCCTGATCGTCGGCGGGGTCGGCGGCGCACCGATGCCGGTGCCGCTGCTGAAGACCTGGGAGACCCGCGGCGTGGCGCTGCAGCAAGGCTACGGCATGACCGAGACCTCACCGGCGGTGATGGTGCTCGATCGCGAGGACGCCGCGCGCAGGGCCGGCTCGTCCGGCAAGCCGGTGCTGCACACCGAGGTACGAATCGTGCGGCCCGACGGCGCCGATGCCAAGGTCGGAGAACTCGGCGAACTCTGGGTCAGGGGGCCGAACATCACGCCGGGCTACTGGAACAGGCCGGACGCCAACGCCTCTTCTTTCACCGACGGCTGGCTGCACACCGGCGATGCCACGCGGATGGATGAGGAAGGCTTCTACTACATCGTCGACCGCTGGAAGGACATGTACATCTCCGGTGGCGAGAACGTCTATCCCGCCGAGGTTGAGAGCGTGCTGCATCAATTGGCGGCGGTTGCCGAAGCCGCGGTCATCGGCATCCCGAACGAGCAATGGGGCGAGGTCGGGATGGCCGTTATCGCGGTCAAGCCGGGCCTTACGCTTGCGCCGGCCGACATTCACGCCCATTGTCAGGCCAATCTGGCACGCTTCAAGTGCCCGCGCCTGATCGAATTTGTCGATGCCCTGCCGCGGAATGCGACAGGAAAAATTCATAAGCCGACGCTTCGGCAGACGTTCAGCCAGCCGAAGCCGACCGATACTGCGGCGTGATTCCGGAAAGCGCGTGTCGCTTTTCCGGACCACGCCGAGACAAAGAACTGCCCTGTAACTGTCTGCCGGGACCGGCTACGGGTTTGTCGCAGAAGTCCCCAACCAAAATCAATCGAGGAAAATGCCTTTATGAAAACGACGAAACTGTCGCTGCTCGCGGCCGCCACGGCGCTCTGCCTGCTCTCCACCCAGGCCGCCTTTGCACAAAAGAAATACGACACCGGCGCCTCCGATACCGAGATCAAGATCGGCAACGTCGAGGCCTATAGCGGCCCCGCCTCCGCCTACGGCGTCATCGGCAAGACCGAGGAAGCCTATTTCAAGATGATCAACGATGCCGGCGGCATCAACGGCCGCAAGATCAACTGGATCTCCTATGACGACGGCTACTCGCCGCCGAAGACGGTGGAGCAGATCCGCAAGCTGATCGAGAGCGACGAGGTGTTTCTGGTGTTCAATGCGCTGGGCACCCCGACCCAGACCGCGGTCCAGAAATATCACAATGCCAAGAAGGTGCCGCAGCTATTCCTCGCCACCGGCGCCAGCAAGTGGAACGATCCGAAGGACTTCCCGTGGACCATGGGCTTCCAGCCGAGCTATCGCGTCGAGGCCCGGATCTTCGGAAAGTACATCCTCAAGGCCAAGCCGAACGCCAAGGTCGCGATTTTCTATGCCAACGACGATTTCGGCAAGGACTACCTGATCGGCCTCAAGGAGATCCTCGACAAATCGAGCGCCACGATCGTCGCCGAAGAAAGCTACGAGACCACCGAGCCGTCGATCGATTCCCACATCGTCAAGCTGAAGGACACCAACGCCGACGTGTTCGTCAACATCGCGACGCCGAAATTCGCAGCCCAGGCGATCAAGAAGATCGCCGAGCTCGGCTGGAAGCCGATGCAGGTGATGACCGACGTCTCGCTCTCGATCGGCGCTGTCATGAAACCCGCCGGGCTCGAGGCCAGCGAAGGCGTGCTGTCGGCCGGCTATCTCAAGGATGCGTCCGACCCGCAGTGGAAGGACGACGCCGGCATGAAGAAGTTCATGGCCTTTGTCGAAAAATACATGCCGGGCGCCAACATCTCGGATGCCAATTTGGTCTATGGCTACGCCGCGGCGCAGACCATGGTTCAGACGCTGAAGCAGTGCGGCGACGAGCTGACGCGTGAGAATGTGATGAAGCAGGCCGCCAGCCTGAAGGATTTCATGCCCGACACGCTGATCCCCGGCATCAAGATCAACACCAGCGCGACCGACTTCGCTCCGATCGAGCAGCTCCAGATGTGGCGCTTCAAGAGCGGGCAGTGGGAGCTGTTCGGCGACATCCTCAGCGCCGAGACGGGGGGCTGATCGTATCCGTCATTCCGGGGCGCTCGCGACAAGCGAGCGAACCCGGAATCTCGATCGACAATCTCCAGATTCCGGGTTCGCGCTTACGCGCGCCCCGGAATGACGAACGTTAGCCCGGCAACAAGATCGCAAATGACTCATCCACCGTGCGGCGCAAATGCTCGCAGTAGAGCTTGTAGTTTGCATCGTCCGGCGATACCCGCCCGAGACTCGGATTGGGCACGTTCTTCACCGGCAACAGTGCGATCGGCGCCGCGATCGGCGTCAACAGTGAGGCGCGGCCGGCGAGCAAGGTCGTGATGATACCGTACATCTCGCCGGAATTGCGCGGCCGGCACACCGTGATCAGGCGATGCTGGCCGTGACGGTTGGTGACGAGGTAGACAAAACCCGACTCGTTGGGCACCGCGACCTCGCCGTACTGGGTGTAGTCGGCATCCTGCCGCTCGCCCTCACGAAATCCGAGTGACGCGGTGACCTCATCCCAGGCGATCTCGGTGCGATAGGCATAGATCGCATCCTTGTCGCCGAATGACGGCCGCACCGTGATGTAGGTCCCTTCGATCCGCGCCACCGCGCGGCGGGAATAGGATCCGAGGCTGTCGGGCGCGATCGCGCCATTGACGGATGCTGCGACCGGCGCGACGGCCGGCATCTTGCGCAAGGAGACGCCGAGCGCCTGCTCCAGCCGCACCGTGGTTGCGAGCGTGAACGGGCGCCGACCACCGAGCACCTTTTCCAGCGTCGAGAGGCTGAGCTTCGCCTGCTCGGCCAGCGTCTGCCGCGAAATTCGACGCCGCGCGATCTCCTCGCGGATGGTCTCCGCGACCTGCCGGCTCTGCTCGGCGGAAAGCTGCTTGTCCGGCGTCGGCATCGTGATCCCCAGCGCGATTCCTCATCGATTTCCGCAGTCTAGCAGACCGGACAATCCAGCACAAAACCGCACAAATCCGCCTAGCCCGCAGGCGGATCGCGACGGACGGTGGCCAAACATTGCCGATCGTTCTGCTCGCGCCAAAACGGCCGTTCTCCATGATTGCGAGACAGCGAAACCCTCGCTCGGGAGCGACGAAAATGACGATTTGCGATGCAAGTGAGACCAGCCGGCGGATCCGCCTGTCGCGCAGGATGCGCATCCTGCTGTTCTTCCTGGTGGAAGGCGTGGCCGCGCTGGCGATCGGCTTTGCGGCCCTGTTCCTGAGCTTTGATCCGGTGTGGTCGGCGGAGCAGCCGAAGCCCGCATTGTTGCGGCCGGCCGATGCGCGCTCCGGCTCGCTACTGCTGAAGACCGACGACGGCTATACCGACGCTCTCAGGCTCGGCATCGACGTCGACCTCACCGTCTCCGGTCCAACCGTTCGCGCCCGGGTCACCCAAGTCTTTCGCAACCAGACCAAGGATTGGGTCGAAGCAACTTACGTCTACCCGCTGCCTTCAGGCGGCGCGGTCGACACCCTGAAGATGGTGGTCGGCGACCGCGTCGTGGTCGGCGACATCAAGGAGCGGCAGCAGGCCCGCGCCATCTACGAGCAAGCCAAACAGAACGGCCAGAAGGCCGCGCTCACCGAACAGGAGCGGCCGAATATCTTCACCAACTCGGTCGCCAACATCGGCCCCGGCGAAACGGTGCTGGTGCAGATCGAATATCAGGAGCCGGTGCAGCAGAACGGCAATGCGTTCTCGCTGCGGGTGCCGATGGTGGTTGGCCCGCGCTACAATCCGCAACCGGTGGTGCAGAGCGTCGACCTCCGCGCCGATGGCGGCGGCTGGGGCGCGACCACGACCGATCCAGTGCCGGATCGCGACCGCATCTCGCCGCCGGTGCTTGACCCCGCCGAGAATGCGCCGATCAATTCGACCAATATCACGGTGCACCTGCAGGCCGGCTTCGCGCTCGGCGAGGTGAAGAGCCATTTTCACCAGGTCAAGATCGAGAGCCCCGACAATGCCACACGCGTCATTAAGCTGGCCGAAGGCCCGGTGCCGGCCGATCGTGACTTCGAGCTGACCTGGAAACCCGCCGCCGAAAAAGCGCCGTCGGTCGGACTGTTCCGCGAGCGTGTCGGCAATTCCGACTATTTGCTCGCCTTCGTCACCCCGCCGTCGGTCGAGCAGGCGAACGAGAAGCCGCTGCCGCGCGAAGTGATCTTCGTGATCGACAATTCCGGCTCGATGGGCGGCACCTCGATCATCCAGGCCAAGGCGAGCCTGTTGTACGCGCTCGGCCGCCTGCAGCCGGCCGACCGCTTCAATGTGATACGTTTTGACGACACCATGGACGTGCTGTTCCCGACGCCGGTGGCCGCGAATACTGCCAACATCGGCAACGCGACGTCGTTCGTCAGCGCGCTGCAAGCGCGCGGCGGCACCGAGATGGTGCCAGCGATGCGCGCCGCGCTGTCCGACACCAATCACGATGACGCCAGTACCATCCGCCAAGTCGTATTCCTGACCGACGGCGCGATTGGCAACGAACAGCAATTGTTCGAGACCATCAGCGCACTGCGCGGCCGCTCGCGCATCTTCATGGTCGGCATCGGCTCAGCGCCGAACACCTATCTGATGACCCGCGCCGCCGAACTCGGCCGCGGCACCTTCACCCATATCGGCTCGGTCGAACAGGTCGACGAACGAATGCGCGACCTGTTCGCCAAACTTGAGAATCCGGCAGTGACCGGTCTCTCCGCAAAATTCTCCGACACCACGGCCGACCTGACGCCGGCGGCGATCCCCGACGTCTATCGCGACGAGCCGCTGGTGCTCGCCGCCAAACTCGACAAGCTCGCAGGCTCGGTCGAGATCAAGGGCCGGATCGGCGACCGGCCCTGGAGCGTGACGCTGCCGCTCGCCAACGCCGCCAAGGGCAAGGGTCTCTCAAAACTGTGGGCGCGCCGCAAGATCGCGGATGCCGAAGTCGCGCGCACCACGCGGCAGGCAAGTCCTGAAGATGCCGACAAGACCATCCTTGCGCTCGCACTGGAGCATCAGCTCGTCACCCGGCTGACCAGCCTGGTTGCGGTCGACAAGACGCCCAGCCGTCCCGAGGGCGAGCCGCTGAAGCTCAGCGAATTGCCGCTCAACCTGCCGGCGGGCTGGGATTTTGCAAAGGTGTTCGGCGAGCGTCCGCGCCTGCCGGTGGCCCCGACCGAGCGTCGTGCTGAAGCTGGTGATGTCAACGTCCGGCTCGCGGCGCTGAAGCGGCCGGTGGTCACGACGGCTCCCGCCACGGTCCAGCTGCCGAAGACGGCGACCGATGCCGAGTTGAAGATGATCGCGGGCGTGATCCTGCTCACGGTCAGCCTGCTCCTCATGGTGTTCAACCGACGTCAGACGTCGCCCCACTGACGTCGGATGAAAGGAGGAGGTTTCCCCCGACCTCCTCCTTCAAGAGCGCGCGCGGCCTCTCACCCGTCCCCCAAGGGCCGCGCGCGCCGTTCTCTTTCTGAGTGTCATTCCGGGGCGATGCGCAGCATCGAACCCGGAATCTCGAGATTCCGGGTTCGTCCTTCGGACGCCCCGGAATGACAGCAAGGTCCGACATGCCCCGCTTTCTCCCTCCGGCCATCCTCGCCCTCATCGGCCTGATCCTGTTCGGCCAGGGCGCCACCATCCACGCCAAGGCGCTGCTCGCGCAGGTGCTGCTGGAGCGCGCTTTCGAAGAGACCATCGTCACGGGACATCCCGTGAAGCCGTGGAGCTGGGCCGACACCTGGCCGGTGGCGCGAATCGAGGTGAAACGGCTCCATGCCTCGACCATCGTGCTCGCCGGCAGCAGCGGCCAGGCACTCGCGTTCGGTCCGGGCCATGTCGAAGAGACCGTCGACGCCGGCGAACGCGGCGTCGCGGTCTACTCTGCGCATCGCGACACGCATTTTCGCTTCCTCAAGGACGTCGCTGTTGGCGACGAGATCGACGTCACCACGAGTGACGGCAAGACATTCCGCTATCGGGCCGATCGCAGCTCGGTCGTCCGCTTCGACCAGTCCGGGATTGATCCGCTGACCGACCGATATGAGCTGGTGCTGTCGACCTGCTGGCCGTTCGATGCACTGACATCGGGGCCGGAGCGCTATCTGCTGCACGCGACCTTGATCGAACCGGGTTCCCAAGCCCAGCGAATTTTGCGCGCGCCGGGATATTTTGTGCGGTGCCCTGCCCCGTGCTGGCGTGAGTTGCCACCCTCTTCCGTCAGCCATAAAAGGAATGAAAATCACGGCGTTCGGCGATCGTCCGTCGGCCTGAGGAAACGAACGACAACAAGGGTAAGGGCAGGCTCCATGGAAACTCTCGCAAGCACGGCGTCTCATCCGTCCTCAAAATGGACGCCGCCTGCCGACGCCAGCGACATCGTGAAGAGCATTCATGCGATGCTGCACCCGCGCAACATCGTGCTGGTCGGTGCCACCGACAAACCGGGCAACTATGCCGAGCGTATCTGGAACAATCTGATCAGATACAAATATGAAGGCAGGATATTCCCGATCAACGCCAAGCGTGAAGCGATCTGGGGCGTGCCCTGCTACAAGGATTTTGCCGGCCTCCCGGAGAAGCCCGATCACGTGCTGGTGCTGGTGCCGGCCCGGTTTGCCGTGCAGGTGATCCGCGATGCGGCCGCCGCCGGCGCACGTTCCGCGACCATCGTCACCTCAGGCTTCAGCGAGTTGCAGGACGAGGAGAGCCAGCGGCTCGCCGTCGAGCTGAAGCAGGCCATCAAGGAGACCGGGCTCGCCGTCACCGGCCCGAACTGTCTCGGTAACTTAAGCGCTGGCGAAAACCTGTTCACCAATATCGACGACCGCATCGTCACCATGGAGCAGGGCGCGGTGGCGATCGCCGGCCAATCCGGCGCGATCGTGATGGCGATCCGCCAGGCGCTCGAGGATCGCGGCGTCGGCGTCGGCTACATGGTCACGACCGGCAACGAATCCGGGCTGGAGACGCCGGACTTGATGGCCTATTTCGCCGCCGATCCCAGCATTCGCGTCATCGTGGTCTATCTCGAAGGCGTCCGGAACACGAAAGTGTTCCGCGAAGCCTGCAAGGCCGCGCGTGCCGCCGGCAAACCGGTGATCGCGCTCAAGCTCGGCGCATCTGAAGGCGGCCGCGCTGCAGCGATGGCGCATACCGGCGCACTCGCCGGCTCGATCGAGACCTTTGACGCGATTTCAACCCGCGAAGGCGTGATCCGCGTCCGTGGGCTCGACGAATTGATCGAGACCACCGAGTGTTTTGTTCACGCCGATCCGCCGAAGGGCAATCACCTCGCCGCGGTGTCGCTATCCGGCGGCAAGCGCGGTCTCTTGATCGACGCCTTCTATTCCGCCGGCCTGAACTTTGCGCCGTTGAGCCCGAACGCGTCAGAACAACTGGCGAAGATGCTAGGACCCGGCAGCATCGTCGGCAATCCCCTTGATGCGGGCTTTGCCGCAGTGGTCGATCCCTCGGTCTACATGAAGTCGATCGAGATCATGATCGACGATCCCGACACCGATGTCGTCATCATCGACGCCGAGCTGCCGAAGGCGCCGCACGAATTGCGCGAGCGCAATCTGCGCATCGTCAACGAGATGGCGGCCAAGGCCAATAAGCCGGTGATCTATATCAGCACCATGTCGATCGGCTTCACCGAATTCACCAAGGGACTGCGCAAGAGCCTCCCTGACATCGTCGTGATGCAGGGCCTCGACCGCGCCGTCGGCGCCATCAAGGCGCTGATCGAATACGCCGGCCTGCGCAAGGAAGTGCCTGACATCGTGTCCAGCTCGAAGGCCTCCGCGCGCGCCGTGCTGGAGAAGACGCTAACAGCCGCCAATGGCGCCGCCGCGCTCGACGAGGTCGCCTCGAAGAAGCTGCTCAAGGCCTATGGCATTCCGGTCTCCAGGGAAGAGGTCGCACAGACCGCGGCTGAGGCCGTGACAATCGCCAAGCAAATCGGCTTTCCGGTGGTCGCGAAAGTGGTCAGCGCCGACATCCTGCATAAATCCGATATCGGTGGCGTGGTGCTGAACCTCGGCAATGCCGCCGAGGTGAAGAAGGCGTTCAACGACATTACTGTGCGGGTGAAGAAGCTGAAAGGTAAGCCGAAGCTCGAAGGCATCCTGATCGCGCAGCAGGTCAAGGCCGACCTCGAGCTCGTGGTCGGCGCCTCGCTCGACGCCGAGATGGGACCCGTGGTGCTGTTCGGCACCGGCGGCGTCGATATCGAGCTGCTGAAGGACGTGGCCCTTGCTGGCGCGCCGCTCGATGCCGCCGAGGCGCGAGAGCTGATCGCGAAGACCAAGGCCGGCATCAAGATGAAGGGCTATCGCGGCAAGCCCGCGCTGCACGAAGCATCAGCGGTGAAGGCACTGGTCGGCCTCTCCAATCTGATGGCCGACGCCGGCAACCGCATCGCCTCGATCGACGTCAATCCGTTCCTGATCAACAGCAAGCTAGGCGTCGCCGTCGACGGCCTGATCGTGCTGAACAACGCGGCTGCGAAGAAGGCGGCGGGGCATTAGGTTCGACGCGTGCTCAATCCGTAGGGTGGGCAAAGGCGCGCCGCGCCGTGCCCACCACATCTTGCACGGCCCGTGATGGTGGGCACGCTACGCTTTGCCCACCCTTGTATTAGCGCGCTGGATTAGACTTGCCTCGTTCCGTGAGGAATGGCCCAGCGCGGGTGGCCGCCCGAGCTGGGCCGCCGATCGATCGGATCGATGCCCACCGAAGCCTTGAGGGCTGTCTTTGTAGCAAGATCGCGATCGGCACTTCATCGGGACCCGCATGGTTGAACGAACTTTAGGTTCGCATCACAAGGGAGGGTCGAGGAAGATGGCCAAGCGTACCACAATGTGTGCCGGGATCGATACCGGCAAACGGAAGCTCGACGTGGCGTTCGATAGCAGCACGGAACGGCTGCAGGTCGAGAACACAGTTGAGGGTTACAAGACGCTGGTGGAGTGGTTACGGCGCCACAAAGTGAAGCGGGTCGGGATTGAGGCGAGCGGCGGCTATGAACAGGCCGTGGTTGCCGAACTGCGATGCAAACGCTTTGTCGTCGTGGTGTTCCAGCCAGCGCAGGTGCGCAGCTATGCCAAATTTCGGCTGCAGCGGGCCAAGAACGACAAGATCGATGCCGCCTTGATCGCGGCCTGTACCGCCGCGGTCCGGAAGATCTACGCCGCGCCCGATGCCAAGTTGCTGCCGTTTGCCGGGCATCTGACGATGATCGATCAGATCGGCGAGGATATTGCCAAGCTCAAGAACCGGCTCGAGAGCTGTCGCGATGGGCGTATCCAAAAGCTCTGGAAGGAAGATATCGCCCGTCTGGCCAAGCGCGAACGAGCCGAGTTCAAGGCCCTGGTGGCGGCGATCCGCGCGCGTCGCGATCTCGCTGCCCGGCTCGATCTGATCTACAGCGTCAGCGGCAGTGGACTGCTGACCGCGGTGGCCATCCTGGTCCGGATGCCCGAGATCGGTCTCCTCACGCGTGAACAGGTCGCCGCCTTGGCCGGACTTGCACCTTATGACGACGATAGCGGCGATCGGCTTGGCAGCCGTCAAATCGACGGCGGCCGCAAACGCCTGCGCCGGGCACTCTATACAGCCGCGCTGCCGGCATCCTTTCGTTGGAATCCACAGCTCATCGCCCTTTACAGAAGGCTGATCGCCGCCGGCAAGGGGCACAAGCGTGCGCTCATTGCCTGTGCCCCAGGAAGCTGCTCATTTTCATCAACACCGTCGTGGCCCGCGGGACACCGTGGCAAGACCAGCCACCGCTGGCCGCTACCGTCCCGGCCAGCTGATCCGTTTCTTTGTTCGATCGGGGCGCCGTTTCTTCGTCCCGACCTGCCGTCGCAAAGACGCCGCGCGCAGCGGCCGTCAAGGATGGCCGTCGCTCAAACCCCACCACATACTCCGCCCTCGACAGGCCACGCCTTGACGGCCGCGAGCACGACGTCAGGATCAACGGCGATCGGACAATCCAATCGCGAACAACCACAAGATCTAATTGTTGCTACAGGGTCGTCGTGACTTAAAACCTCGCACCCCACTGCCGCGCGGTCTGCATCAGCCAGTCGCGGTACAGCGTCAGCGGCGTGACGCCGGTGATGCCGCCGCAGCCAGCGGTGCCGTTCGGCCCCGTGGACCAGCTCACCACGCCGATGATCGCAGGCCCGCTCTGCTTGTCCTCGAACACGGGCGCACCGGAATCGCCGGTACAGGCGCCCATCCCGTCGCGTGTGCCCTGGCCAACCGGATCGACGAGACGGATCTGCAGCGTACCGGGTTTGCCGGTCGCGATCAGGCCGGCGACGCGGATGGTGCCGCCGCTCTTGCCGTCGCCGCGCACCGTGACGCCGACGCCCGCGATGGTGAAACGACCGCCGACCTGGATCGGAATTTCGGGCGTACCAAGCGTCGATGGCGCTTTCCCAACCATTGGCGCGGCAAGCTGCAGCAGCGCGACATCGGCGGTCGCGACATGATTAAGCATCGCTTGCATCTTGAAGCCCGGATGAATCGCAACCGTCTTGACGTCCTGCAGCTTGGGCTGCCGGTCCGCGCCATAATCGACGATCTTGTAGTCGGCGCCGGGCTGCACGCAATGCGCCGCGGTCAGCACGACTTTTGGCGCGATCAACGCGCCGGTACAGAAATTGCCGCGCGAGCCGACGATGGTGACAACGGAACGCGCGACACCGTCGGTCGACGGTGCGCCGCCGCCGACGATGGCGGAGGCGGGAGAGCACGTGAGCGACAGCATGGCCGCGAAGATCAAGTGACGTTTCTTCATCGGCGCAGCAATAGCCCGCGCCGCGCGGATCGCCAAGCGCCGGATCGGGCTGGTTCCGGTCATCAATCCGTGTTAGCCGCTCGCTCCGTCAACCAATACGTGACCTGGCAGGGAACAATGATCGAAGCAGTGATCTGGGATTTCGGCGGCGTCCTGACCACCTCGCCGTTCGAAGCGTTCGCGCGCTATGAGACCGAGCGCGGCCTGCCCGCCGACATCATCCGCCGCACCAACGCTGCCAACCATCTCGAAAACGCCTGGGCCAAATTCGAGCGCGCCGAAATCGACATCGACGCCTTCGACAAACTTTTCGCGACGGAATCGAAATCGCTCGGCGCCGAGGTGCGCGGCAAGGACGTGCTGCCGCTGGTGTCCGGCGACCTGCGCCCCGAGATGGTCGAGGCACTGAAGCGCATCAAGGCGAAGTTCAAGACCGGCTGCATCACCAACAATCTTCCGGCCAACGCGATCGGCAGCCACAGCGGGCGCACGCTCTATATCGCCGAGGTGATGGTGCTGTTCGATCATGTGATCGAATCAGCCAAGATCGGACTGCGCAAGCCCGATCCGCGCATCTACCAGATGATGGTTGAGACGCTGCAAGTGAATCCCAAGAACTGCGTCTATCTCGATGATCTCGGCGTCAACCTGAAGCCCGCGCGCGAGATGGGCATGACCACGATCAAGGTGCTCAACGCCGCGCAGGCGATCGGCGAACTCGAAGCCGCGACCGGCCTCACGTTGAGGTGAAGCCGGTTCCGCACGCATTCACCAAACATTCAGGCGATGGCATCTAATCGTCAGCCTCTTTTCGGAGGCACTCATGAAATCCCTGGTCATCGCTCTCGTCTCAGCCGGCTCGCTCCTGGTTTCCGTCGCGGCCTTTGCACAGTCCACGCCGGGCGCAACTCCTGTCGCTCCGCCAGCGGCTCCCGCACAAGACAACGCGGCGGCTGCGCCCGTGCCCGGAGCGAGGCGTGCGGCCTGTCAATCGTCGGCGCAAGCGCTGAAGGGGCAGGACAAGCACGACCAGATACAGCTCTGCATGGCGCAGGCGCGTCTCGATTGCCTGAAGCAGGCGATCGACCAGAAGGTCGTTGGCCCGCAGCGCAAGGATTTCGTGAAGAGCTGCGCAGGCTGACGACGCCGCTTCCGGCTTGTATTGCGCTCGGCGGAAATAGGCCGGAACCATGCGCTAACCCCAAGCCTTTAACCCTCGGCCTTTGCGGTCCAAACGAGCCTTGTGCTTTGCCTGTAACGGGGGCAGAACAGGTCCGAGTTCTAGGCAACTTCGGAGCTGATCCTCGTGGCTGACACCAGGCCCACCGCCGCGATCGAGGCCGTGGAAAGCGGCCTCGCCGCGCACGGTTATATCGCCAGCCGGCAGATCGCCACTGCGGTGTATCTGTCGCAGCAGATCGAGAAGCCGATCCTGGTCGAAGGCCCCGCCGGGGTCGGCAAGACCGAGCTGGCGAAAGCGATCGCCGCCTGGCGCGGCCTCAAATTGATCCGCTTGCAGTGCTATGAGGGCCTCGACGAGGCCAAGGCGCTGTACGAGTGGAAGTACGCAAAGCAGCTGCTCTACACCCAGATCCTGAAGGACAAGCTCGGCGAGGTGCTCGGCGAAGCGCAGACGCTGCATGAGGCGCTCGGCCAGCTCCACGCCTTCGGCGACGTGTTCTTCTCCAAGGAATTCGTCGAGCCGCGCCCGCTGTTGCAGGCGCTGGAGCAGCCGGCCGGCTGCGTGTTGCTGATCGACGAGATCGACAAATCCGACGCCGAGTTCGAATCGCTGCTGCTGGAAATCCTCTCCGATTTCCAGGTCACCATCCCCGAGCTCGGCACGATATCGGCGGTCGCGCCGCCGACCGTGATCCTGACCTCGAACAGCGAGCGCGACCTCGGCGACGCCTTGAAGCGGCGCTGCCTGCATCTGCACATCGGCTTCCCCGAGCAGAAGCTGGAAGAGCGTATCGTCGAGAGCCGCGTTCCCGGCATCTCCCAGGCCCTGCGCAAGCAGATGGTCGGCTTCATCCACGAGATCCGCACGCTGGATTTGAAGAAGCTGCCCTCGGTCAGCGAGGCGATCGACTGGGCGCGCGTGCTGGTGTTGCTGCAGGCCACCGAACTCGACCACGAGATCGTCAAGGATACGCTCAACGTACTCCTCAAATACGAAGCCGATATCGAGGCCGCAACGCCGCAGGTCTCGGCGTTCATTGCCAAGGCATCGCGGCAAGGCGTCTTTAGCTAGGGTTCCAATGCGCGAGAACCTGCATCGCTTCTTTCGTGCGGCGCGGGGGGCCGGGGTCCGGGTCTCACCCGCCGAAAGCATCGACGCGATGTGCGCGGTGTCCAAGATCGGCTTCGCCGATCGCACGATCCTGCGCGACACCATCCTGCTGACGCTCGCCAAGACGCAGGACGAGAAGCGCGCGCTCGCCGACTGTTTTGATCTGTTCTTCAGCCAGCCCGAGCCGCAGCAGGACACCTCCGAGCAGAACAAGCAGGACGACAACAGTGAGTCCGGCGCCAACCCGTCGGCCGATGCGCATGGCGACGCGGCGGGTGGCGCGGAGAGCGAGAACATCGGATCGCTCGCCGAGATGCTGCTGTCGCAAGACCGCAACGCGCTCTCGGCCGCAATCGCCAACGCTTCGGGCGCAGCCTCGCTGTCCGACATTCGCTACTTCACTCAGCGCGGCATCTTCCAGACCCGCATCCTCAATGCGATGGGCATCGAGCGGCTGCGCGACGACATCGACGACCTGACCACACGCAACCCCGCGCTCGCCGAGCGGCTGCAGGATGCGCTCAACGGCTTGCGCGGCACCGTCCGCGATACGGTCTCGCAGGCCCTGCTGCTCTACGGCCGCGAGGAGACGGAAAACCTGCGCAACGAAATCCTGCGCAACGCGCCGCTGGCGCGGATCGAACCGCGCCAGGTCGAGCAGATGCGCGCGCTGATCCGCCGGATCGCCCGCCGCCTGCGCGAGCGCTTTTCCAAGCCGCGCAAGCGCCAGCGCCGCGGCCATCTCGACGTGCGCCGCACGCTGCGGCGTAACGCAGCCTGGGGCGGAGTCCCCTTCCTCACGGCATGGAAACGCAAGCACCGCGACCGGCCGAAGATCGTGGCGCTGTGCGACGTCTCGGGTTCGGTCGCGCGGGTCTCGGATTTCTTCCTGCTCCTGATCCACAGCCTGCACGAGGTGGTCGACGACGTCCGCTCGTTCGCTTTCTCGGGCCATCTGATCGAGGTCAGCGACATCCTGGACTCCAAATCGCCCGAAGAGGCGATGAAAGAGATCATGTCCAAGGTCGGCTTCGGCTCGTCCGACTACGGCAACTCATTCGCCGATTTCGAGAACGAGTGGATGAGCGCGATCACACCGCAGACCACCGTGATTGTGCTCGGCGACGCCCGCAGCAACAATCTCGACCCGCGCGCCGAAATCCTGCGCCGCATCGGTGAACGCTCCAAGCGGCTGGTGTGGCTCAATCCCGAGGGCCGCATGGTCTGGGGCTTTGGCGATTCGGAAATGCCGCGTTACGCGACCTTCTGCAGCGTGGTGCGCCAATGCGGTACCGCGCAGCAGCTCGAGCGCGCGGTGTCGGACATTGTGGCGACGTATCAATAGGCCCCACGGTCTTGAATGACCGGCGCCTGGAGCGTTTTCGAGCGAAGTGGATACCGGTTCGCGTGAAGAAAACGCGTCAAAGCAAGAATCTAGAGCTCCGTTCCGATTCCATCGGAACGGAGCTCTACGAGCCAAGCCGGGTACTGAGCAGCCATCCAGCCAATGAGATCAGCGTCAACGCGATCGCTGCAGAGAAGCTGACGAATTTGATGGTCGTGATCGCTTTCAACATCGGAACGGTCCGTGCTGCCTCGTTCGGCTCGCCGCGCAGCAACAGCCACGCCAACAGACAATCCTCGATCAGGTCGCTGAGCAGATATACCCCCGGCACCAGCAGCCCGAGCCACGCCTCAGATGGATAGAGTTGCTTGATCCAGTGCGACGATGCCGCGCCCATCGCGCCCGCAAGCGCCAGCATGACGATCAGATCGAGTGGGAACAGGATCGGGCAGACGTATTTGAACCGAAGGTCCGACGTAACCAGTGCGCTGAGCTGGTCGGCTGTGTAGCTCAGCGTCTTCTCAGGAAAGCGCGAAGGAAATCTCTTTGCGAAGACTCTTTCGGCGTACTTGCCGACGCCCCAGAACAGGCCAAACGCAATCACGACCAAACCAGCGAGGATGACCTTCACGCGGGCTTCATGACTCATGTCGGTCCGCCCCTGTGCAGGTCAGGCGTGTGGTGGACACCCGCGGGCAGAATATGCACGCGCACCGGGCAAATCTCCAGAAAATAGAAAGTATGGATACAATATCGCAATGGTTGTTGATTAGATTCCCATCTTTTCCGCACTGTTGCAATTGAATTCTACGGATTGCCGCAACCGGACGCGCGTGCACAGCGCTGGGGCCGGGCGCAGCAAAACACGCTCCGCCAGGCCGCCGGGTGGCGAGTCATCCCGCGTAAACACAGCCTTGCTCAATTGAAGATTGAATCCGGACCGCATTCTGCCCTAGATAGACGCAGGAGTTCACGGCGACCGCAGGGGGCAACGGATGCCGAAGGATATCATCATTTGCTGCGACGGCACCGGCAGCGAGATCAGCGCCAATATTTCCAACGTGCTGAAGCTGTTTCGTGTCACCGAGAAGAGCGATCGGCAGCGGATCTATTACCAGCCCGGGCTCGGCACGATCGGCATGCAGAATTCCTGGGGGCGCTTCAAGCAGCAGATGCGCGGCCTGTGGGGGCTGGCCTTCGGTGCAGGCCTCGACAAGGACACGCTCGATGCCTACGTCTTCCTGTGCAAGGCTTGGGAGCCCGGCGACCGGGTCTGGGTGTTCGGCTTCAGCCGCGGCGCCTACACGGTGCGCGTGCTGGCCGGCTTCATCCATGCAATGGGACTGCTGCCGGTCGACCAGATCGACCTCGCCACCTATGCTTTCGGCACCTTCAAGAAAGCCAGTTCGGACGCCCAGAGGTCCGATGGGACCTTCGACGAAGCGCCGCTGAAGGAGGTCTGGCATTTCAGTCAGATCGCCGGCGGGCGCAACATCGACATCGAATTCATCGGGGTCTGGGACACCGTGGCCTGCATCATCGTGCCGCGGCAGGACAATTTCTGGTTCGACATGCAGACGCTGCTCTTCACCCGCACCAATTCAAGCGTCAAGCGATTCCGCCAGGCGATCTCGATGGACGAGCGGCGGCGCATGTTCCGCCTCAATCGCTGGATCGACCCGCAGAAGTACCGGTCGAATCCGTTCGATCCGAAGACGGCCGTGGACCAGGACATCCGTCAGGTCTGGTTTGCCGGCGTCCACTCCGACATCGGCGGCGGCTATCCGGAGGCCGAGAGCGGGCTATCGAAATTTCCGCTGATATGGATGCTCGCGCAGGCCCAGGCCGCCGGGCTGCACATGGACCGGATGCTGATCGATCATTTCGCCTGGGGAATGCCGCTGCCGCCGCCGGCGCACGTCTATGTGCCGCCGAGCGCGACGGGACCGTTGCGCAATTCGCTGACCGGCGCCTGGGAAATCCTGGAATGGATTCCGAAGCGCGACAAGTGGAAGGAATGGCCCGAGCGTAAATCCTTCCTCGGCTTCTATCTGCCACTTGGCGAGCCGCGGCTGATTCCGGACGGTTCGACGATCCATCGCTCGGTGCTGGAACGGATGGAGGAAATTCCAACCTACCGTCCGATCAACATGCCGAAGGACTACAAGATCGAGGAGTTGACGCCGACGCCACCGCCGATCGCTTCCTCCGTCTGAATCAACGGTTTCACGCGTCGATCGCATCCTTGATGCGCCTGCGGGTGAGCGCAGGTGGCATTGACGAGCGATGTGTGGCCAAGCGCCGCCCCGAATTGCGTTTGTGATTGGAGGGTGTATTAACAGGTCTCGTTTCGGTATCGTTCGGTTCCCAGGACCTCGATCACCGCCTGTTGACCCCAGGACTCATGACCGCCCAGCCCGCCCTCGATCGTGCATCTGCCCCGCCCCGCGATGCGCTGTCCGTGCTCAACCACGTGTTCGGCCTGCCGGATTTCCGTGGTGCGCAGGAAAAGATCATCCGCCATGTCGCTGATGGCGGCAATTGCCTGGTGCTGATGCCGACCGGCGGCGGCAAGTCGATGTGCTACCAGCTGCCGTCGTTGCTGCGCGACGGCTGCGGCATCGTGGTGTCGCCGCTGATCGCGCTGATGCGCGACCAGGTCGCGGGTCTGACCGAGGCCGGCCTCAACGCCGCCGTGCTGAACTCGACGCTGTCCTATCAGGAGGCCTCCGAGGTCGAGCGGCGGCTGCTCGCGGGCGACCTCGATCTGCTCTATGTCGCGCCGGAACGGCTGCTGACGCCGCGCTGCCTCAATCTGCTCGGCCAGGCGAAGATCGCGCTGTTTGCGATCGACGAGGCGCATTGCGTCTCGCAATGGGGCCATGACTTCCGCCCCGAATATATCGGCCTCTCGGTGCTCGCCGAACGTTTTCCCGGCGTGCCGCGCATCGCGCTGACCGCGACCGCCGACGCGATGACGCGGAAAGAGATTGCGGAGCGGCTGTCACTGACGGACGCGCCGGAATTCGTTGCGAGCTTCGACCGGCCCAACATCCGCTACGAGATCGTCGACAAGCAGAATGCGACCACGCAACTCAAGAATCTGATCGCCGAACGGCATGCGGGCGATGCCGGCGTCGTCTACTGCCTGTCCCGCGCCAAGGTCGAGGATGTCGCGGCGTCGCTGAGCGACGCCGGCATTCTCGCGCTGCCCTACCATGCCGGGCTCGATGCCGGCGTGCGTGCCAGGAATCAAGATCGCTTCATCAACGAGGACGGCGTCGTGATCGTTGCGACCATCGCGTTCGGCATGGGCATCGACAAGCCGGATGTGCGCTTCGTCGCGCATCTCGATTTGCCCAAGAGCGTCGAGGCCTATTACCAGGAGACCGGCCGCGCCGGACGTGACGGCAAGCCGTCGACCGCATGGATGGCCTACGGCCTCTCCGACATCGTGCAGCAGCGCCGCATGATCGACGAATCGACCGGCTCCGACGCCTTCAAGCGGGTCTCGATCGGCAAGCTCGACGCACTAGTCGCACTGGCCGAGACCGTGCACTGCCGGCGGCAGCGCCTGCTCGGCTATTTCGGCGAGACGCAAGGCGGCGAGAGCTGCGGCAATTGCGACAATTGCCTGACGCCGCCGCGCATTCGCGACGGCAAGGTGCTGGCGCAGAAGCTTTTGTCCTGCGTCTATCGCACCGGGCAACGTTTTGGCGCCATGCACCTGATCGACGTGCTGGTCGGGCGCCTCACCGAGCGCGTCAAGCAGTTCGGCCACGACCAACTGTCGGTGTTCGGCATTGGCCGCGAGCTCAACGAGAAGCAATGGCGCGCGGTGCTGCGCCAACTCGTGGCGATGGGCCATCTGCGCGCCGATAGCGACGCCTTCGGTGCGCTGAAGCTGACCGAGAGTGCCCGCGGCGTGCTGAAGGGCGAAACTGCGGTGATGCTGCGCGAGCAGGCGGAGGGCGCGCGCAACCGCGCGATCCGCGGCAAGTCGCGCCGCGGCGAACTCGCACAAGCGGCCGATAGCAGGGGCGCCGCCGCCAACCCCACGCTGCATGCGGCGCTACGCGCCTGGCGTTCGGAGGTGGCGCGGCAGCGCGGCGTGCCGGCCTATGTGGTGCTGCATGATTCCACGATCGACGGCATTGCCGCGATGCGACCGGATACGCTGGACGATCTGCGCGGCATCGCCGGTATCGGTGACAAGAAGCTCGAGCATTACGGCGCCGAGCTGATCAGGTTGGTGAAGGCCAACGACGGCTGAGCCGGCAACGCCGGGCCCAGGCTACAGCGGCTCACGCCTGACGAGCCAGACAACACTTCTTGTATTTCTTGCCGCTTCCGCACGGGCAGGGATCGTTGCGTCCGACATGGCGCAACGGATTCCTCACAGGCTCCGTCGGAGTCCATCCCGTATCGAGATCTTCGTCGGAGAATTGATTCGTGGCATCGCCGTCATCGTAGTCGGACCATTCCAACGCCTCGAGCACGTCCTCGATATATCCCAGACGAATTTCCTCGAAGCGCGTGATGTCTTCGGGACGTTGCTCCGCCTCGGCCAGAATCTGCTCGAAGTGCCGACGTTCCCGCATCCAATCCGGTATGCGGCCTTCATCTCCCGCGCGATGCACAAGTGGTGCCAGGTCGCGAAGCCCTAACAGGGCAATGGCTTGTTGCCAGGCAAACCAAGCCTGGTCCTGGTCTCCGGCAAGCTTCTCCTCATGAAACCGTTCGAGCAGACGTCGCATCTGATCGCGTTCGATGCTTCCGTTCCAGGTGAGGAAGGCCGCCGCGCCGAGCATTTGGTCGCGAACGAATTGGTCGACCGACTGATCTGTAGTCAGACTCAAAAGAGCGTCGATATCGCCATCGAAGACGCTCGTGACAATACGTGCCATGTCCTGCGTCAGGCCATCTCCGAGCAGCTCATCTAGCTCGGCTTCGGGTCTGCGAAGAAAACGCAGCAGGTCCTTGCAAACTGCTGTATCGCGGGCGCCCCCCAGAATGTACAGGCCCAGAAACAGCAACTGCGCTTCATCGTCGGACAATGGCTCGCCGTTCGCAGCGCGAGTGACCAGGGCGCGCAGCGGCGGAGCCGCTTCTTCGATTCTGCCAAGGCAAACGCCGATGGCGTAGGCGGGCAGGCGCTCTTGGGTGGCGATTGCGCGGAGGTAGTCTTCGATGGGCCCCGAAGCGCCCTGCCCGACGACGGCTTCAAGTTCTTCCTGCTTCATGGAGCATGCTCTCTCTTGTCGGGGCCAGCTTACACCTGAGATGCCGTACTGGACCACCACCGGGCGCGACTCGGCATGGGTGCCATTCGCTGCGCGGCCGTGCACGCGCTTGCGGGCCGCGCCGCCCCCGCCCTAATCTTCGGCTCGTCGCGTTCAATCAGGCGCGGCCAATACAGGGAAGAGACGGGCCATGCCTCAGGAGAGCGCCGCGCGCACCTACGCGCGCCCTGCCGAAACCGGAACGTTCGATGCCGTGGTGATCGGCGCGGGCTTTGCCGGGATGTACATGCTGCATCGGCTGCGCGGGCTCGGCTTCACCGCGCTGGTCTATGAGGCCGGCGGCGGCGTCGGCGGCACCTGGTACTGGAACCGCTATCCCGGCGCGCGCTGCGACGTCGAGAGCCTGCAATATTCTTTCTCGTTCTCCGATGAGCTCGACCAGGAATGGAGCTGGTCGGAGAAATACTCACCGCAGCCCGAGATTCTTAGCTACGCCAACCACGTCGCCGACCGCTTCGATCTGCGCAGCCAGATCGTGTTCGACACCCGCGTCACCGCGGCGACGTTCGACGAGGCGGCAGGCACGTGGTCGATCGAGACCGATCGCGGCGACAAGGTCACGGCAAAATTCTGCATCATGGCGGTCGGCTGCCTGTCTGCGCCGAACCGTCCGGCCTTCGCCGGCATGGAGGGTTTCCGCGGACCGATCTACCACACCGGCGAATGGCCGCACGACGGCGTCGACTTCACCGGCTTGCGCGTCGGTGTCATCGGCACCGGCTCGTCGGCGATCCAGTCGATCCCGATCATCGCGCAACGGGCCTCGGAGCTCACGGTGTTCCAGCGCACCGCGACCTGGTCGGTGCCGGCGTGGAACGAGGCGCTGTCGCCCGACTATCTCAAAGAAGCCAAGGCACATTATCCGGAACTGCGCGCGAAGGCCCGGGCGCGCCCGACCGGATTCTATTTCCTGTTCAATGCCCAACCTGCGTTAGAGGCGAGCGCCGCGGAGCGCGAGCGGCAATATGAGGAGGCCTGGCAGCGCGGCGGTCTGCCGTTCCTCGGTGCGTTCGGCGACCTGCTGTTCGAGAAGGACGCCAACGACACCATCGCAGACTTCGCGCGCGAGAAGATTCGCGGCATCGTCAAGGATCCCGCGACCGCCGAGCTGCTGTCCCCGCAGAACGTGTTCGGCTGCAAGCGGCTCTGCGTCGATACCAATTATTTCGAGACCTACAATCTACCGCATGTGAAGCTGGTCGACGTGTCCAAAACGCCGATCGAGCGCTTCACCACCGACGGCATTGTGGTCGACGGCGCCGAATACAAGGTCGACGCGATCGTCTCCGCCACCGGCTTCGCCGCGATGACTGGCTCGTTCGACAAGATCAAGATCACCGGTCGCGGCGGCCGGACGCTGGCCGAGAAATGGCACGCCGGACCACGCGCCTATCTCGGCCTTGCCTCCGAGGGATTTCCGAACCTGTTCATGATCACCGGGCCCGGCAGCCCGTCGGTGCTGGCGAGCATGATCCAGGCGATCGAGCAGCATGTCGACTGGCTGGCGGATTGCCTCAGTCATATGCGCGATATCGGCGCCGGCACCATCGAGCCGACTCGCGACGACGAGGATGCCTGGGTTGCCCATGTCAACGACGTCTCGACGGTGTCGCTGCGCTCGACCTGCAGCTCCTGGTATGTCGGCACCAACATCCCCGGCCGGCCCCGTGTGTTCATGCCCTATATCGGCGGCTTCCCGGTCTATGTGCAGAAATGCAACGAGGTGATGAATTCGGGCTATGACGGCTTCGTACTGCAGGGCGCGCAGGGCAGCAACGCACCGCCGCTTGTGCGCTTCACCGAACGCTGGCAGGTGCCGCTCGACATCGAGGTGATCTCGCCGGCCGCGATTGCCGCAAGGCGCGTGCCCGTGGTCTGAAGCGGTACGCCGAGAGGTTTTCCGCGCCGTCATCGCGCGTGTTACTGTCACGCGAACCGCACTCGCGGGACAGACGGACAGCGATGACGGACAGAGACTTGCAGGGATTGATCGAGCGGATCGGCGCCGACCATGTCGCGCGCCGGCTCGCGGTCGAGACCGAGCACGAGGCGCAGCTGTTCGGCCAGGGCACGCTGCTGTTCAATGTCGAAAACTGGCAGCTCGCACCTTGGATCGTCGAAGGCGCACTCAAGGCCGCGGGCCTCTATGGCCGCGCGCGGCGCAATGCGGACCGTGTCGAGCTCAGGCAAAACACAGTGACTTCAGCCAACCTGCCGGCGAGCTTCGACGGCTTCACCATCCTGCAGCTCAGCGACCTCCATGCTGACATCAGCCAAGGCGCGATGCAGCACCTGACCGGTTTTGTCGGCGACATCGCCTGCGATATCTGCGTGCTGACCGGTGACTATCGCGGCAAGACCTTTGGCCCGTTCGACACAAGCCTCGCGTTGATGACGGAGCTTTGCACCCGGCTGAAGCCGCCGCTCTACGGCATCCTCGGCAATCACGACAGCATCCGCATGACCCCGGCGCTGGAGGCGATGGGCGTCCGGATGCTGTTCAACGAATCCGAGACGATCGCGCGCGGCAATGATGTCATCCATCTGGCCGGCATCGACGACGCGCATTTCTATCGCGCCGACGACATTCCGAAGGCCGCGGCGACAATTCCGCGCGATGCGTTCTCGGTGCTGCTTGCCCATACGCCGGAGTCCTATCGCGCGGCAGCGCGGGCCGGCTTCGATCTCATGCTGAGCGGCCACACCCATGGCGGCCAACTCTGTCTGCCCGGCGGCATCGCGATCAAGCTGGAGGCGCGGCTACCGCGCCGGATGGGCGCCGGCGCCTGGCGTTTTGAGCGTCTCGCCGGCTACACCGCAACCGGCGCCGGCACCAGCCTCGCGCCGGTACGGCTCAACTGCCCGGCCGAGATCACGCTGCATACGTTGCGGCGGTCCGAATAGGACGCCGGAGCAATTCTAGTCGGCCTTGATGTCGAAAGGCATGCTCTTGCCCAGACCGGCGCCACGCGCCAGCCAGCCGACGATCCGGGCTCGTCTTGCTTCGACCCACAGGGTCGCCAGCCGTGCCCATTCCAGCAGCGGCCACAATGTCAGCTTCACAACGTCGTTGCGCGGTATGCCCGCGGCGCCAACAGGTGCATCGCATGGTCCTGGGACGCGATAGGTGCCAAACATCCAGTCGAAGAACGGAAAGATGTTGGCGAGGTTTTTGCCGTGGGACTCCGGCACATCGGCATGGTGCCAGCGGTGAAAGCGCGGGGAGGCGATCAACAAGCGCAGCGCGCCGTGGCCCCAGTCGACATTGATATGGACGTAGACGTTGTGGAACGTCACGAAGAGTGCACCGATGCCGATTGCGTCGGCGGGCATGCCGAGCCACGTCAGCAAAATGGTATAGGAGCCCCACATCACGAACGCCTCCAGGATGTGGATGCGGTATGTCGTCAAGCCGTTGACGACAGGGTCGGAATGATGGATCGCGTGCACCGGCCACAGCCATTTCAAATGCATGGCGCGATGGTTCCAGTAATTGGCGAAATCCTGAGTCAGGATGGCGATGAAACTGAGCAGCCAGAGCGGCAATCCATCCCAGACGGAGCCTGGCACACTCGGTATTCCAAGCAGCGCATAAAGCGCCTTGAAATGCTCCGACAACAGCCAGACAGCGGGCGTCAGCAGGATGTTGATGAGGAAGATGGCGAGCGTCGCCGTCACGCTTTCGACCGTATCGACCGCACGGCGCGGCCAGGACGATCGCCAACCCATGTAAGCAGCCAGCAGCAGAAGCAGGGCAGCGAAGATCAATTGCTTGCCGGGATCGGAAACCGCGCCACGCCAAGCCTCGAACACGAACGTGCTGGTATTGACTATGTTGTCCACGTTACCCGCATCAGTCCGGACGCAAAGCCGGCGCAGACCCATTGCGAAGCCAAGCCGGCAGTGCAGTTTTTAGCGGGATTTGCCTTAAGGCCCGGTGAATCGATACCTCGGTTTTGGTGACAGTCCTGGACCGCACCCCCTCCATCTAACTGCTCGGCGCGGTGATGGCGCTGCCGCAAGTTCACGTCACTGGTGCAGGCCGCATTGACTCGCCCTCGCGGCCCTTGCCAGGGTTACTCCGACGCCCCGACACGAGCCTAATTCGGCTCTCGGACCGAGCTTGGCGCCGGCCGATTTGGCTGCCCGAGATCGCCGAACCAGTACTCGGATGCGAGGGCATGGACGCCGACGCCGAGCAGGAAAATGCCGGCGTACAGTTCGAACGCCCCGTTCATCGCCCAGAGACTGGCGCGCGGCAGGGTTGGATGGTGCTGATGGATCCAGAACCAATGCCCGACGGCGGCGATGCCAATGCCGAGAGCGGCAATGGCGCGACTGAGCGCATTCATCATCCTCAATGCAGGCCTCCTGGCTCGCCCGGCGCACAAGGATACCGAAACAAGCTGACACAAGCCTGACATGAGACGCCATAATGGGCGGGGGCTGGCCCCCGCCCGGCCGGCCCTTTAGCCGTTGCGGAAGGCGTAGGCGTAGCCGTTGAGCGCCGGCGCGCCGCCGAGATGGGCGTAGAGCACCTTCGAGCCGGCGGGGAAGTAGCCCTTCTGCACGAGGTCCATCATGCCCTGCATCGATTTTCCCTCGTAGACGGGATCGGTGATCATGCCCTCGAGCCGGGCACAGAGGCGGATCGCCTCCTTGGTCTCATCCGACGGCACGCCATAGGCGGGATAGGCATAATCCTCGACCAGCACGACGTCATCAGCGACGATGTCCTTGCCGAGTTCGACCAGCTTTGCGGTGTTCTGCGCGATTGACAGCACCTGCGCCTTGGTCTGATCGGGCGTGAACGAGCCGTCGATGCCGATCACGTTGCGCGCGCGGCCGTCGGCAGCAAAGCCGACCAGCATGCCGGCATGGGTCGAGCCGGTGACGGTGCACACCACGATGTAGTCGAACTTGAAGCCGAGCTCCTTCTCCTGCGCGCGCACTTCCTCGGCGAAGCCGACATAGCCGAGCCCGCCGAATTTGTGCACGGAGGCGCCGGCCGGAATAGCATAGGGCTTGCCGCCGGAAGCCTTGACCTCCTCGATCGCCTGCTCCCAGCTCTGGCGGATGCCGATGTCGAAACCTTCGTCGACCAGGCGCACATCGGCGCCCATCACGCGGCTCAACAGAATGTTGCCGACGCGGTCATAGACGGCGTCCTCGTGCGGCACCCAGCTTTCCTGCACCAGACGGCACTTCATGCCGATCTTGGCCGCAACCGCCGCCACCATCCGCGTGTGGTTCGACTGCACGCCGCCGATCGAGACCAGCGTATCGGCATTGGAGGCGATCGCATCTGGAATGATGTATTCGAGCTTGCGCAGCTTGTTGCCGCCGAAGGCGAGTCCGGAATTGCAGTCCTCGCGTTTGGCGTACAGCTCGACCTTGCCGCCGAGATGTTTTGAAAGACGATCGAGCTTCTCGATATGCGTCGGCCCGAAGGTGAGCGGATAGCGCGCGAATTTTTCCAGCATGCTGGCATCCCCATTGATGATCTGGTGTTGGCAAATACCTATCACCGACGGCGCGAAAGGTGCTCTCTAACTCGGGCTAAGCCTTCTTCATCTGTTGCACCTATTTCTCATTTTGCTATGCTTTCTTTCACATATATCGCCAAATGTGAGAGATTCTTCCATGCCGGCCCGGCTCGATCGAACCGACCTCAAGATGTTGAGATTGCTGCAGAAGAACGGCCGGCTCAGCAACGCCGAATTGGCCGATCAGGTCGGTGTCAGCCCCGCAACTTGCCATCGCCGCACGCAAGCCTTGTTCGACGAGGGCTTCGTCGGCGGCGTCCGCGCCATGGTCGCGCCGCGCAAGGTCGGCAAGGGCACGCTGGTGATGGTCGGCGTCGTGCTCGACCGCTCGACGCCCGAGAGCTTCGCGAGCTTCGAGCAGGCGGTGGCAAAGCTGAAATGCGTGCTCGACTGCCACCTCGTCGCGGGCGACTTCGACTACTTCCTGAAGATCCGCGCCGGCGATGTCGATGACTTCAAGCGCATCCACGGCGAGCAGCTGATCGCGCTGCCCGGCGTGCGGCAGACGCGCACCTTCTTCGTGATGAAGGAGGTGGTCGACAATGCGGCGCTGGAGTTTTGAAGCAGCTGCTTACTTCGAGGCCTTGGTGATCTTGTGACCGAGATGGCCGGTCTCATGATCGCGGCGCAGCTGGCTCAACGACGTCTCGTTCAGATGAACCAGGATGTCGCTCAGCTTCTCCGTCTCGGGATAACCCGCCGCGAAACCAGGCCCGTAAATCTTGCGCAAGGTGCGCAGCGGCGTCTCCCCGTGCTTGCTGCTGATTTCGCCGTCGTGGTTGCGGTGCCGGTTGTCGAGACCTGGCTTGCTCATCTTGCTCCCCCTGTGTTGTTGTTGGATCGCAGCATCTGCCTCCGAAGATCAAATGGCAATCGAAGCCGCAAAGGCCGGCGGGGAACCCGCCAAATAGGCCGACGCAGCCTGCGTCAAACCCAAGTATTCGATGGCTATTTGCAGCGTTTTCAGTCAATGTCGCTTACGTTCTCCCGCGTGCTCCGGAAAGGCTTGGCGCATCGATCACAGCAGCCATTCGCCTTCACGCCGGAAGGCCATCGCTCCATTGCGTCGCAGCACGGTCTACGTTAGAGCAACCCCTAAATCGCAGAGGTGGACAGATGTCATACGCCTACAAGCTGAACCAGGACGTTCGCCACCGGCCGCAGGGGCCGCAAGGTCGCGCCGAGGCCGAGCAGCCGATGGTCTACACCATCATTCAACGCATGCCGATCGAGGCGGACGGCCGGCTGCGCTATCGCATCAAAAGCAAGTCGGACAATGTCGAGCGCGTGGTGACCGAAGAGCAGCTTTCGTACTCGCAGTGAGTATGCGCGCCGTGGTGGCGGGAGATTAAGTCGTGCTGAACGATCGAGAGAATATCCTGAGCGCGCTGCGCGAGAAGCCGCAGAAGGTCTACCAGCTCATGAAACGCGCCAATATTCCGAACGAGGAAGCCTGCCAAACCCTGCTGCTGAAAATGCGCGACGAGGGTCTGGTGAAGTTCGATATCCATAAGGGGCTGTGGAAGATCGGTTAGCCGCCCGCCACCCCTTCCGCCGAAGCCTCGCGCCCATTCCTCGCCTTGCCACGCAGCGTGGCCTTGTCGCCGTCGAAGGTGAACGTCCATGTCGACGCCTCGCCGAGCCCGATATACTGGAAGTCGACGACGAAGGTCTGCTCGTTCTGCCACGTACCTTTGGCGGCGCGAACACCGAGGAAGCCGGGTGTGCCCTTCCTGTAGAGACCGTCAAGACCGATCGGCCCGTCGAGGCGACGCCGCGCCGGATCACCCGTTGAGGTCTCCACCTTGTAGCGCGGATTCTCATCGGTCAGAAAAAGCGCCAGCGATTTGATGCCCAGCGCATTGTCGGAAAATCTGTAGGTCTTGCCCGAGATCACGGACGCGGTCGCGGGCGTGGCGCCGACCTTTGTTGCCTTCTCGATGGAGACTTCGTCGATCGCCTTTGCCAGCTGATCGGTCGCCGCCGAATTGACCGGCAACGCCTGATCGGACCGGACGGCACCTGAGATATCATCGGCCAGTTTGCCGAACGGACAAAAATCCCTGGCCGTCATCACCGCGACGATGTCCCGTTCGGGCAACACCATGATCACCTGGCAGTGGTACCCGACAGCCATATAGACGTGCTTGTCGGGGATGGCCCAGAACTGGTTGGCATAGCGCAGCGCAGGATCAAATCTCGCGTTCATGCTGATGGTGGCATGGCCGACGGCATCGAGGAAGTCTGATGGCAGCAGCCGCTTGCCCTCCCATTCGCCGTTGCGCAAATAGAGATAGCCGATCTTCGCCATGTCCCGCGGACGGAGTGCGAGGCCGAATCCTCCGATCGAGAGCTGTTGCGGATCCCAGCGCCAGAACGGACGAGCGATCCCGAGCGGGCCGAACAGCCGCTCATTGGCATAATCCGCGGTGCTCCTGCCGGTGAGCTTGCTGACGATCGCGGACAGCAGATGCGAATTTCCGCTGTTGTAATAGAAGACCTCGCCCGGCGCATGCGCCATCGGGCGGTCCAGGATGAACTGGACCCAATCGGGGCTCACGCCGAGGTCTCGCATCGACTGTTCCCGGCCGCCCTCAAACCCCTCGTCCCAGTCGAGGCCGGATGTCATGTTGAGCAGGTTCTGGACCGTCATGCCCTTCTTCCGCTCGTCGACGTCAGCAACGCTGCGATCGGACAACAAATCCAGCACCGGATGGTCCAGGCGATCAAACAGTCCGTCCTTGTAGACCATCGCCGTCAGCGTGCTGACGACCGCTTTGGTGGTGGAATTGACGGCGTGCGGGATATCGGCGGAATAGGGCGCATAGTAGGCATCGAGCACGATCCTGCCGTGGCGCGCGACGAGCAGGCTGTCGAAGCTGCGCGTCGTTCCGAACGCGACCAGTCTGGCGAGATCAGCCGAATCCATGCCCTGCTCCTCGGGCGTGGAGGTCTGCCATTGAACGGTCGGCCAGATCGTTGCTGTGCCTTGCCCATTGGCCGCACCGCAACATACTGATGCGAGCAGGATGAGCCCACCCAGTGCGGCTCTGATCCGTGACGAAAGCCCGACGACGAGAGCATCCAGCTGCATATTCCGCTCCTGGTTGGGATCAGCCCGCGCACGCAAATACCACAAGCGGCGGCCGTTTCGCTACACAACTTGCGGAAATGCATTCAGGCACGGATCGTGCGAAACCATGCTGAGCATGGATCGCGACACCGCAATCCAATCTCGTCGAGACCGACAGCTCCGGCCGCTGGCGAAGCCGCCCCGGCCGCACTAGATGTGCCCCATGCAACATCGCGCGCTCCAGAATTTCGTCGACAGGCACACCCGCCTGTTTGTCCTGACCGGGGCCGGCTGCAGCACCAATTCCGGCATTCCCGATTATCGCGACAGCGACGGCAACTGGAAGCGGACGCGGCCGGTCACCATCCAGGCATTCCTCGGCGGGGCCGGCACCCGTCAGCGCTATTGGGCGCGCAGCCTGATCGGATGGCGGCGGTTCGGCCGCGCCGCGCCGAACGACGCCCATCGCGCGCTCGCCAGCCTCGAAGCGCAGGGCCGCTGCGAGCAGCTCGTGACCCAGAACGTCGACCGGCTGCATCAAGCCGCGGGCAGCCGGCAGGTCATCGACCTGCACGGGCGGCTCGATGTGGTGCGCTGCCTCGGCTGCGCTGCGACGACGCCGCGCGAGCAGTTTCAGGGCGAGCTGTCGCGACTCAATCCCGCCTGGCTGGCGCTCGATGCCGCGGACGCGCCTGACGGCGACGCCGATCTCGATCACGCGGACTTTTCGTCCTTCGTGGTCCCGGCGTGCGAGGCCTGCGGCGGTGTTCTCAAACCCGACGTGGTGTTCTTCGGCGAAAATGTGCCCCGGGACGTCGTCGGGTCGGCACAGGCCCATCTGGAGCGGGCCGACGCCATGCTGGTCGTCGGGTCCTCGCTAATGGTCTATTCCGGATTCCGCTTCGTGCAGGCGGCGGCGCAGCGAGGGCTGCTGATCGCCGCGGTCAATCTCGGCCGCACCCGGGCCGACGATCTGCTCACGCTCAAGGTCGAGGAGCAGTGCGAGGCGGCACTTTCGTTCTTGCTGTAGATGCCCTTACGCGCGGTGCCGCTGCGGCCTCGCGTTCACCGGACTGGCGCTCCAGTGGGTCCAGCTCACGCTGGCGAGGCTGCCGCGGTCCGTTGCCAGCGGCCGCCGGGTCCGGCGCTCATATTCGGCGATGCAGCGGCCGGACTCGCCGATCTTGCGCTGCAATTCGGCGATCGTCATCTGCGCGCTGCGGCCGCAATTTGCGACGCCGTGCTGATTGACCTCGAGCTCCTTCAAGGCCGCGCGGAGCTTTTTGAGCTGCGCGCGTTGCCAGGCGATGTGACTATTGCTGTCTGCAGTCATGTGGCCGCCACCATCATTGATCGTTGCACGCCGTTGGGGACCTCGATGTCGACCTCGAGCATCGAGACAAACTTGCCGCGGTCCATCCGGACCACGACCTTGTCGGGATCGAGGTCGATATGCTTGGACACCACGCCGAGGATTTCCGCGCGAAGAAGTTCCAGAAGGTCAGGCGTACCACTCCGGCCGCGCTCATGCGCGAGCAGGATCTGCAGCCGCTCCCGCGCCACCGGCGCAGAGGCGTCTCGGCCGCCGAACAGCCGCATCAGATTCATCATGCCGCCCTCCGTCGCAGCAGCCGATCCATCAGGCCCCTGCGCTCGACCGGCACCGTCATCGCCACCGTCTCGCCCATCAGCCGGCGCACCGCGTCCATATAGGCCCGCGCCGGCAAGCTTTCGGCGTTGTTCAGCGTGACCGGGCATCCGACGTTGGAGGCGCGCAGCACGTCCTGGCTTTCCGGCACGATGCCCAGCAGCGGCGTAGCGAGGATCTCGAGGATGTCGTCGATCGAGAGCATCTCGCCGCGCGCAGCGCGGGCGCTGTCGTAGCGGGTGATCAACAGATGCTTCTCGACCCGCTCGCCGCGCTCGGCGCGGGCCGTCTTGGAATCCAGCATGCCGATGATGCGATCGGAGTCGCGGACCGACGAGACCTCAGGATTGGTGACGATGATGGCTTCATCCGCGTAGCGCATCGCAAGCGTCGCGCCGCGCTCGATGCCGGCCGGACTGTCACACAGGATCCAGTCGAACTTGGTCCTGAGGTCGTCGATCACCCGCTTGACGCCCTCGTCCGTCAGCGCATCCTTGTCGCGAGTCTGCGATGCCGGCAGCAGCCAGAGGTTCTCCAGACGCTTGTCACGGATCAGCGCCTGCGAAAGCTTTGCCACGCCCTGCACGACGTTGATCAGGTCGAACACGACCCGCCGCTCCGCGCCCATCACGAGGTCGAGATTGCGCAAACCGACGTCGAAATCGATGACGGCGACGCTCTGCCCCAGTTGCGCGAGGGCAGCGCCAAGCGCAGCGGTGGACGTTGTCTTTCCGACCCCGCCTTTTCCTGAGGTCACGACCAGCACTTTGGCCATTCTCTTCTCCTTGTGGTCGATCAGTTCAATGGTGTGATTTTCAGCATTTCGCCGTCGAGCCACGCCTGGGCGGGCCGGTTGCGCAAGCTGTCAGATATCTCTTCAGCGGTCTGGTAGTAGCCGTCGATGGCCAAGAGCTCGGCCTCGATCTTCTGGCAGAAGATCCGGGCCGCAGCGTTGCCGTTGATGCCGGCCATCGCGCGGCCACGCAGCGTGCCATAGACATGGATCGAGCCGCCGGCCACGATCTCGGCGCCGGAGCCGACCGAACCGAGCACGGTGATGTCACCCTCGGCAAACACGATCGACTGGCCGGAGCGCACCGGGCTCTCAAGCAGCAGCGACGGCAACTTGGCCCGGGTATTGGACTGGGTCTTCGCCTGCGGGGGCGGATCGACCTGGGTGACGACGCAGGACCGCCCGCCGGTCAACAGCGGCGGCATGTTGGCGGTGAGCCTCGATTCGTCGACGCCTTCGATGCCGAGCACGCGGATGTTGCGTTGATCGAGACTTCCGACGAGATGCGCGATCGCGGCCTGGCTGAGGTCCACGGACGCCAGATCGAGCACGACAGGCTTGCCGGCAAAGAAGCCGGGCGAGCGCGCCAGCGTCGCGTCGATGTCAGCAAGCCAGTCAACGATCGGCACGACCGGGGAGAAGACGAACGCGACATAGGAGCGGCCGCGCATGCGGACCTGTTGACGTGATGCCTGCTGAATAGCGTCCATCGCCCTTGACTCGGTTGTCTTGTCGAATGGTTAACATTCGGCATCCATGGTTAATCATTGGTTAATGTCGTCAGTGTTTTCACGGATTTAGACAGGGTGCGCTCTGCCGCGTGGGCCTCGGCGCGTTCGTCCATCGCTTCGCCCTGCCTCGCCGCTATCTGTTCGGCAGGCCGTGCGGCTGCTGCGACAATTGCCGCAGGAAATCGTTGGTGTCCTTGGTCAGGCCGTTGGTCCCGATCTGATTCGTCCCGGGGCGCACCGATGGCGAAGACGATGGGACTGGCGAGGACATCGAAGCCTGGGCCGCGTGCTGATGCGGCAACAGCGCAAAGACGGCCGCCCCGATCACCGCAACCGCGACGACGGCAGCGGAACCGATCACAACGAGATTCGGCTCACGGGACTTTGCCGGCGCGGGTGATGGGCTCCCCTCGTCCGGCGATTGCAACGCGTCGACGGCCGGGCCCGGAGCGACAAGGCCCTTGCCCTGCACACAACCCGCAACGACCAGCAGCACAAGATTGGCACTCGCGACAACAAGGCCGACCGGGTTCATCAGCGCGATAAACTGGGCGGGCGGGAGGTCGTTCGTGATCGCATAGGCCACGACCAGCAGCGGGACGACGAGCATGGTGCCGATCACGAACGATCCGCCGATCCAGCCCGACCATCCGATATCCCTGAACCGGCGCGCGATCAAAAGCGCCAACGCAATGAGAGCGATGGTGTCGGCCCCGCCCATTCCGTTGACGCCTGCTCTGACGGCAACCGACAGCGCGACATGCGCGATGACCAATGGGACGGCCCAGGTCCAGAACACACGCCGGTCGACCGTCTCAGGCAATTTCATCGTCCGCCCCTGCCCTGATGCCGGACTTAGTTGGCCGCAACGCTCCGACGCGATTTGTAGGAGAGCGGACGGAACGGGTCAACGCCTCGGCGACGGCGACCGCTCGGCCTGCGTGGATGCGTCGAAGACCGCGCGGCATTAGGCACTGAGCTGCTCGACCTGGGCGTCGAATCAGATAGTTCTGCGCCTATTCCGCCTTGATATTGGCGGACCTGACGATCGGCCACCACTTCTCGATCTCCGCAGCCTGATGGCTCCGCAGCGCGGCGGGGACCTGTTTGTCCGACGGCGGGATCTCCTGCCCGAGTTCGGCGAAGCGCTGGTGGACATTGGGCTCGGCGAGCGCGGCCATCACCGCCGCCGACAATGTCGAGACGATCTCGCCGGGGGTGCCCTTCGGCGCCCAGATGCCGTGCCAATAGGCGATGTACAACCCCGGCAATCCCGCCTCATCGACGGTCGGAATCTCCGGCGCCGATGCGAGCCGCGTCGAGGCCGTCACCGCATAGGCCTTCACGGTCCCGCTTCTGACCTGCGCCAGCGAGTTGGAAGCCTGATCGAACATGATGTCGATATGTCCGGCCATCAGGTCGTTCAGCGCGGGACCGGCGCCGCGATACGGCACGAAAGAGAAGCCGGTCGCGGTCAATTGCTGAAAGAACACGCCCGCGACATGCGCGCCCGATCCCGGCCCGGCAGTGCCGGACGTTGCCGTGTCCCCGTTGGCCTTGAGCCAGGCGATCAGCTCCTTCAGGTTCTGCGCCGGCAGGTCCGGCCGGCCGATCACGAGCTGCGGTCCGCTTGCGATCAGCGCGACCGGCTCAAACGCGCGCACATCATATTGCAACTGATAGATCGCGCCGTTGAGGCAATGCGTGCCCCAGTGCCCGATCGTGATCGTATAACCGTCAGGCGCCGCGCGCGACGCCCGCAAGCCGGCGACCGTGCCCGAAGCGCCGGTAACATTCTCGATCACGACGGGATGGCCGAGAGACCTGCGCATATATTCGGCCACGATCCGCGCCAGCACATCGGTCGGCCCGCCAGCGGCGAAAGGCACGATCATGGTGATTGGGCGCGATGGAAATGTGTCGGCACGCGCGGTGAGCGAGGCGACCGGCAGGGTGGCAGCGCCGATCGCAAGCTGAAGAAACGGACGACGAGAAATCCTTGGCCGGGAAATCCTTGGCAATGTGCGTCCCCGTTTATGCGGTCATTGGTTCGCGCCGAAGAGAACTAAGAGCTGCCCGACTCACCCAAGGGCAATGCGCCTCCCGCCAGATAGCTGCGCATCGCAAAACTGGACCGGATGTCTCTGATGGCGGCCAAAGAGAGAAGTTGCCGGAGCACGGTGGCTTCGTAGGTTGCCATATCGGGGACAACGACTTCGACGAGGAAGTCGACATCGCCCGAAACCAGATGGCACGCCACGACTTCCGGCAACGCAAGCACGGCGTTCACGAACGCGTCGGCCTGGTCTTGCGCGTGACGCTCGACCCGTACGCCAGCAAAGACCGTCAACCCGAGCCCGACCGCGGCACGGTTGAGAACCGCCCGATATCCCTCGATGACGCCGGCCTCCTCGAGCAACCTGACCCGTCGCGAACACGGGGACGGTGAAAGCCCGACGCGATCGGCAAGCGTGAGGTTGGGGGTACGGGCGTCGTTCTGGATCTCCCGAAGAATCTTCAGGTCGATCGCATCCAGCGTTCGATTAGCAGAATTGCTCATATTGAACTCGCAAATATACCAATTGTGCCAATACTGGCGCCGCCAGCGACCATTTTTAGCACCCTTGTCGACAGCCTGTCAGCTAAAAGGCGACCTCAAGGGTGCGTCTGGGCGCGACCAGAGACAGAGAGCGACGTGCGATGTCTGCAAAACCACAGAGACTTCGACAGACCGGCAAGCGGCAAAAGATCCTGGTGGCGGGCGCCGGAATGAGCGGCCTGGTCGCGGCGCTCGAACTGGAGCATGTCGGCCACGACGTCACCATCATCGAAGCCCGCGATCGTGTCGGCGGGCGGGTCCACACCCAGCGGGGAAGTGACGGCACGCCGATCGCCGAGGCGGGAGCCGGCCGCATCCCGCGTTCGCATCATTGGACGCTGGATTACATCGGCCGCATGGGCCTGGCGCTTCATCCGCTCTATCCGCCGAAGTTGACGAATCTGGCATTCATCAACGGACAGCGATGCTCGCTTGATTCCGGCGCCGAGCTTGCACAGGCCGTTGCACTGCCGGAGAACGAGCGCGCACTCGGCTACCCGGGGATCGTCAAGACATACCTTCTCGATAATGTGGACAGGCTGCTTGCGGCCGGCGTCATTGACACGCCGGCGTGGCCTCCGGAGCAACTGGCCGACCTCGATCGGCTGAGCGCTCCGGACTATCTGGCCGAACGCGGCCTGTCGCAGGCGGCCATCAAGCTCCTCACCCTCGGCGCGTTCCCCACCGCGATTTCGCCGCTGATGCTGTCCCGGGTCTTGGCGCATTACGATCGAGACGGTCTGTCGATCATCGAAGATGGCAACGACAGCCTTCCGAAAGCCATCGCGGCACGCCTTCGGGGCGACATCCTGCTCGGTACGCCCGTTCTGGCGGTGAGCCAATTTTCGGATCGTGTCGAAGTCACCGTCGTCAGAGAGGGTCGTACGACGACGATGACAGCGGATGCATTGATCTGCACGATTCCGTATTCGGTTCTGCCGACCGTCACATTCGAGCCGCTGCTCAGCCCGGCGAGGCGGCAAATCCTCGCGGAGATGCGATACGTCAAAGTGGCCAAAGTTGCCTTCCGAATGCGCTCCCGCTTCTGGGAGGCCGATCACCTCAGCGGCTTTGCCCAGCTCGACACCGGGGCCGAGATCTGGAGTCCACAGTGGCCGAGCAACGGTCATCGGGGCGTGCTTCAGCTCTATCAGCAGGGCGATCGCGTCACTGAGATGGATGCCTTGAGCGAGCCGGATCGGATGCGGTGGGCGATCGAAAAGATCGAGGAGGTCTTCCCGGGAGCCGAGCGGCACGTCGAGGAATGCGTCAGCTATTCCTGGCAGCTCGACCCCTGGGCGCGCGGCGCCTACGGCATTCCCTACCCTGGAGATCTCTTCAAATGGAAGGGACGGCTCGCGGGACACGAAGGACGCATTCATTTCGCCGGCGAGCACACGTCGGAATACCCTGCATGGATCGAGGGGGCGGTACGCTCGGGCCATAGCGCAGCAAGCGAAGTCAACGAGACAGGTAGCTGAGCGCACCGTGCATATATTCGCGCCACGATCCGCGCCGGCGTTGCGCCGCCGCCGGCAACCGAGACACATGCCGGATAGCGACCTTTAGCCGCTTCAGCGATTTACCGAATGATAAGCATCACTGAACGGAAAGCGCCGGCAATCGAAGCAGGCGGCAGGAGCGTCAGCTTTGCGTAAGGAAGCGTTTGTACCATCCGCGCTCAGATTTTCAGCCATCGCGTAGCCGTCCGCATCGTCCCCGCCAGTGAGAGGCGCTAAAGCGCCTCGAACATCCAATTTCAAATCAAACACATTGAGCCGTCGCCGTCGGCCGCGCTGAGGAGTGTCTCGGAATGCACAAGCAGGCCCCCGTTGCAAACAACAAGCCGTCGCCTTCCTCTCGGCATGCCGGTGGTCTCCTGCGTCGATTTTGCCGTAGCACCGGGGGCAACATCGCCGTCTCCTTCGCGATGGTGATGCTGCCTATCGTCGCCGTCGTCGGTTGCGCGCTCGACTATGCCCAGGCCAACCGGATCAAGACGAAGCTGCAGTCGGCGGCGGATGCCGCCAGCGTCGCGTCGGTGTCCTCGAAATCCGCCAGCTACCTCGCCGCATCCGCCATGCTGACCAACGGCCCTGTGCCGGCCGCCGTGGCCGAAGCCAACAACGTCTTCAATGGCAATGCGAGCACGATCACCGGCTATAGCGGCCTGTCCGAGACCAGCACCGTGACGAAGACTGGTCCGACGCTGGCATCCAGCGTAACTTTCACCGCGCAGGTCCCTGTCATGTTCCTCAAGGTGATGGGATGGCAGACCCTCACGGTCACGGGCACCTCGAGCGCAAACTCCTCGCTGCCGCTCTATCTCGACTTCTACCTGATGCTGGATGTGTCGGGATCGATGGGGCTGCCCTCGACCAACAGCGAGCAGACGCGGCTGGCCGCTATCAACCCGGACAACTTCGTCCAGTATCCGACCGGCTGCACGCTCGCTTGCCACTTCACGCCGCAGAACAGCGCTTGCACCGATTCCGGCACCCAGCAATACCCGACCAATAATTATTGCATGGGCTATGCGTATACACGCGTGAGTCAGAGCGCGCTCACGAGCCTTGTCAGCATGAAGTCGACCAAGAGCGCCCCCAAGCAGGTTCCCGGTCTGCCGACCTCGATGGTCTCCGGCCTGCCGGCTTCGCTCAACAGCGATCCGACATGGGGGATGTCGGCGGTGTCGTCCTGTCCCTCTCCCGGCACCGACTCCTGCATCCAGCTGCGCGCCGACGCCGTCGGCTACGCGGTGAACCAGTTGTTCTCCACCGCCAATGCGACTGAGAAGGTCGCCAACCAGTTCAGGATCGGCCTCTACCCGTTCATTCAGAATCTCTACGCGTATTTTCCGCTGACCAGCGCCATCAACGGGTCGGCCACCAACCCGTCGACGATCAACTATGCTGCGGCCAACCTCGCCTCCCAGCTCGACACCAACACCAACGGGAATCTCGGTTCGGGCGGCACGCATATCGACACCGCGTTCTCGACCATGAACTCCACGATTGTATCCGTCGGCAACGGCAGCTCCGCGGTGAACACGCTGCCCTACGTCTTCCTGATCACCGACGGCGCGCAGGATCCGCAGATCAAGGGCGTCAATTCCGGCGCGTGGTCGGGCAGCAACCATGCGACCGTGATCGATCCCACCAGCATATGCGCGTCGCTCAAGAACCGCGGCATCATCGTCTCGGTGCTCTATATTCCCTACGCACCGATCCAGAATCCGAATCCGTCCTTTGCCAATGACGAAGACGACGCCGCCAACAACAACATCCCGAGCATTCCGCCGAGCCTGCAGGGCTGCGCCTCATCCGGCTATTTCTACACCGCGAACACGCCGGCCGACATCACCACCGCGTTGAACGCGATGTTCAACCACGCGCTGGTGACGGCGCACATCACCAACTGATCGCGCGCGGAGCTTGCATACGAACCGGGCGCCCCCTCGCCCGGTTCGTATGTTGTGTCACGACACGCCCTTGCGCTTGGCATAGGCGCGCCGCGCCCGCTCGCGATTGCCGCAGACCTCGCTCGAGCACCACAGGCGCGTCCGGTTCGGGCTCTCGTCGACAAAGAACCAGCCGCAGCCCTGCGCCTCGCAGCATCCAACGCGCTTCGCGTCGTCGGACGCCAGCAGCGCGGTGAGCGACCAGAGCACGGGCCACAGCGGCTCGTTGATGTCAGCCCCCGCGAGGGCATGGCGATATCCTCGATCCTGCCGCACCAGCTCAGGCTGGCGAGGCGCCACCGAGAGCATCCGATTGACCAGCCGAAGCTCCGCGGCATGTCCGGCGCGTAGCCTGTCTGCGATAGTCCAGATGTCGCGACGCAAGGCGTACGCCGTTTGCATTACGGCCGCAGCTTCCTTGCTTGCCGCGCGCGGCCTCAGCTTGCGGCTTGCGGCATCGGGCAACGTGCCGCGGCGCTCGCTCCACGACAGCAACGCCGCGTAATCCGGGATGAGTTCTTGCGGATCATCCGACGTTCGCCAGTCGAGCGTGTTCGCAAAATCGAGGCAGACCCGTCCGCCGAAGAATTGCGTCGCCGCCCGCGCGGTATCCCTTGACATCACAGCCTCTCACGACATCTAATCTAATGGTCATGACCATTACAAGCGCCCGACCGGACCCACGCACCCCCGTGATGACCGCAGCCGGCCTCAGGCGAGGCCTGGTGGCGGCACTGCCCTTCATTCTCAGCAATGGGCTCGCGGGCCTCGTGATGGGACTGACCTATAAGGGCCTCGGGCTCGGAGCGCTGCAAGCAATCCTGTTCAGCCTCCTCCTCTATTCCGCCACGGCCCAGGCGATCATCCTGAGCATGTGGGCGAGCCCGCTGCCGATCGTCGCCATGGTAATCGCATGCATCGCCACCAATTCGCGATATTTACTGATGGGCGCCCATTTGCGCCAGCTGTTTGACGGATTGGCCAACCGCAAGATGCTGCCCAGCCTGTTCCTGCTGGCGGATGCGTCGTGGCTGATGACGAGCTCGGATGCGGAACGCAACGGGCCGGACGCCGGCTATTTCCTCGGCGCGAGCATCCCGATGGCGGTCGGATGGATCGGCGGCACCGCACTCGCCTATGTCGCACCGCTGACCGCGAACGGATCGCTCAAGCTTGCGGCGGCCTTGCTGCCGACGATGTTCATCGCGACGCTCGTTCCGAGCCAATGGAAGGGCACGAAATCGCTTTGGCCGTGGCTCACGTCAGGCATCATCGCGCTTGTGGTTGCGCGGTTTGTCGATCCGAGCTGGTCGATGCTGATCGGAGGCGGATGCGGCACCCTCGTGAGCATGATGGCGAAGACCGATGGATGATTTGCACCTTCTCGGCGCCATCGCCGTGCTCGGCCTCACCTGCTATGCCATGCGCGCCGGGGGATACGTGCTGGCGACATCGTTGCGCGACGACGGCTTTGTCGCCCGGTTTCTCCGGCTTGCGCCCGGCAATCTGTTCATCGCGTTCATCGTGGCCGGCTGCCTGTCCGGCGGGCTGGCCGGCCTGATCGGGACGCTCGTTGCGCTCGTCACCATGGCGCTCACCGCCAGGGAATGGGCCGCGCTGGGCGCCGGGTTCGGCGCAGCGTTGGCGACTGCGGCAGTCGGGATGTCGTGAGCCAAGATGAAATGCCTGATCAATTCGGCAAAATAAGGCCGAGCCAGCAATCAATAACGCTCACCATCGCGCTTTTGTTGGGTGATCCATTCCGACAGCGTTTTGGGTCTTGCTTCGGGCAGCCTGCGACTTGATTGGCTCGCGGCCTTGAGCGTGTTGCGGGAACCCTTCTCCGGCCGTTCAGCTGATCGCGTTGCTGTGGCTGCGCCTGTAGCAACAGCTAGCTCCTCGGCAGCCTCTCTTTCGAGGCGCAGCTTTTTCAGGCGCGCCATCTTGTCGCTCTCTGCTTGTGCTTCGGCGCTGTGAAACGACTGCATCTTTGGCTGAGCAGTATCGGCCGAGACCAGCAGCCCGATGATGGTTGCTTCGCCGAGAGACTTGCAGGCTTCGAGCCGATGCAGCCCCTCGACGAGAACAAAGCGGCCTTCGTCGGGCCGAACGAGAATCGGGGCCTGTTGTCCGATTTCCAGCATGCTTTCGGCGATTTCTTGAACCAGCTCAGGCTTAAGAGCTTTCTTTCTCTTCACCGGAACGTAGATCTTGTCGATCGGGAAGCTTTCCGGTTTAGGCATAGCTTCTGCTCCGTAGTGACCAAGCCTGGAAGGAATGACCGCTTCTGGCGCGTGGCGGGCGTTATTTGACGAGCACAATAGCAGGCCAAGATATAATTGCTTGTGCCTCGTGCGCCAGCTTGTTGCAGCGCGCTGCGCTTGGGTCAACGACGCGGATCACGTTGGACCTGCAAAAGCGACTGGCTGCCACTTATCGCCGGACCCTGCCATGCTGCTCAACGGCGGACTTCCGCCACCACCATATATTGATATGATCGAATTGTTCCGAAGACCGAATAGGAAGTGCAACGGCCATCTGAGGCATTTGAGGCAGCACGAAATCATTGGGCAATGTGATGGGGCACTTGCTTTCAGTCAATGTCGGCCTGCCGCACGACGTGAGTTGGCAAGGCAGGATGGTCCATACCGGCATCTGGAAGGCCCCGGTTGATGGCCCACGCATGGTGCGCCGGCTCAACATTGAAGGCGACGGACAAGGAGACCTCAACGGACACGGCGGCGAACGCCGCGCCGTGCTTGTCTATCAGATGGATTCCTACCGGTATTGGCAGAACCAATTGGGACGAAACGACTTCGTCTATGGGCAGTTCGGAGAGAACTTCACCGTCGATGGCCTGCCGGATGCGGAGGTGTGTGTTGGAGATCGCTACCGGATCGGGAGCGCCCTGTTCGAGGTGACGCAACCGCGCGTCACTTGTTACCGGTTGGGCATTCGGATGAACAAGCCCGAAATGGCCGCGCTGCTGGTCAAGCACGGCAGACCCGGCTTCTACTTTCGTGTGCTGGAGGAAGGAGAGGTGGAAGCCGGCGACGAGATCACGCAAGTGGCGTCCGGGCCCGAGCGCATAAGCGTGTCCGAGATCGATGCGCTGCTTTACATGCCCGGTCGCTCCCGCGATCAACTGAAGCGCGCGCTGCGCATCCCAGCACTGAGCGTCGGCTGGCGCAAATCCTTCGAGACGCTGCTCGCAGAGGAAGAACGCAAGGGCGCGGTGACGACGGGAAGCGCTGGATTCAATGCGGCGTCTTCCGGGAAGGCTCCGGCATGGTGCGGATTCCGGCCGCTTCGCGTATCGCGCAAGGTGCGTGAGAGCGGCAACGTGACCTCGCTGCTGCTCGAGCCGACAGATGGACAACCTATCGCCACGGCTCTCCCCGGGCAATTCATTGTGCTGCGGCTGGAGCCGGCATCTGCGCCTCCGCTGATGCGCAGCTATTCGCTGTCGGGAGAACCCGGCGCCTCGACCTATCGCGTCAGCGTCAAGCGGGAAGCCCACGGTGCGGTCAGTACCTATGTCGACGACAAGCTCAGCGTTGGCGACGTCGTGCAAGCAAGCGCGGCACGCGGCAGTTTCACGCTGCGGCCGGGCGATACGCCGGTTGTTTTGTTGAGTGCCGGGATCGGCGTGACGCCGGTGCTCGCAATGCTGCATGCGTTGGCCGCCGAAGCATCGACGAGGGACATCTGGTGGCTACACGGAGCGCGTAATGGCCGCGAACATCCGTTTGCCGAGGAGACGCGCGGACTGCTCGAGGCGCTGCCCCACCATCACCGCCGCATTTACTACAGCTCGCCCGACCCCAAGGACCGGCCCAATGCTGATTTCGACGCTGCCAGGCGCCTGACTACGCAAGCGCTGCAGGAGCTCAATCTGCCAAGCAATGGTGATTTTTATATCTGCGGACCGTCGACCTTCATGAGCGATCTGACTGCCGGCCTTGTCGCCCTGGGCGTCGCGCGAAATCAGATCCATACCGAGATGTTCGGCGCCGGTGCATCCAACACCCCGGGTATCGCGGCTTCGCCGCGTCCATCGCCTCATGTACCGGCCGGGCCTGCCGGCTCGGGACCGCTGGTTACGTTCGCCCGGACAGGACTGAATGTGCGGTGGCAGCCAACGTTCCACAGTCTGCTCGAGTTGGCCGAGGCGTGCGACGTGCCGGTGCGGTGGGCCTGTCGAACCGGGGTCTGCTACACCTGTGAGACCGGACTTGTGGCTGGCAACATCAGCTACGCCCCGGACCCGGTCGACACACCGGCGGACGGCAATCTCCTGATCTGCTGCTCGCATCCTCAAGGCGACGTCGTGATCGATTTGTGACGACGACACCGGGCGCTCATTCGTGGGAGAAGCATCAGCGGCCACCGGCGTCACCGTCGGGCCGCCACTGTTTCGCCTCGCAGCAACATCCTCGGTTTGCCAGAGATGCGCAGCAGGCCTGCTTACTCCCTCTATCGCTCCTTAGGCGCGCTGGCGGTTGCCTTTCGACGGCCTTGAATTCGCCGGCTCTGCAACCGCGGGATTGATGGCCAACGACGCTCCGGCGACACCCCCGGCTTCATAGGCCGTCAGCGACACCGTGCGGCCGGTGCCGCGCCGCGTCCGTAAATTCAAGTCGAGCTTGCCGAACTCGGCATCGACGATCGAGGCCTTGATGACAACAAGGCCGCGGCCGGTGCTCTGGTTCACCTTATCGCGGCCGGCCTTCATCGCTGTCAGCTTGTCCGCTATGGACGCGACCATCCCCAGCGCAAAGGAGGCGTTCGCCAGATGCCGCTCATTGTACCGGAAGCGTCCATAGTCGGGTGTGGTCTTGTAGCGGCCGAGCTCGGAGCGGACGGCGGTGTCGAGCAGTTCGGTCAGGTAGTGCGCGACTTCGATATCCGAGCGAAGACCGAAGAAGACATATCGGCTCTCGCCGACCTGATTCTTCTCGCGCCAAACCCGGCAGTCGCAGAAATTCGCGACGGCGCCGATGCAGTCATCGAGCGGGATTCGCTTCTTGCGGTAGGTCTCATACGCGCGGCGCTCGCAAGGCGCCTTGCGTATGTCGATGTCGGTCAGCGACAGGTCGTAGCGATCGAGCAACTCGGCGACTTTGGCAGCGGCGGACAGCGCCTCGTCCTCGGTGCAGCCATTGTCGATGGTCTTTGCGCGCAACGCCTGGATACGCATCTTGAGCTTGTCGAGCGCAGCAAGATCGGAGTTTTGGTCCACGGATAGGTTACCCCAAGGAAGGGCCGACCAAACCGACGCCCCGGCGGTCGACTGGCGGAGAGAGTGTCAGTCAATCCTCATTGAAAGATCAAGAATTTTTCGACCGTTCCAGACCAGAACCCACGATTTGAGCAACAGCCTGTAGAGCCTGCGCGCCTTCCGGAGGGTGCCGCCGTGCCGGGTCGCCGCGGCTCCCACCAAAAATATCGAAAACAACCCCATGCAAAGTAGCCGGCGGCCGTCGCAACCGCCGGTTTGGACCGAATACTTGACACGTCGGGCAACTCAGCGGCACAATTTCATCATCCCAAAATCCGATCAACGACCACGGGCGCGCAACGCATGCTGTCCGGTGTAAAGTCAAGCGAGACTCCCTCGCCTATGATCGGACACTGCATCGTGACAGCTTCAATGCATTGATGCGATCATGTTCCGCGTGGGTACACCGCTGAGGACGAGCGCCGACGCGAGTCGGAAGCGACTACGAAGCGGAAGGCGCATGCAGGCGGAGGCTCGTCGGGGCCGTTACTCACGATAGTTTGGTGCACTGTCACCGTAATTCCGCTGGCCTTGCCGACTTACTCGACCGCGGTTCTCAAATTCGGAGAGAGGTGGCGAGCCAGCAAATTGCAGAATTTTGATATTCCGCGATCATCCCCGTGGGTGGGCCCGGCTTTGCAGGGCCTGCGCAGCCATCTCTGCCCCTGCGCTACCCTTGACGCCTGTCTCGAAGTCCGGTGCCCCGGTTGCGGTGCCCGCCATGCTGTACTGCCGAATATCATGGCAGGCAGGCCGCCGACTACCACGCGTAGCGCACCGCACCCTTGCCGGCGTAGCTGCGCGTGACGTTCGAGAATTCGCCCTCGAAGGTCGCCGCCGCCGACCAGCCGTTCATCCACTTCATTTCGGCCGAAGCCGTGGTCAGCGCGGAGTCGGAAGCTTGGCCGGCGCCGCCAACGACAAAGCTTGCACCCGGCAACGCCTGGAAGGTCGCCGCGATGTTTCGGTCCGGATCGAAATCATGGGCCCAGGCGAAGCGGCCACGCAGCGTCAGCACACCATTGGTCACCGCGAACGACTTGTCGGTGCGGATGCCCAACTCGCTGCGCACATCGGTGACGCTCTTGGCTGCGTAGTTCAGCGCGAAGGCCGGCGTGCCGGTGACCACGCTCTCGGCGTAAGCCGGCAGATCGAAAGTGGTGAACTGCCCCGCCGCATAGGGCGTGATGCCGACGCCGCCGACCCATGGCGCGACATAGCGATAGCCGCCTTCGACGCGCCCGGAATACGCATTGGCGTTGAACTCGGCCCGCAATTGATCGATCCCGGCAATCGTGACGGTACGGTTGGTGGTGATGTCCTGCCAGCCATAGGCGAGGGCGCCGGTGATGTAAGCTTGACCAACGGTGTGCCGGATGAACGCGCCGGCCTGGAACAGGTCGGAATGGCCACTGCCGCCGTTGGCGACGCTGAAGCTGGTGCCGCCGCCGGCCAGTGCAAATCCGGCGATCGTAGACGGCGAGAAGTGATAGTCGGCGCCGACCGCTGTGCCGGCGAGGCTGCTGCTCGAGTTGTTGGATCCCAGCGTCGCATTGCCGTCGGTGGTCTGCGAGCCGCCAAAGCCCGATGCCCACACGCTCCAGCGCGGCTCATAGACCTTTGCCAGCGGCGCCTTGGCAAACATCGCATAGGCGGTGCGCTCTGCCCCAAGCCGCTTCTGCGCAGCATAGGCGCTGGCGCCCTCCTCATCCGCATAGCCCGGCGCCGACGTCGCGCCGTTGATGCCACCTCCGTGGCCCATGAACGGATCGGTCAAAAGCCCCATGAACTGGCCCATCGCATTGAACGTCGTCTGCTGCGAGCCGGTTGCGGTCTCGCCAGAGGCTTGCGTCAGGCCGTTGAGCAGGGCATTGCCTGATGCATTGAAGATCGCGTTGAACGCATTAGTAGGGTTATTTCCGGCAAGCAAGGCATTATCGATCGCGCCCGCGACCTTGACCTGATTGGCAGGCGCATTGGCAGGCAGGAGCGGCGACAACAGCCCGGGCAGGAGCGTGAGCAGCACCGTGTCGCCCACATAAGTCAGCACCGGATCGCGGGCAAAATTGTTATCAAGACTGACCGAGTTGAAGGTCCCGCTCAGCGGGTTGGCCGAGGAAAAGATGGTGTAGGTGGTCTTCTGCGTCAGCCGGCTCAACACGTCGACCTCGACATTGCCGTTCAATGTGGCGGTGCCGTTGACGGCGATCTGGCCCGCGTTCGACCCCGACACCTGCACCATATAAAGCGCGCCGGAGGTGAAGGCGAGGCTGCCGCTGACGGTCACAAGCTGCTGCTGACCGACGATAAAGGTTCCAGCCCCAGCGAGCGAGCCGACGCTGAGCCGGTCATCGCCGTTCGGCCCCGAGCTGCCCGAAAAATCGATCGTCCCGCCCGCGCCGTTGATCAGATGCGCAGCTCCGCCGTCGCTTTGACCAAAAAATGCAACAATGCCGCTGTTGTTCGTGATGGTGGCGCTGCCGGCCGTGCTGGTGCCGTTGAAAAGGATGGAGCCGTTGTCATTCGTGATCGCGGCGTTGCCGGCCGTGCTGGCGTTGAGGAACTGGGTGAGGCCACCGCTGTTGTTCGCGATGGTGGCGTTGCCGGCGGTACTGGTGGCGTAGAAATAGATGTTGCCGCCGCCGTTGTTCGTGATCGCGGCGCTGCCGGCGCTGCTGGTGGCGTTGAACTGGGTGCTGCCGTTGTTGTTGTTCGTGATCGCGGCGCTGCCGGCCGTGCTGGTGTTGTTGAACAGGGTGGAGCCGCTGTTATTCGTGATGACGGCGCTGCCGGCCGTGCTGGTGGCGTTGAACTGGGTGCTGCCGTAGTTGCTGTTCGTGATCGCGGCGCTGCCGGCCGTGGTGGTGGCGTTGAAAACGGTGACGCCGCCGTTATTCGTGATGACCGCGCTGCCGGCGCTGCTGGTGTCAGTACCTCCGGATCGACCGAACTGGGTGCCGCCGCCGCTATTGTTCGTGATTGCGGCGCTGCCGGCCGTGCTGGTCTGGAAGAACGTGGTGACGCCGCCGCTGTTGTTCGTGATCGTGGCGCTGCCGGCGGTGCTGCTGTCGAAGAAGGAAGTATTGCCGCTGTTGGTGATGGTGGCGTTGCCGGCCGTGGCATGGGCGTAGAAGAAGGTCGAGCCGCCGCCATTATTCGTGATTTGGGCGGAACCGGCGGTCGCGGTGTCGGTCCCTGACACTGCACCGAACTGGATGCCGCCGCCGCTATTGTTCGTGATCGCGGCGCTGCCGGCGCTGCTAGCGTCGAAGACGTAGGTGCTGCCGTTATAGTTGTTGGTAAGGGTGGCGCTGCCGGCGGTGGTGTGGGCGAAGAAATATGTGCTACCGCGGCTGTTGTTCGTGATATTGGCGGTGCCGGCGCTGGCGGTGTCAGCCCCTCGGAATACACCGAAGCTGGTGGAGCCGGCGGAGTTGTTCGTGATGGTGGCGCCACCAGCCGTGCTGGCGTTGAGGAAGTTGATGGCGTTGCTGTTCGTGATGGTGGCGCTGCCGCCGTTGATGACGATGCCGGCGCTGGTGAAGTCCAGGACCTGGCTGTTGCTGAAGCTGTAGGCGAACGCGCCCGGATTGAAGGTGAAGCCGCCGAGGGTGGTGTTGGCCGTGAACAACAGGCTGGTGATCGTCGACGGACCGAAAAAGGCAGTGCCGGTCGGCACGAAACCCGAAGTCCAGTTCGTCGCCGTGTTGAAGTCACCTGAGCCGGGCGTGGTGCTCCAGGTCGCGTCCGCTACGGGTGCGGCCGCCACCGGCGCAGCCCAGATCAGCACGACGCCAGTCAGCAGCGCCCGCAGCGCGCGCCTCTCAGCCTTGCCCCGAACCAAATCGACCGCGCCTGCCCCCAATACCGAGCTGAGCCCGGCCACAACCCCATCATTCCGCATACTTCACGCACCCCGTAGCCGGCCATGCGCGCATCCATTGGCGGAGGCGAGGCGACCGATGGCCAAGATAGCAATGGCCGGGCCATGCCGGTGAGGTCCGCGCAAAATATTCCAAATTGTGGCAGGGAAATGTGAAGAGTGTGGCGCGAAATCCACATTCTTCCAAGGGAACGCTCGGCTGGCAGGAGTTCCGCGGACGGAACGGTAAAATATTGCCGAGTCCGGCTTGAAACAATTTGCGTTTATCCGTAGCTGCCGTGGCAGCGAAACCTCAACGCCGGTCCCTGTTCGTTTATGTCCCCCCCTTCCCCGTCCGCCACCGGCTCCATTCATACCCCCGAAGAGATTCTCGCCCACCCGCGCTTTCCGGCGGCCCGCGGGGCTTTCGTCGACGCGGTTCTCGCGCTGCATGAGGGCGATCAATTCCGCAGCCGGTTGCTGGTCGAGGCGATGCGACAGGTGACATTCAACCTGATCGTGTCCCTGCATCTGCGCCATGACTTGGCCGATCGATCGACATGGGCGACCCCGCAGCGGCTCAAGGATGAAATCAAGCCGTTTGGACTGGCGAGCCCGCGCCGGGTCGATGCGCTGGTGGCGCGGCTTGTCCAGCTTGGCTATGTCGACATCCACCCTCGGAGCACGACGGCCGGGTGCGCATTCTCATCCCCACTGCCAAGATGATGTCACTCGATCGCGAGTGGCTGGTCTATCACTATACGCCGCTGCATGTGATGTTTCCGGATCCCGGCTATGGCGAGCCGATGACGCACGATGCCGCGTTCCAGCGCGCCCAGCGGCTGGTCGCTCTGGATTTTTCCGGCAAGGGCGCTGAGATCATGGCAAACAATCCCGCCGTGATGCGGTTCATGGGGCGTGATTCCGGCGTGGTGGTCCTGATCAAGCTCATTCAAATGTCCACCGCTGGTAACGCCAAGGATCTCTCCTATTCGGATATCGGCGTGCGGTTCGGCGTATCGCGCACCCATGTGCGGGCGCTGCTGGAAGACGCGGCGGAACATGGCGATGTGAGCCTCTCCGGCCGCGGCGGACGCCTGGTCGCGCTTCAGCCGTCCATCCTGCAAGCGTTCGACCGCTTCCTCGCCGACGCCATGTAGGGTCACGATTTGCTCTACAAGCTTGCGCGCGAGCGGATGGCCAAAGAGGTGCGGCGGCCGAACTTTTGATCGCAGGAGCGCGATGGCTTGCCGTCCTATTTCGTTTGCAATCCTAATGCTGCGCCACGCGTAGCCCGAAGGGACTGAGCGTGGCGGAGAGAGTGGGATTCGAACCCACGGTACGGTTTCCCGCACACACGCTTTCCAAGCGTGCGCCTTAAGCCACTCGGCCATCTCTCCGGGAGGCCTCTCTTGAAGGGCTAAGGGGGATTTTGCAAGGGAGCGCGGGCGTCGGGCGCGAAATTTCCTCACTTGACTGAAAATATTGGATAATTCTGGCCTGCGGTGGGACCGGCGGGACGGCCTGATCCGGGTCGGCGGATGGCTTTGGCGCAGTCAGGCGCAAATCAGTCCCGGGCACGGCAGGGCGCCGGGGCCCCGCCCCGCGGCGTGACAACAAAGCCCAGTCTCGCCGGGGAGAGCACGTATAAGCCGTAAAACCATCGCGCAGGGAAAGCCGGAGTGCCCCCGCTGAACCTGTATGCTCGTGTGCGCTTTCTTTCTCTCACTTTGCACACGAGACCGCGGGTGCAGCGCGCCCCCGGCTTTCCCTGCGCCCTTGTTCAAGAGAGGGCGAAGCGAGATGCAAAGCTCGGACAAATCATGTCGCGAGAATGCGGACATATGATTCTCAAGCCCGCAACAAACTTCATGTCGTCCCGGCGAAGGCCGGGACCCATACGCCGCGGCCCGCGGAAAGCGCACAAGCGGCGTCGGCTTCTCTTGCAACTGGACTCGGTGGTTGGGTCCCGGCCTGCGCCGGGACGACAATTGGGACAACGGCTTAACTTGCGTCAGCGCTCAATGATGCCGCGCCGCGATGTCCGTCACGCGGCGTGGCCACAGGGTTCGCGGCTGGGCTACGATCGCGCTGCCGGTGCCCTGTGTATCCTGCAAGGCCTCGGTGAAGTCGGCGAACCACTGCTGGATGGTACCGGCATTGAGCTTCGCCATCATCGCTTCCCAGCGCATCCGCCGCTCCGTCACCGGCATCGCAAGCGCAGCCGCGATGGTGCGCGCCATGCCGTCGATGTCATGCGGGTTGACCAGCAGCGCCGCGTCGAGCTCGTTGGCGGCGCCGGCGAATTTCGACAGCACCAGCACGCCGGGATCGGCCGGGTTCTGGGCGGCGACATATTCCTTGGCGACCAGATTCATGCCGTCCTGCAACGGCGTCACCACGCCGACCTGCGCGGTCCGGTAGAGGCCCGCGAGCACAGCCTGGCTATAACCCTTGTTGAGATAGCGGATCGGCGTCCAATCCACCTCGCCATGCGCGCCGTTGGTGTCGGTGACGAGCTTTGCGATCTCGCTCTGCAGATTGCCATAGGCCTCGATCGCGCCGCGCGAGGGCGTGGCGATCTGCAGCAGCGACACCGAGCGCCTGAGATTCGGATGCAGCGTCCACATCCGGTCGAACGCCTTGATGCGATTGCCGATGCCCTTGGAGTAGTCGAGCCGGTCGACGCCGATCGCGAGCTTCTCGCCGTTGAGGCTGCGCCGCAGCCGCGACACGTCGGGATGCGTCATCGCCTTGGTCGCCAGCTGGGCAAATTTTTGCGGATCGATGCCGATCGGAAACACGGCGGCGCGGGTGCGGCCGAACGACGAGGTGATGACGCCATCACGAACCACGAGGTCGAGATCGTCCTGCACATAGCTCAGGAAGTTCTCGCAATCCTCATCGGTCTGGAAGCCGATCAAATCATAGGCGAGCATCGCCTCGATCAGCTCGCGATGATGCGGCACACCGGAGATCACCGCGCGCGTCGGCCACGGCGTATGCAGGAAGAAGCCGATCGGCTGCGTGACGTCGAGATCGCGCAGCTCGGCGCCGAGTGCGAGGAAATGGTAGTCCTGGATCCAGAAGATGGAATCGGGCTTGCGGAATCGCAGCAGCGCACGCGCCATGAAGGCGTTCACTTCGCGGTAGCTGCCATAGTCATCCTGCGACGTGCGAATGAGGTCGGGCCGCGAATGCAGAGCGGGCCACAGCGCCGAATTGGCAAAGCCTTCGTAATAGCCGCCGTAATGCGCCGCCGGCAGATCCAGCATCGCCAGTGCACCGGCACCGAGGGCTTCGACCTCTGCAAAAGGTTCCTTCTGGCTCCCGTCACGGACGCGGCCGCTGGAACCAACCCATATCGCCCCTGTCTTCTCAACAACCGGCAACAATGCCGCAGCCAGCCCCCCCGTCATGGGTTCATTGGGTTTTCCGCGCGACACGCGGTTCGATACGACGACGAGGTTCACCCGGTCCCCTCCTGTTGATCAACTCGCGTATTAACAACCGTTCATCGAGATGGTTCCTGATCGAGGAGGGAACTCGCGGGAACTCGCAAAAAGAAAATTCCGCACGAGACGTGTGCCAGGACGCAAAACAACCGCATTCGAACGATTCGAACGAGATGCACCCGACTCGATTAGGACAACGCTACAGGCCTTTCGTCATCGAGCAGATGCGCGAGGAACGCGCGCACATCGCTCGGTGCATCGAAATGTCCGGCCACACCGTTCGCGCGACGGCCAACAGAGAACGAGAGACCGTTGAGGTCGGGCATGATCGCGAACACGGTCTCGTCGGTGACATCGTCGCCGATGAAGAACGGACGCCGTCCCTTGAACGGCTCATGCGTCATCAGTTCGAGCACGCCGGTTGCCTTGGTGAAGCCGGAATTCTTGATCTCGCAGACGCTCTTGCCTGGCAGCACCTCGATCGGCGCGTTCGGCAGATCGGCGCGGATCAACGACACCGCTTCATAGATCGCCTTCTCGGCATGCGGTGCAAGCCGATAATGCAGCGCCAGCGAGTAGCCCTTGTCCTCGAGCAGGATGCCGGGACTGAGCTTTGCGATCGCGGCAAGACGGCGTTTCAATTCCCGGTCCAGCGGCGGCGCGTGGGCTGCGACCGATTCGCCGTCGGGCTGAAGCCGCATCTCGGCGCCGTGGCCCCCGATCGCAGGAAACTGATCCGGCGCGAAGATCAGGTCGATGTCATTCAGAGAACGCCCGCTGACCAGCGCCAGCGCGCCGTTGGTGCGCTCGTGCAACCGCTTCAGCGTCTTCGACAGTTCCGGCGGCACCCAGACCTCGCGCGGCGTCGGCGCGAAATCGAGCAACGTGCCGTCGATATCGAGCAGCACCGCAGTTCGGCTGAGATGTGGGATCAACGCTGCCGGCACCGGCACACTATCCGGCGTCACGTCGTCGTCAGGGGCGATATCTTCGTCCATGTGCATTCCGGCCAAATCATGCTTCATGTCATTCTACTCCACAAATGCCAGCGGTCGCGCGACAGTTTCGAGCGATTTCCGCTCTGCCGCGACGGCGTAGCGCCACGCGACAACTGCCGCCGCGATCATCAGAGCCGACCCCAACAGGTAGCCGGCGAAAACAGAGTTGCGCGATCCGGTGTCGATCAGCACGCCGAACAGCGCTGGCCCCGCCACGCCGCCGATGCCGGTGCCGATCGCATAGAAGATGGCGATCGCGAGCGCGCGGACCTCCAGCGGAAACGTCTCGCTGACGGTGAGATAGGCGGCACTCGCGGCCGGTGAGGCAAAGAAGAAGATCACCATCCAGGCGATGGTCTGGCCCTGCGCGCTCAGCGCGCCGATTGAGAACAGATAGCCGGACAGCGCCAGCAGCACGCCCGATATGCCGTAGGTCAGCGCGATCATGGTGCGGCGGCCAAGCGTGTCGAAGAGACGGCCAAGCAGCAGCGGCCCGAGGAAGTTGCCGGCGGCAAATGGCAGGATGTACCAGCCGACATCGTTGGCGGGGATGCCGAAGAAATCGGTCAGCACCAGCGCGAAGGTGAAGAAGATCGCATTGTAGAAGAACGCCTGCGCGGCCATCAGCGTGAGCCCAACCAGCGAACGCTGCCGATAGGTCGAGAACAGCGTCGTTGCGACCTCGCGCAACGGGGTGTGATCGCGCATCCGAATCTTGATTATCTCGAAACCGTCGCTCGGTTGTTCATGACCGAGGACGGACGTCTCGATCTCAGCGACGATCTTGTTGGCCTGGTCGGGATAGCCGTGGATCATCAGCCAGCGCGGGCTCTCCGGAATCCACATCCGCATCAACAGCACGATGAGGCCGAGCGCAGCTCCCGTGAAATAGGCGATCCGCCAGCCGTGATCCGGCGCCAGCACCGCGGGATCGAGCAGGACGATGGCGCTTACAGCGCCGATCGCAGCCCCAATCCAGAAGCTGCCGTTGATGACGAGATCGGTCCAGCCGCGATAACGCGCCGGCACCAGCTCCTGGATGGTCGAATTGATCGCAGTGTACTCGCCGCCGATGCCGGCGCCGGTGAGGAAGCGAAACAACGCATAGCTTGCGACGCTCCACGACAGCGCCGTCGCGGCAGTGGCCGAGAGATACAGCGCCAGCGTGATGAAGAACAGTTTCTTGCGACCGATCCGGTCGGTGAGCCAGCCGAAGCCGAGCGCCCCGAGCACCGCACCGGCGAGGTAGGCGCTGCTGGCAAGACCGACATCGGCGTTGGAGAACTTCATCGCCGGACTGTCTTTCAGCGCGCCCGACAATGCGCCGGCGAGCGTCACCTCAAGCCCGTCGAGGATCCAGGTAATGCCGAGCGCCAGCACGACGCGGGTGTGAAAGCCGCTCCAGTGCAGATTGTCGAGCCGGAGCGGAATCGAGGTCTCGATGATGCGGCCGTCATCCCGCGCGGCCGGCACTCTCGCCTCGTCCGTCGTCAATGAGCTCGGCTGTGTCCGCTGCAGGTTCATCAGAATTGGCCAATGGGAAAAACCCCGGAACGGAGCGTTCCAAGGTTCTCACTCCCAAGATTGCGGCAAACAGGATGCCCGCCACGGCGAGTTAACGCCGGCGATGTGCGAGGGTTCCGCCGCAACACCAACCTCGTCGTCCTGGCGAAAAAGCCAGGACCCATACGCCGCGGCCATGGCAAAAGGCACGCGGCCAGCTGTGCCGTCAACAATCACGAGCGGTGGTTATGGATCCTGGCTTTCGCCAGGATGACGATGGTGAGATTACGCTGCGCGGTGAAACTACGCCGCGCGGATGTTCGCCATGAAGCGATCGAGTTCTTCGCGCAGCCGCGTGCTCTCGACCGACAGCGAACGGGCCGAATTCAGCACCTCTTCCGATGCCGCGCCGGTCTCGGTCGCACCGCGGTTGACCTCGGTGACGCTGGTGGCGGTTTCCTGCGTGCCCTGTGCGACGTTCTGCACGCTGCGGGCGATCTCCTGCGTCGCCGAGCTCTGCTGCTCGACCGAGCTCGCAATCGTCGTCGCAATGCTGGAAATCTGCCCGATGGTGCCGCCGATCGCCTTGATCGCAGCGACCGATTCCTGCGTCGCAGATTGCATGCCCGAGATATGGTTGGATATCTCGTCGGTGGCCTTCGCGGTCTGGCTCGCCAGCGACTTCACCTCGGCGGCGACCACTGCGAAGCCGCGACCGGCGTCGCCGGCGCGCGCCGCCTCGATGGTGGCGTTCAGCGCCAGGAGATTGGTCTGCTCGGCAATAGCCGTGATCAGCTTGACCACGTCGCCGATCTCCTGCGCGGCGCGCGACAGCTTGCCGATCCGCGCATCGGTCTGCTCGGCCTGGCGCACGGCAGAATCGGCGATCTGACTCGATTCCTTGGCGCGGCGGCCGATCTCGGCGACGGAAGCGGACAGCTCTTCGGTGGCGGAGGCGACCGACTGCATGTTGCTGGAGGCTTCCTCGGAAGCGCCAGCGACCTGGCTGGAGAGATTCTGCGTGGTCTCGGCGGTCCGGGTCAGCGTGCCCGCCGCCGATTCGAGCTGCACGGCGGAGGCCGAGACGTTGGAGACGATCGCGCCGACGGCAGATTCGAACTCGTCGGCGAAACGGATCAACTCACCGCGCCGCGCCGTGGCGCTGGCCTTGTTCTGTGCCTCCTGGGTCGCGGCATCGCGCTCGGCCTTGGCGACCGCCTGGACCTTGAACTCCTCCACTGCAGCCGCCATCTCGCCGAGTTCGTCGCGACGGCCGAGACCGGGCAGCACGACGTCGAAATTGCCCGCCGCGAGCTCGCGCATCGCGGCGCACATCGCCGCGATCGGCCGGGAGATGCCCTTGCCGAGCAGGAACGCCCAGACAAGTCCCAGCACGAGACCGCCGATGGCCAGCATCAGGATCAGCCGCTCGGTCTCGCCGATCGTGGCATGCGATTCGTTCTCGAGCCGCTTCTGGTCGGCGAGCAGGCCGGCCTTCATCGCAGCCGAGCCCTCGCTGATGGCAGCAACGGACGCCGTCATCTCGACGGTCAGGCGGTCGATCGACTTCGAATTCTCGATCAGCTTGGCGAGCGCTTCCCGGTACTCCTCCAGCAGCGCCGTGATATCCTTCACCCCCTGGGTGACGCGCTCGTCCTTCGAGGTGATCGCCTTCACCAGATTATCCGCAAATTTCAGCCGGGCGAGCGCACTGGCGGCGACGGTCTTGTCGCCGTTGACAATGAAAGTGCTGACGGCCGAGGTGATCGACTGGATCTGGTCGGTGACCTTCTTGGCGCCGAACTGGATCGTTTGCAGCTCCGAATCATCGGCATTGCTCGGGAGATCGTCGAGCTTGTAGCGCATCGCGGTCGCACTGCGGGTCAGCTTGTTTTGCGCGACCAGCGCGCTCTCGTCCTTGGCCCTGACGATGTCGGCGAAGATCTTGGTGAAGGTGCGGAACTCGCGCTCCAGCTTGGTGACCTGCTCGAGCCGCGCCGGGCTGGTGGTGCCCTTCGTCGAGGCCAGGATGGCGTCCTTGAGGCTGGCCTCGGCCGCGAGCGCTGCCTTGGCATCGTCCTCCTTGCCGGTCATCACATAATAGCGCGCCAGCGCACCGTAAGAGATCAGCTCGCGGTCGATGTTGCGGGCAAGGTCAGCCTCAGCGACACTCTGGCGATAGGACTCGACCCCGCCGGAGACCCGCTCGAAACCCCAGTAAGCGAAGCCCATGCTCGCCGCCGAAATGGCGAGCGTCACGGCAAAGCCCAGCATGATCTTGGCGCGGAACCGAAGGGTTGGGAGTTTGATCGAACGCGATCGCTTAAGCTCCGGCATGCAACCCCTCGTCTTCATTCTGAAAACCACGCGGTATCCGGCAGCGACGCCGCCCCGGACCCGGAACGGGACACTAAGGTAGAATCGATAAAGCTACGTAAATACACGGAACAACGGGGATATCAGTCGCCGGTGGCATCTCCGCGCGTCAACAGAAGACGTCCCGACGGCGGACACCGGGGAACCGGGCCAGGGCCGACCTCAATTCCGTGCCCTTCGGAAAAACGGCTCAGACCACGCCGACGCCGACCGACGATCCGCCTACTACCTTGGTCCCCGTTGTATTCGAGAGTATATATCGCAGTGTCCGGCACCGCCCGGACCAACGCCCGAACGTACAGATTCAGGCACCGGCATAACGGAGGAAGCGATGTATGAGGAAGCACTTGCGAAAGTGACAGGCACCAAGTTGATCCGCGACAAGTTCGACAACTTCATCGGCGGCAAGTGGGTTGCCCCGGTCAAGGGTCAGTATTTCGAGAATCCGAGCCCAGTGACGGGCAAGCGGCTGTGCCACGTGGCACGATCGACGGCGGAAGACATCGAGCTCGCGCTCGACGCCGCGCACAAGGCCAAGGACGCCTGGGGCAAGACTTCGGTCGCCGAACGGTCGAAGATCCTCAACAAGGTCGCCGACGTCATCGAGACCAATCTCGACCTGCTGGCGATGGTCGAGACCCTCGACAATGGCAAGCGATCCGTGAGACGACCCACGCCGACATGCCGCTCGCGGTCGATCATTTCCGCTATTTCGCCGGCGTCATCCGCGCGCAGGAAGGCTCGCTGTCGGAAATCGACCATGACACCGTCGCCTACCACTTCCACGAGCCGCTCGGCGTGGTTGGCCAGATCATTCCCTGGAACTTCCCGCTGCTGATGGCGGTCTGGAAGCTTGCGCCTGCGCTCGCCGCCGGCAATTGCGTCGTCATCAAGCCCGCCGAGCAGACCCCGGTCAGCATCCTGGTGCTGATGGAGTTGCTGGCGGACGTCCTCCCACCCGGCACTGTCAACGTCGTCAACGGCTTCGGCGTCGAGGCCGGCAAGCCGCTCGCGTCAAGCAAGCGCATCGCCAAGATCGCGTTCACCGGCGAGACCACGACGGGTCGGCTGATCATGCAGTACGCCTCCGAGAACATCATCCCGGTGACGCTCGAGCTCGGCGGCAAGTCGCCCAACATCTTCTTCGCCGACGTGATGGACGAGGACGACGCCTACTTCGACAAGTGCATGGAAGGTTTCGCGATGTTCGCGCTCAACCAGGGCGAGGTCTGCACCTGCCCGAGCCGCGCGCTGGTCGACGCCAAGATCTATGACCGCTTCATGGAGCGTGCGCTGAAGCGCGTCGAGAAGATCAAGCAGGGCCACCCGCTCGATCCCTCGACCATGCTCGGTGCCCAGGCTTCCAACGACCAGGTCGAGAAGATCCTGTCCTATTTCGACATCGGCCGGAAGGAAGGCGCCAAGGTCCTCGCCGGGGGCAAGCGGGCCAATCTCGGGGGCGAGCTCGCCGAGGGCTACTACATCGAACCGACGGTGTTCGAAGGTCACAACAATATGCGGATCTTCCAGGAGGAGATCTTCGGCCCGGTGGTGTCGGTGACCAAGTTCAACGGTGAACAGGAAGCGCTGGCGCTCGCCAACGACTCGCTCTACGGGCTCGGCGCCGGCCTATGGACCCGCAACGGCACCCGTGCCTATCGCTTTGGCCGCGCCATCCAGGCCGGCCGGGTCTGGACCAATTGCTACCACCTCTATCCCGCGCATGCGGCATTCGGTGGTTACAAGCAGTCCGGCATCGGTCGCGAGAACCATCTGAAGATGCTGTCGCACTATCAGCAGACCAAGAACATGCTGGTCAGCTATTCGCCGAACGCCCTCGGATTCTTCTAGGGGCGAAGACTATTCGGGCTCGCCCACGCCATCGGCCGTTGCGGGATTCAGCCTCCCGCAACGGCTTCGCCACGTGATCAACAGGAACGGGAGCAGAACCATGGTTGCCCGGGTCGAAGTCACTCCGAAAGCCGAAGAGATGATCGCGCAGCTGAAGTCGCTGCACGGTCCGCTGATGTTCCATCAATCCGGCGGCTGCTGCGACGGCAGCGCGCCGATGTGCTACCCGGCCAACGAATTCCGGACCGGCGCCCAGGACGTTCACCTAGGCCAGATCGCCGGCTGCGACTTCTATATCGGCGCCGCCCAGTTCGAATACTGGCGCCATACCCAGCTCCTGATCGACGTCGTGCCGGGCCGGGGAGCCGGTTTCTCGCTGGAAGCCCCGGAAGGCGTCCGATTCCTGACCCGCAGCCGGGTGTTCAGTGACGACGAGGTCGCGGAACTCGATGCGGCCGAGCGCGCGGCCTGATTTACCCGCATTCGCGATTGACGGGAAAGCCGGCCCCGATAACCTAGACCTGTTACAAGAAGTCCCGGCCGCTGCCCGCGGCCGGACAACACATCGGGAGGCGTCCCATGTCATTGCGTCGGATGGCGCTATCGGCGCTCGCGTCGAACACACCTGCCGGCAAATTGGCCGGCCAATGATGTCTCCCTGCACGACACTGTTATCAAGAGGCCAAAAGATGCCTCGAGAAGAACAATAGATCGGGGAGAACGACTTTGGCGGAGCAGCACAGCAGCGCCGGCGACAGCATCGTCGTGGCGAAGGCAAAGACCGACGGACCGCGAGAGGCCGCGGACGAAATTGCGCGCCAATTGGCACACGCCAGGCTCGCCATGGCCGTGGTGTTCGTCTCGCCGTTTTACGATCCCGAAATTTTTATCGCCGAACTGTCCCGCCGCATGCCCGATATCCCGATCTTCGGCTGCACGACGGCCGGCGAACTCTCGCCGGGCGGTTGGGACGAGGACAGCGTGGTCGCGATGGGGTTCAATGCGGCCGACTTCGTGATCGCGGCCCGCCCGCTGCTCGACCTCGCGACATTCCGGGTCGACCGCGGCCGCTCGATCTGCACCGAACTGCAGCAGGAATTCGCGCAACGGACCGAGCATTGCGAACCTGGCCAGGAGTCCTTCGGTTTGCTGCTCATCGACGGGATGTGCCAGCGTGAAGAAACCATCATGTCGGCGATCTACGCGTCGCTGGAGGATATCCCGATCGTCGGCGGCTCGGCCGGCGACGGCATGCGCTTCGAGAAATCGTGGGTCTTCCATGGCGGCAAGGCGCTCACCGACGCCGCCGTCCTGATCCTGATCAAGACCCGGCTGCCGTTTCGCCTGTTCAAATGCGATCATTTCGAGCCGACCTCGACCAAGATGGTGGTGACCGAGGCCGATATCGAGCATCGGATCGTCAAGGAGATCAACGCCGAGCCCGCGGCGCTGGAATATTCACGCGCCGTCGGCATCAGCGACAGCAAGCTCGACGCGTTTTCGTTTGCCGCGCATCCCGTGCTGGTGCGGGTCGGCGGTGCCTATTATGCGCGCTCGATCCAGCGCATGGATCCAGACGGCTCGCTCCGCTTCTTCTGCGCGGTCGACGAAGGCATGGTGCTAACGGTGGCGCGGGAGCGCGATCCGGTCGATGCCACCAGCGACTTGCTCAAGGAGATCACCGACGACCTCGGCGAGGTCTCGATCTTCATCGGCTTCGAATGCGTGCTGCGCCGGCTTGACGTCGAACAGCACCAATTGTCGCGGGAAATGTCGGAACTCTATCGCCGCAACAATGTGATTGGCTTTCAGACCTATGGCGAGCAGTATCGTTCGATGCACGTCAATCAGACGCTGACCGGCGTCGCCATCGGCAAACGGGCCGTCGTTCCACAATGACGGATACACGAACCAGCCGTATCGCGGCGCTCGAGCGCGAGGCCGAGAAGCTGCGCAAGATCAACGCGGCGCTGATGTCGCGCGTCGAGCGTTCGACCGACCAGCAGCTCAACGCATTCTCGCTGTTCGAGACGGCGATCGCGCTCGACCAGCAGGTTCGCGACCGTACCCAGCAACTCAAACAGGTGCTGCAATCGCTGGAAAAGACCAACGGGCGCCTGCTGCAGGCCAAGCAGCAGGCCGAGGCGGCAAGCTCGCTGAAATCGTCGGTGCTGGTCTCGGTGACGCACGATCTGCTGCAGCCGCTGAACGCGGCTCGGCTGACGCTGTCGGCGTTGGCGGAGATGGCGGCCGAGCCCAAGGCTATCGCCCTGACCGAGCAGATCGACCGCTCGCTGGCAACCCTCGAGGACATGCTGCGGACATTGCTCGATATCTCCAAGCTCGATGCGGGCGTGCTCAGGCCCGATTTCGGCCCGGTCGCAATCGCTTCGCTGTTCGAGCCGATGGAGCAGGAATTCAGCCCGACCGCGGCGAAGCGCAATCTCACGCTTCGCATCATGCCGTCGTCCGGCGTGGTCCGGTCTGATACGCTGATGCTGCGCCGGATCCTGCAGAACCTGCTCGCCAACGCGCTGCGCTACACGCAGCGCGGCAGCGTGCTGATGGGATGCCGCATCTGCGGCGACAATATCTGCATCGAGGTGCACGACACCGGTCCTGGAATTCCGGAAACCCAGCGCGAGGCGATCTTCGTTGAGTTCCAGCGCGGCGAGAGCAGCGCCGGCGACAAGGTCGGTATCGGGCTTGGCCTTTCGATCGTACGCAGGTTTGCCGGCGTTCTCGGCCACGACATCCGGCTGACCTCGCGTCCGGGCAAGGGCTCGGTCTTCTCGGTCACCGTTCCCCGCAGTGCCGAGCCCGTCGCGATGCAGGTTCGCGAGCAGGCCAGCGTCGACTATCGCTATGGCGGGATGGAGGGTGCCAAGATCCTCCTGATCGAGAATGACCTCTCGAGCGCCGAGGGCCTTGCCAGCCTGCTGGAAAAATGGGGCTGCGACGTCGCCGTGACGATCTCGAAGGCTGAAGCGCTCGAACGCATCCGCGCGCTGGACGGCATTCCCGACGCCATCATCGCCGACCTTCACCTCGACAATGGCGAGACCGGGATCGAGGCCGTCGACCTGATCTGCAACGAGATCAAGACCGATGTTCCGGCGATCATCGTCACCGCCGACTACTCGGCCAAGGCCGCCTCCGACGTTTCGGCGTTCGGCCACGAGTTGCTGAAGAAGCCGATCAAGCCCGCCGAGATGCGCTCGCTGCTGTCGTTCCTGCTGGCCGCGGAGCAGCCGGCCGCACGGCTATGAATGGCCGCCGCGCGATGGCGGAGCGTGGTCGTGCTTGCCGAAATCCAGCTTCGACAGCGTGATGATGGCTTCGGTCCGGCTTCGCACGTCGAGCTTGCGCAGGATTTCCGAGACGTGCACCTTCACGGTCGTGACCGAGATATTGAGCTGATAGGCGATATGCTTGTTCTGCAGGCCGTGACAGATCATGTCGAGCACCCGCAATTGCTGCGAGGTAAGTTGGCCGAGACGTTGGATCAGTTCCCGGATCTCGGCCTGGCCTTTCCGGGCGGCGGCAGTGTCGCGAAAACGCGTGGGCAGGCAAACGTCGCCTTCGAGGATCCCGCGCAACAGCCGCGCCAGCTCGGCTTTCGGCGTGGATTTCGGGATATAGCCGGAAATCCCGAGCGAGATCGCGCCGCCGATGATCCGGGAATCGTCATGCGCAGATACAATCACGAGAGCGCTGCGCGGTGCGGCGGCGCGAACCCGATATGCACCCAACAACCCCGTCGTTCCCGGCATCGACAGATCGAGCAGGATCAGATCGAGGCCGTCGCGTGCGGCAATGGCCTCCAGCGCATCGTCGATTGACGTCGCCTGCAACACCTCGGCATCGGGAAACTCGGCGCCGATCACGCCAATCAGGGCTGCGCGGAATAACGGGTGATCCTCGACGATCAGCAGCCGAGGTGCGCTCGCCTTGCTCACCGGCGGCTCGTCCGCCAAGGGCCCTGTCGTGGTCACCGCTGCGCGGTCCTCTCCCAAATCATTTGAGGCAGCCATCGTGGTTACGACGTTATCTCAAAGCCGAGGTGCAGCCTATAGGTGGGCATTCGATGCAGCCGCCTTGCAATGCAACAAACTAGGACGTCTTCTCCGACTTCACGCCGGGATAGGCGTCCGGCACCGAAAGCGGAATCTTGCCGAGCTCAATGATCGCCTTGTTGCGGCTGAACAGCTTCAGCTTGCGCAGGATCTCCGTGACATGCGCCTTGACGGTGGACTCGGCGAGTTTCAGTTCCGTCGCGATCTCGCGGTTCTGCAGCCCACGCGTGATCAAATGAAGGACACGCATCTGTTGCGGCGTGAGTTTCTGGATCCGCTCGCGCAGCGTCCGCACAGTCTCGGATTGCTCCAATGCGCCGGCGGCGACGAAATCCCGCGGCGCCGAGACCGAGCCGCTCAGCACGCGCGCAATCGCCTGCGAGAGCTCGCCGATCGAGGTCGATTTCGGCAGATAGCCGACCGCGCCCATTTCCAGCGCCTCACGGATCGTGTGCTTATCCTCTTCACTCGAGACGATCGCGATCGGCAGCCTTGGATAGCGATCCCTGATCTTCTGGAACCCCGAGAAGCCGACGACATCGGGCAGCAGCAGATCGAGCAGCGCCAGGTCGATGTTCGGCTCGCTGGCGAGGATGCCGAGTGCTCCCTTGATCGAGGTCGCCTCGTGGATGCGGGCATCGGGATGCGAGATTCGGATGGCGTTGCCGAGCGCCTCGCCGAACAAGGGGTGATCGTCGATGATCAGGAACCCCATCATGAGGACTCTCGCATGGATGTTGCACTCGCCCCGCCTCTAATTTGCGGTGTCCTGCACAGTCTGCAGATAGTCATATACGTTTTTGAGTTCATCGTCGCTGAAAACGTCCTTCCACGCCGGCATGCCCTTGGATGGCCGTCCGTCATGGACAGTTTTCCAGAAGGTCGATTCCATGTCGTCGGCATAGCGCTTTTTCAGGAGCCTGAGGTCGATCTTCCGCTCCGCCTGCACCGCATCCGGACCATGGCAATGCGCGCAGGTGCCGTTGAAGGTTTCCTGCCCGACCTTGATGTCTCCGGTCACGGCCGCGGTCTGAACCGGCTTGTCGGTCGCGACAGCCTGCCCCACTGTGACTGGCCCGCGCGCCTCGGCGAACGGCTTGGCGCGATCAACCTGTCCGAACTTCACCGGTGCACCGTTCGGCACGCCATATTTGGCAAACAGCGCGGCGATCTCCGGCTGCAGTGACGGCAGCACGGAGTCGACCTCATCGCGCAGCGCGCTTGATCCCTTGGCAAAGCCGATCGCGGTCTCCCAGAGCAGGCCGTCGCCTTCGGTCGACACCACCTGATATTTGTCGGCATAGACGCTCCTGTTGAGCCAGCCCGCCACCGGCGCCCAGATGAAGGCGGCGTCAACCTTGCCCTGCTCCAGCGCCGCCATGCCCTCGTCCGGGCTGAGCACGGTGACCTTCTGGATCTCGTCACGCATCGCGAGCAGATTTTGCGGCGTCGACTGATACTGCACCGCGACCCGCAATCCCTTGAGATCGTCGAGGCCGGCGAGCTTGCGGTCCTTGGCGCCGACCAGCGCGTAACCCTCATGGGCGATCGGCTTGGAGAAGATCACGGCAGGGCCCATGAAATCGTCGACCAGGGGCAGCCCGACCATGGCATCGCATTGCCGGCTGAGCAGCGTTTCCCGGACGGTCCGCTTGCCGAAATAGGATTTGTACCAGTTATAGCTCACGGTGCGACCGAGCCTCTGCGCTACCGCCTGGCCGATCTCCAGATAAAGGCCGGGTTTGGCAGGATCGTCGCTCGAGAACGGCAGATTGGTCGGATCGGCGCAGAGCCGCAGCGGTTTGGCCTCTTCGGCGCCGGCCGACAGGGCCGGCGCCATCAGGAACGTGGAGAGCAGCGCAATCCGGATTGCCCTTCCCAGCCGCGCGTGACGCGAACAGCCGCACAGTTTATTCCGGGTCATGCAAAGCACGGACATTGCTGTCTCCATCGTCTCGGTCATTATTGCAGGGCGAACACGAACAGCGAGCCGCCCTCGGGCGCCGCGGCGACCATCTTCTTGCCGATGTCACCGAGGAACGCCGGCAGCGCCGCCGTGCGTCCCACTACGATCGCGACATACTGCTTGCCGTCGACCGAGTAGGTCACCGGACCCGCACCGATGCCGCTGCCGAGGTTCTTGCTCCACAGCACCTTGCCGTCCTTGGCATCGATGGCACGGAAGTCACCGTGCAAATTGCCTGAAAACACCAGGTTGCCGCCCGTTGTCAGCGTGCCGCCGTTAAAGGGCAGGTCTTCCTTGATGCTCCACACCTTCTTGTTGGCAATGGGATCCCAGGCCACCAGTTCGCCGAGGAATCCGCCCGGCCCTTCCTTGGTCGGGAACTCGGCGCCGAGATAGAACACGCCGCGCTTGTAGTTCACGTCACTGACCGCCCAGTCCATGCAGACATTGTTGGTCGGGATGTAGACGAGACCGGTCTGCGGATTGAACGACATCGGCTGCCAGTTCTTGCCGCCGATCAGGTTCGGGCAGATATCCTTGGCGGGATGGCCCGGACCCGGACGCTTGTCGGCATCCTCTTCGGCCCGCATCGTGTCGATGTCCCACTTCTTGGCCCAGTTCGCGAAGACATACTTCTCGGCCGAGATCACGTTGCCGGTTTCGCGGTTGGCGACGAAGAAGAAGCCGTTGCGGTCCGCCTTCATCAGCACCGGCGTTTCCGTGCCCTTGATCTTGAGATCGGCGAGCAGCAATTCGTTGACACCGTCATAGTCCCAGGCATCGGCCGGCGTACCCTGGATGTGCCACTTGATCTTGCCGGTGTTGGGATCGATCGCGAGCGTCGAAGCGGTGTAGAGGTTGGTCAGCTTGCCGAAATTGCCGTCGCCGGTGGAGCGCACGCCAGTGTTCCAGGGGCCCGGATTGCTGGTGCCCCAATAGACCGTGTCGGACTTCGCGTCATAAGAGCCGACCAGCCAGGCGGCGCCGCCGCCATGCAGGCCGGTGTCGCCCTTCCAGGTCTCGCTGCCGGGGTCGCCGGGCGCCGGTACCGTGAAGCTCTGCCAGAGCAGCTTGCCGTTGCTGAGATCGAACGCCTGCAGCGAGCCGCGGACGCCGTACTCGCCGCCACCGAAGCCGGTGATGACCTTGTCGCGGACGATGAGCGGCGGCGAGGTGATGACCGAGCCCTGCTTGTAGTCGACCACCGTCGAGGTCCAGAGTTCCTTGCCGGTCTCGGCATCGAGCGCCGTCAGCTTGCCGTCGAGCCGGCCGACGAAGATCTTGCCGTCGGCATAGGACACGCCGCGGCTGTTGACGTCGCAGCAGGCATATTGAAGCACGTCATCGGGGATGTCGGGCTGATAGGTCCATTTCGGCGCGCCGGTGGCGGCATCGATCGCGTAGACGTATTTCGGACCCCACGAGGTCGAGACGTAGAGCGTCTTGCCGATCACGAGCGGCGAGGACTCGTTGGATCGCAACGAGGCCAGCGACTTCGAATAGACCAGCTGCAGCTTGCCGGCATTTTCGGAATTGATTTGCTTCAGGGGGCTGAAGCGCGTATTGCCATAGTCGTGGCCCGCGATCGCCCATCCATTGGGATCCGATGCGGCCTTGACGACCGAGTCATTGGCGTTCGACGCGCCAACGCCCGCCATCAATATGGTAGCCAGCGACACGCCGGCAAAGAAAGTCCCGCTTCTTAGCTTCATCTGCTTCCTCCAATAAGGTTTCGTTGCCGCGATGGATGCATCGCGGGCGTGGTTCGCTACCCAATTTTATGAACGCGCGATCTTTCGTCGCTGCAGCGGCGGCGAAGATGACAGCAACGTCTGTCGCTCGTTATAGGCGGAAGGTAGTAGCGGCCGCGGCGACGGATTGCGTTGCATCGCGGTCGCCGATTTGACGATCGCTGATGTCGCGAACGCACTCCCATCATGTCTGATTTGGGCGATCCGTTTGCGCTTGCAAATTGCCGATCCGGCAACTGCCTGCTAGGATCGGAACATAGGCCCGGCGCCTTCATGACAAGGCCGCAACTACGACTTTGATCGCGGTTACGTCCCAAATGAAGCGTGCTCTACTGGGCCGATAATGAGACCTTTGGGAGGAACGCGTGTCTACAGTCAAACTGACGGTAAACGGCAGGGCGGTCTCGGTCGACGTTGAGGACCGGACCCTCCTCGTGCATCTCTTGCGCGAAAACCTGAACCTGACCGGCACCCATGTCGGCTGTGATACCAGCCAGTGCGGCGCTTGCGTCGTCCATGTCGATGGACGGGCGGTCAAATCCTGCACCATGCTGGCCGGCCAGGCCGCAGGCTCCAACGTCACCACGATCGAAGGCCTCGCCAAGGGCGACGAACTGCACCCGATGCAGGCGGCGTTCCGCGACAATCACGGCCTGCAGTGCGGCTATTGCACCCCCGGCATGATCATGTCCGCGGTCGACATCGTGCATCGCCATGGTGGCAACCTCGACGAGGAAACCGTCCGCCACGAACTCGAAGGCAACATCTGCCGCTGCACCGGCTACCACAACATCGTCAAGTCGGTGCTGGATGCGGCCGGTCGCATGAAGGTTGCGCAAGCCGCCGAATAGCGGACGCGTACAAGCGAGACATCATCAGATTCATCACCGCCGGTTTCGATGGAAACGGCGGCACATCGAAATCTCCGTTGGGAGGAATAGACATGGGCGTTGAAGGCATTGGCGCAAGCGTCGTGCGCAAGGAAGACCGCCGCTTCATTACGGGTAAAGGTCGTTACGTTGACGACGTCAAAATGGTGGGCATGACCTATGCTCATTTCATCCGCAGTCCGCATGCGCATGCCAAGGTCAAGGGCATCGATTCGTCAGAGGCGATGAAGATGCCCGGCGTGATCGCGGTGCTGACCGGGCAGCAGATCGTCGATGACAAGGTCGGAAATCTGATCTGCGGCTGGGCCATCAGCTCGAAGGATGGTTCGCCGATGAAAATGGGCGCATGGCCGGCGATGGCGCCGGAGACCGTGCGCTTCGTCGGACAGGCGGTCGCAGTCGTGATTGCCGAGACCAAGAATTTGGCCAAGGACGCGGCCGAGGCCGTCGTCGTCACTTACGAAGAACTCCCCGCGGTGCCGGACATCAAGGCCGCGATCAAGCCCGGCGCCGCGCAGCTGCATCCCGAAGCCCCCGGCAACGTCGTGTATGACTGGCATATCGGCGACGAAGCCTCGGTCAAGGATGCGTTCAGCAAAGCCGCCAATGTGGTGACGCTCGAGCTCACCAATAACCGCCTGGTGCCGAATGCGATGGAGCCGCGCGCGGCGATCGCACATTACGAGGCGGCCGAAGAGCACTACACGCTCTACACCACGTCGCAGAACCCGCACGTCGCCCGCCTGGTGCTGTCGGCGTTCTACAACATCGCGCCGGAGAACAAGCTTCGGGTGATCGCGCCCGACGTCGGCGGCGGCTTCGGCTCCAAGATCTACGTCTACCCGGAAGAGATGGTGGCGCTGTGGGCGTCGAAGAAGGTCGATCGCCCGGTGAAATGGACCGGCGACCGCTCCGAGGCATTCCTCACCGACGCGCATGGCCGCGACCACGTCTCGAAGGCGGAGATGGCATTCGACAAGGACAACAAGATCCTTGGCCTGCGGGTGAAGACCCACGCCAATTTCGGCGCCTATATGTCGCTATTTTCTTCGGCGGTGCCGACCTATCTCTACGCGACGCTGCTGTCGGGCCAGTACATCATCCCGGCGATCTACGCCGAGGTGATGGGCGTCTACACCAACACCACGCCGGTCGATGCCTATCGCGGCGCCGGCCGTCCCGAGGCGAGCTATCTGATCGAACGCATGATGGAGACCGCGGCGCGGCAGTTGAAGGTCGATCCGGCCGAGCTGCGCAGGAAAAACTTCATCACCCAGTTCCCGTATCAGACGCCCGTGATCATGGCGTATGACGTCGGCGACTTTAACGCCTCGATCGATTCAGCGATGAAGGCGATCGACTATGCCGGCTTCCCCGCTCGCAAGGCCAAGGCGAAGGCCGACGGCAAGCTGCGCGGCATCGGTCTCTCCTGCTACATCGAGGCCTGCGGCATCGCGCCGTCGAAGGCGGTCGGCAGCTTAGGGGCCGGCGTCGGTTTGTGGGAGTCAGCGGAGATCCGCGTCAATCCGGTCGGCACCATCGAGGTACTCACCGGCTCGCACAGCCACGGCCAGGGCCACGAGACGACGTTCTGCCAGATCATCGCCGAACGTCTCGGCGTGCCGATCAGCCAGGTCTCGATCGTCCATGGTGACACCGACAAGGTGCAGTTCGGCATGGGCACCTATGGCTCGCGCTCGCTCGCGGTCGGCGGTACGGCGATTGTGAAGGCGATGGAGAAGGTCGAAGCCAAGGCCAAGAAGATCGCGGCGCATGCGCTCGAAGCCTCCGAGAGCGACATCGTGATCGAGAATGGCGAGTTCAAGGTCACCGGCACCGACAAGTCGATCGCGCTGCCGATGGTCGCGCTCGCGGCCTACACCGCGCACAATCTGCCCGACGGCATGGAGCCCGGCCTGAAGGAGACCGCGTTCTACGACCCGACCAACTTCACCTTCCCGGCCGGCGCCTATATCTGCGAGCTTGAGGTCGATCCCGGCACCGGCAAGACCACCTTCGTCAACTTCGTGGCGGCCGACGACTTTGGCCGGCTGATCAACCCGATGATCGTCGAAGGTCAGGTCCATGGCGGCTTGGCGCAAGGTATCGGCCAGGCGCTGCTGGAGGGCGCGGTCTATGACGAAAACGCTCAGCTCGTGACCGCGTCGTTCATGGATTACACCATGCCGCGGGCCGACGACCTGCCGTCGTTCAAGCTCTCCCACACCACGACGCTGTGCCCGGGCAACCCGCTCGGCGTCAAGGGTTGCGGCGAAGCTGGTGCGATCGGCGCTTCTGCTGCCGTGATCAACGCGATCACGGACGCCATCGGCAACAACAAGCTGGAAATGCCCGCGACGCCCGATCGCGTCTGGCATGCCATTCACGGTTGAGGAGGATACGATGTACGAGACAAACTATCACCGCGCATCCTCGGTCGACGATGCCGTGGCCCAGTTCGGCAAGGGCAAGGAAGCCAAGTTCCTGGCCGGCGGACAGACGCTGCTTCCTGTGATGAAGCAGCGCCTGGCCGCGCCTTCCGACGTGATCGACGTGGCCAAGATCAAGGACTTGGTCGGCATTGACGTGTCCGGCGATACCGTGACGATCAAGGGCGCGACCACGCATTACGACGTCGCGCAAAGCGACGCCGTGCAGAAGGCGATCCCCGCGCTCGCTCACCTGGCATCGATGATCGGCGATCCCGCCGTGCGTTATCGCGGCACGATCGGCGGCTCGCTCGCCAACAACGATCCGGCGGCGGACTATCCGGCGGCGGTGCTGGCGCTCGGCGCAACCATCAAGACCAACAAGCGCTCGCTCGCCGCGGAAGACTTCTTCAAGGGCCTGTTCACGACGGCGCTTGAGGATGGCGAGATCATCACCGCGGTTACGTTCCCGATTCCGGTCAAGGCCAGCTATGCCAAGATGCGGCATCCGGCCTCGCGCTTCGCGCTGACCGGCGTGTTCGTCGTCAAAACCAAGGCGGGCGACATTCGCGTCGCCGCAACCGGTGCATCGCAGAGCGGCGTCATACGGGTGCCTGCAATCGAGCAGGCGTTGAAGGCGAACTGGTCGGCCTCGGCACTCGACGGTGTCACGATCTCGGCGAGCGGCCTGCTCGCCGACATCCACGGCTCGTCGGACTACCGCGCGAACCTGGTCAAGGTGATGGGACAGCGGGCGGTAACCGCCGCCGGCTGACAGCGCCTAAACACAAGTTCAGAACGGCGCGCAGCGATGCGCGCCGTTCATTTTTGCGGACGCATTTGGACAAAAAGCCGCTTGCCACAACGCGCTTTCGGCGAGACAATTTAGCTAATCAGCTAATTAAAAATACCGTCAGGCGGACGGTCCGGGAGAACGCATGGATCGCCCCAGCCGCAAGACGTCAGCAGCTCTACTCCCACCAGGAATGGACCAACAACGTGCTCGATAAACCAGCCTCGCAAACCGCCGTCCGCGCCTCCGGCCCGCTCGTCGGCTTCCGCATCGTGGAATTCGCCGGCATCGGACCCGGCCCGTTCGCCTGCATGCTGCTCGCCGACATGGGCGCGGAAGTCGTGACTCTCGACCGCGTCGGCGCCGGCAAGAATTTGAAGGCGGTGGCGACGCGTGGCCGCAAGGTCATCGAGCTCGACCTGAAGAACAAGGCCGCGATCGCGGAGGTGCTCGACCTGCTGGCCAATGCCGACGCACTGATCGAAGGCTTTCGTCCCGGCGTCATGGAACGCCTCGGGCTCGGCCCGGATGTCGTTTCCGCGCGTAATCCAAAACTGGTTTATGGCCGGATGACCGGCTGGGGCCAGGACGGACCACTGGCGAACGCCGCCGGCCACGACATCAACTACATCTCGATCACCGGCGCACTGGCTGCGATCGGCACCAAGGAGAAGCCGGTGCCACCGCTCAATCTGGTCGGCGATTTCGGTGGCGGCGCGCTCTATCTCGTGGTTGGCGTGCTCGCCGCACTGCTGGAAGCGCAAAAGTCCGGCAAGGGCCAGGTGGTCGACACCGCGATGTGCGACGGCGCGGCGTCGCTGATGTCGATGTTCTTCGACATGAGCGCGCAGGGTCGCTGGAGCGAAGGCCGCGACCAGAATTTCCTCGACGGCGGCGCGCATTTCTACGGCGTCTATGAATGCTCGTGTGGCCACTTCATCTCGATCGGCTCGATCGAGCCGCAATTCTACGCGCTGCTGCGCAAGCACGCTGATCTCACCGATGCCGATTTCGACGCGCAGATGGATCGCAAGGCGTGGCCGGCGCTGAAGGAGAAGCTCACCAAGGTGTTCAAGAACAAGACCCGCGAGGACTGGTGCAAGATCATGGAAGGCAGCGACATCTGCTTCGCGCCGATCCTGACCATGGCGGAGGCGCCGAAGCATCCGCACATGGCCGCGCGCAAGGTGTTCGTCGAGCGCCACGGCGTGACCCAGCCCGCGCCCGCGCCGCGGTTCTCGCGCACGCCATCGGCAATCCGCGAACCCGAGTTGGCTGATATTGGCGACGTAACGAGCGCGTGGGAAACACGGTGAGCTCCACAGCGCCTGGCGGCTAGATCAGCAGGCGCCCGGCGACACCGGTCATCCCAAGCCGGCGCGAAGGCCATTGCATTGCGGCGCGTCTCTTGCTTGTTGTCGCCGATCAAATGACGCGGGGACGCCTTGTGAATAGTATACCAATAAACCGTATGCCAAACGATCGGCCGCCTCCTTCGCAGACCATGCGCGTCGGCGCGGCGATCCTGGGCAATGCGCTCGAGTTCTACGACTTCACGGTCTACGCGGCCTTTGCCACCTGGCTCGCCAAGGCGTTCTTTCCTGCTGCCAATCCGAGCACCAGTCTGCTGCTTGCGGTGGCAACCTTCGGCGTCGGATTCGTCGTCCGGCCGCTCGGCGGCATTCTGATCGGCGCCTATGCCGACCGTTTCGGCCGGCGGCCCGCAATGACCCTGACCATCTGGCTGATGGCGCTTGGCAGCGGCATGATTGGATTGTTGCCGACCTATGAGCAGATCGGCGTGCTCGCGCCCATTCTGCTGGTGTTCGCGCGACTGCTGCAGGGCTTCTCGGCCGGCGGCGAGATGGGGCCGGCGACCACCTATCTGCTGGAAAGCGCGCCGCCGCATCGCAAAGCCTTCTTCGGCAGCTGGCAGCTGGCCAGTCAGAACATGGGAAGCGTGATCTCGGCTTTGGTCGGGCTGTTGCTGGCGCTGCTGATCACGCCCGGCGCCACCGACAGCTGGGGCTGGCGGGTGCCGTTCCTGCTCGGCATCCTGATCGCGCCAGTCGGCTACTACATCCGCCGCAACCTCGACGAGACAATGGACGCCGAGGAAGCCCATGGCAGCATGGGCGGCGTGCTGTCCGACGTGCTGGCGAACCATTGGCAGAAGATCCTGCTCTGCATCCTGCTGATATCAGGCGCGACCATCACGCAGTACTTCTTCCTCTATACGGCCACCTACGCCATCAACACCCTGCACTACGACCAGAGCTGGTCGATGGCTGCGAGCCTCGCCATCGCGGTCAGCGGAATGATCTTCTCGCTGGTCGGCGGCGCGCTCGCGGACAAATATGGTGTGAAAGTGATCGCCGTGATCCCGCGCCTGATCGTCACGCTGCTGCTTTACCCGGCATTGCATCTCGTGATTTCATCCGGCTCGCCGCTGGTTCTCCTGATTGTGGCTGCCTCGTTGATGGCGATCCATGCCATGTCGTCCGGGGCCGGCATCATCCTCATTCCGATGATCTTCCCATCCGCGGTGCGGACCAGCGGGCTTTCGATCGCTTACGCGCTGGGCGTCACGATTTTCGGTGGCACCGCACAAATCGTGTTCACCTGGATCATCGCGGCCACCGGCGATAAGCTGTCATGGGTGTGGTACGTGATCATCATGAGCGTCCTCAGCGCGCTGGCGACGCTGGCGATCCGCGTGCCGGAGATGCGAAGCAGCGAACCTCAGGAAGCCAAGCCGGCGGCAGCGCTGGCCGGCGCGTCCAGCTAACGGCCGCAGCAGGAGACCCCGCAATGACCGAGCATTCCCTGGTAACCGCGCTTCGGGCGCATGAGGCGGAGATGATCGACATCCGCCATCAGATCCATCGCAACCCTGAAGTCGGGTTCGAGGAAACCCGGACCGCCGCCCTGGTCGCCGAAAAGCTGCGAGCATTCGGCATCGATGTGACCGAGGGGATCGCCAAGACCGGCGTGGTCGGGACCTTGAAGGGCCGGCTGCCCGGTCAGCGCGCCGTTGGCCTGCGCGCCGACCTCGACGCCCTGCATATCCAGGAGGTGCCGGGGCGCGACTATGGCTCGACCGTGCCGGGCAAGATGCACGCCTGCGGCCATGACGGCCATACCGCCATGCTGCTCGGCGCCGCGCGCTATCTGTCTGAGAATCCCGATTTTGGCGGCACGGTGAACTTCATCTTCCAGCCGGCGGAGGAAGGTCTCGGCGGCGGCAAGAAGATGGTCGAGGAAGGGCTGTTCGAGAAATTCCCGGTCGATGCCGTCTACGGCATGCACAATTTCCCCGGCGTGCCGGTCGGTCATTTCGGCACCCGCACCGGGCCATTCCTTGCAGCGAGCGACAGCTGGGAAGTGAGCTTCCTCGGCACCGGCGGCCATGGCGGCGCCGGCGCGCATCTGGCAACCGACGCTACGCTGCCGACCGCGCAGTTCATCATGGCCGTCCAGACCATCGTCAGCCGCAACGTGCCGGCGATCGAGACCGCCGTCGTCAGCGTCGGCTCGATCATGGGCGGCGATCCCGGCTCACCCAACATTATTCCCTCGAAGGTCACGATCACCGGCACTGCGCGTTCCTACAAGCCACGCATCCGGGACCTCATGGAAACGCGCCTGACGGCGCTGGCGCATGCCCAGGCCGCGGCGTTCGGCTGCACCGCCGAGGTGATCTACAATCGCCGCTATCCGCCCCTCATCACCCATGCCGAGCAGACCGACATCTCAGTCGCCGCCGCGTCCGAGCTGGTCGGCGCCGCGCAGGTGGACGGCAATGTTCCGGCCGTGACCGGCTCGGAGGATTTCTCCTTCATGCTGGAAGCAAAGCCGGGCGGCTTCATCATCATCGGCAACGGCGTCGCTTCCGACGGCTCATTCCACAACGTCCATACGCCCGGCTATGATTTCAACGACGACATCCTCGCGCTCGGCGCGGCCTATTGGGTGAAGCTGGTGCACACCGAACTGGCGGTGGGGGCGTAACCCCACCCGCTCTATTTTTTTATTTGAGCAAAACCGCTACACACTTTTCCGGATCATGCTCTACGCCGCATCATCGACCTTCAGCACGCCGCGGCGGATCTGGTCTTCCTCGATCGATTCGAACAGCGCCTTGAAATTGCCTTCGCCGAATCCGTCGTCGCCCTTGCGCTGGATGAACTCGAAGAAGATCGGCCCGATCGCATTCGCCGAAAATATCTGCAGCAGCACCTTGGTCTGGCCGCCCTCGACCACACCCTCGCCGTCGATCAAAATGCCGTCCCGCTGCAGCCGCGCTACGTCCTCGCCGTGCTTGGGCAACCGCGCATCGATCTTCTCGAAATAGGTGATGGGCGGCGACGGCATGAAAGGTAGTCCGGCCGCGCGTAGCGTCTCGACCGTCGCATAGACGTCGCGGGCGCCGCAGGCGATATGCTGGATGCCCTCGCCGCGATAGATGTTGAGATATTCCTCGATCTGCCCGGCATCGCCGGCGTCCTCGTTGATCGGAATCCGGATCTTGCCGTCCGGGCTGGTCAGCGCGCGCGAGAACAGGCCGGACGCGCGGCCCTCGATGTCGAAGAAGCGGATCTGACGGAAGTTGAACAGCTTTGAATAGAAGCCGGTCCAGACATCCATGCGGCCGCGATGGACGTTGTGGGTGAGGTGGTCGACGTAATAGAGCCCCGAGCCCGCGGGCCGCGGGTTCGCCGCACCGAGCCATTCGTACTCGGCGTCATAGGCCGAGCCCTTGGCGCCGTAGCGATCGACGAAATACAGCAGGCTGCCACCGATGCCCTTGATCGCGGGGACATCGAGCGACTTTTGCGCAGGCGAAACATCCGCTCGCTCGGCACCGAGCGAGATCGCGCGCTCGTACGCTTGTTTGGCATCGACCACGCGGAACGCCATCGACGGCGCGCACGGGCCATGCGCGGCAACGAAGTCGAAGCCGTGGGTGCCGGGCGCCTCGTTGACGAGATAATTAATGTCGCCTTGGCGGTAGACCGTAATCGCCTTTGTCTTGTGGCGGGCGACCGGGACAAAGCCCATCAGCTTGAACAGGGCGTGCAGCTCGGCCGGGTTGGGGTGGGCATATTCGACGAACTCGAACCCGTCGGTGCCCATCGGGTTGTCGGTCGTGATCTCTGCCGGCGGCGCATCGTGCGGAAACGGACCCATGACGGACTCTCCCTGATTTGGCTGGAGAGGAGTTTCCGGCATTTGCTGCGCAACGTGCGTGCAAAATGGCTCGACATTCGCTACAATGGCGCACGATTTGTGCATAGAACGGGCATTTAACGCATGATCGACGTCGACACCTTCGACCTCAAGATGCTGGCCGCGCTGCAGGACGACGGCCGGCTGACCAACCAGCAGCTGGCCGACCTCGTTGGGCTGTCAGCCTCGCAATGCTCGCGCCGCCGGATGCGGCTCGAGGAGGACAATGTCATCGCCGGCTACCACGCCGATCTCGCCGGCGAAGCGCTGGGCTTCGGCCTGATCGCCTTCATCCACATCACGCTGGCGACCCATTCGCCCGACAATGCGAAGCGGTTTCGCGAGCTGGTCAACCGCGTCGATGACATCCAGGAGGCCTACGCGCTGACCGGCGATGCCGATTACCTCCTCAAGGTGATGCTACGCGACCTGAAGAGCCTGTCCGACATCATCAACAACGTCCTGATGCCGCATCAGAGCGTCGCCCACGTGCGCTCGTCGATCGTGCTCGACCGGCTGAAGGAAAGTTCGAAGCTGCCGCTGAAGGTGCTGCAGGGTTAGGGTGGCGCAAATCGAGGGAAATACGCCATTCGCGTCCGCAAGGTGATTTGCGATCATCCCTTCAACATCCGGCAAGAGCGACGACCATGGCATTGCAGCTGCGACCGAACTGCGAATATTGCGACAAGGATCTGCCGCCAAGCGCTGTGGAGGCGCGGATCTGCTCGTATGAGTGCACGTTCTGCGCTGACTGCGCCGAGACCAAGCTCGGCAATGTCTGCCCGAACTGCGGCGGCGGTTTTGCGCCACGGCCGATCCGGCCCGCCAAGGAGTGGCGGCCCGGTGTGTGCGCGGTGAAGCAGCCGCCATCGGACAAGCGGGTGCATCTGAAATACAGCCTCGAGGACTGCGCAGCGCATTCGGCGCGGCTGCGGGATGTGCGGCCGGAAGAGCGGTGAGGCCGACCTGTCATTCCGGGATGGTCCGAAGGACCAGACCTCAGATGCGCAATTGCTCATCGGGGAATCTCGAGATTCTCAGGTGCGCAAGTGCGCACCATAGTTCGATGCTGCGCATCGCCCCGGAATGACGGCGTGTCTTACTCCGCCGCGACAATCGTCCCCTCGACATCGCCAAACCCGACCCTGTAGCCGTCGCCCTGGCACCAGCCTCGCATCACGAGGGAATCGCCGTCTTCGAGGAAGGTGCGCTTGACGCCGCTTGAGAGATCGACCGGCTCGATGCCGTTCCAGCTGATTTCCAACAGGCTACCGCGCTGGTGCTTTTCCGGACCGGAGATCGTGCCGCTGCCCAGGAGGTCGCCGACATTCATCGCGCACCCACTCGACGCATGATGCACGAGCTGCTGCACGGACGACCAGTACATGTATTTGAAATTGGTGCTGCTGATCGTCTTCGCCTCGTTCATCGCGCCGCCACGCAAGGCAACATCGAGCGCGAGATCATAGTTGTTCGGCCGCGCCTGCTTCAGATAGGCCAACGGCTCCGGCTCTTGCGCCGGGCCGTGCATCCGGAACGGCTCCAGCGCCTCGCGCGTCACCACCCACGGACTGATCGAGGTTCCGAACGCCTTGGCCTGGAACGGCCCGAGCGGCACATATTCCCATTGCTGGATATCGCGCGCGCTCCAGTCGTTGAGGATGACGAAGCCGAAGATCATCGCCTCGGCCTGCGCTTCGGTCAGCATCTCGCCCATCGCTGATGGCTGGCCAACCACGACACCCATCTCCAACTCGAAATCGAGTCGCTTGCACGGGCCGAAGCTCGGCACTTCAGCGGTTGGCGGCTTCAACTGTCCGCGCGGCCGCCGCACCTTCGTGCCACTTACCACGACAGTCGAAGCACGGCCGTTATAGCCGATCGGCATGTGCAGCCAGTTCGGCTGCAGCGCATTGTCCTTGCCGCGGAACATGACGCCGACATTGGTGGCGTGTTCTTTCGACGAATAGAAATCCGTGTAGCCGGCGACCGCGAACGGCATATGCAGCGTCGCATCCGCCATCGGCACCAACGCCCGCGCCCGCAATTCCCTGTTGTCGCGCAGCTCCGGATGATCGGAGCGCAGCAGCTCGCTGATCCGCGCCCGCGTCGACGACCATACCTTCGGCCCAAGCGCCATGAACGGATTGAGCGACGGCTGCGAGAACACGCCGAGCGGCTCGACATCGAGCCGCGAGTCCTGCTCGAGCTCCCAAAGGTCGAGCACATAGTCGCCGATCGCGACCCCGACGCGCGGAGGCAGACCATCCTTGGACGAGAACACGCCGTAGGGGAGGTTCTGGATCGGGAAGTCGGAGGTCGGCGCGACGTCGATGAAGGAGCGGAGTTTGGGGTCGTTGGGGTGGGGCATAGGATTTCCCGGTCTGCAATCAGGTGCAACGGCTGATGTTTTTCACCCTCCCCTGGAGGGGGAGGGTCGACGCGAATGAAATGAGCGGCGGGGTGGGGTGAAAGTCTCTCCGTTGAGACAGTGCCCGAGTGGAGAGATCACCCCACCCCGCTTCACATTCGCTTCGCTCACTGTGAAGCGACCCTCCCCCTCCAGGGGAGGGTAAGTGCTACGGCCGGTTCGGATCGAACTTCTTCTCCAGACCCTTCCAGCAGTCGGAATAATCATCCTGCAGCGTCGATGATGTCGCGGCATGCTCGGTCACCCGCTGCGGGTAGCGGGTCTCGAACATGAAGGCCATGGTGCCGGTCAGCTTCACCGGCTTCAGTTCGCTATTGCTGGCGTGCTCAAAGGCTTCGCGGTCGGGGCCATGCGGCAGCATGCAATTGTGCAGACTGATGCCGCCCGGCACAAAACCCTGCGGCTTGGCGTCGTAGACGCCGTAGATCAGGCCCATGAACTCCGACATGATGTTCATGTGGTACCACGGCGGGCGGAAGGTGTTGTCGGCGACCAACCAGCGCTCCGGGAAGATCACGAAGTCGATGTTGGCGGTGCCCGCGGTCTCCGACGGCGAGGTCAGCACCGTGAAGATCGACGGATCGGGATGGTCGAAGGCAATCGCGCCAACCGGCGAGAAGGTGCGCAGATCGTATTTGTACGGCGCGTAATTGCCGTGCCAGGCCACCACGTCGATCGGCGAGTGCGGCAGCGTGGTCTTGAACAGCGAGCCGCCCCATTTGACGTAGAGCTCAGTCGGCGTGTCCTTGTCCTCGTAACTCGCCACCGGCGTCAGGAAGTCGCGCGAATTGGCCAGGCAATTGGCGCCGATCGGGCCGCGCTCCGGCAGCGTGAAGGCGCCGCCATAGTTTTCGCAGAGATAGCCGCGTGCCGGTCCGGCCGGAATCTCGACGCGGAATTTGACGCCGCGCGGGATCACCACGATCTCGCCGGGTTCGGCATCGATCCGGCCGAACTCGGTGACGAAGCGGACGTTGCCCTGCTGCAGCACGAACATCATCTCGCCGTCGGCATTGTAGAAATGCTGATCCACCATCGACTTGGTGATGAGATAGATGTGCGCGGCCATGCCGGCTTGCGTGTTGGCATCTCCCGCCGTGGTCATGGTCTGCACGCCCTGCAGGAAAGTCATGTCCTCCTTCGGGATCGGCGCCGGGTCCCAGCGCAATTGCGCGATCGGCATGTCGTATTCGTGGCACGGCGCGGTGCGCCACAGCCCGGCATCGGCCTTGGCGAAGCGGCCGGAATGCCGCACCGACGGACGGATGCGGTACAGCCAGGAGCGCTCATTGGTGCCGCGCGGCGCGGTGAACGGCGAGCCGGACAATTGTTCGGCATAGAGCCCGTAGGCACAGCGCTGCGGCGAGTTGCGGCCCATCGGCAGCGCGCCCGATAACGCCTCGGTCTCAAAGCTGTTGCCGAAGCCGGACATGTAGCCCGGCGTCAGCTGCCCGGTGCTGCGAACGAGTTGATCAGGCGAGGTGTTGATATTCATGACTATCCTCCTCCTTGCAGGGCGGCCCACATCTCCTGGTCGCGCTTGTCGGTCCAGATCACGGGGTCATCAATCCCGGACGCCTCGTCATAGGCGCGCGAGACGTTGAACGGCAGGCAGTGCTCGTAGATCGCGAAATCAGAGAATTTCGGATCCATCACCTCGCGCGTCGCGGCCATCGATTCCTTCAGCGTGCGGCCCTTGGCGACCGACGTCTCGGCTGCGCCATAGAGCGAGGTAACGAAATCTCGCGTCATCGCGATCGCATCGCGCGTGGTGGCAAGGCCGGTCAGCGCATCGCCGCGGCCCGGCGCGATCGCCTTCGGATTGAAGGCGCGGATCTCGTTCAGCGTCATCGGCCATTCGCGCAAATGCGCGTCGCCGCAATAGCAGGCCGAGTGGTATTCGATGAGATCGCCGGAGAACATCACTTCGGCATCCGGCACCCAGGCGACGATATCGCCCGAGGTGTGGCCGGCACCGAGCTGCATCAGCCGCACCTCGCGCTTGCCGAGATAGATCGACATCTCGCCTTCGAAGGCGAGCGTCGGCCAGGTCAGGCCGGGAATGCTTTGGGCGTCCTGGAACAGGCGCGGGAAGCGGCCATATTCGGAATCCCAATCCTGCTGGCCGCGCTCCTCGATCAAGCGATAGGTTTCCTGCGAGGCGACGATGCCCTGCGCGTGATAGGCGGAGGCGCCGAGCACGCGCACTGCGTGATAGTGCGACAGCACGACATATTTGATCGGCTTGTCGGTGACCTTGCGCACCCGCTCGATCACCTTGTTGGCCATCGCAGGCGTCGCCTGCGCGTCGAACACCAGGCACCCGTCGTCGCCGACGATCACGGCGGTGTTGGGATCGCCCTCGGCGGTGAAGGCGTAGAGATCGGTTCCTATCTCAGAGAAGGTGATCTTTTTCTCCGCCATATCGGTGGTCGAAGCAAAACCTTTGGCCATCAGTTCAATCCTGTTCGTTATTGTTGCTGTTGTTGTTGCTGCTGCTGGCTCGCATCGAGCATGCGTCGCTTTGCCAGCACGATCGCCTCGTGCAGCACATCGATGTCGCCGATATGATTGGCGAGCACCAGGACCAACGCGGCGTCGAGATCGGCGCTTTGCGCCTCAGTCAAGCCGTGATGCGCCTCGACGATGGCGCGGAAGGCGTCATCGGGCTTTGCGAAATTCGAGCTGGTCGATAGCGCCATCGGCAACACCTCAATTCAGCCCGGATGCGCGCGACAGCGCCGCATCCAGCGCCGGCCGTTGCGCCTTGCGGAAGCGCGCCGCGACGTAGCCGTCGGGCCGCAGCAGATAGGCGGTGCCAGGTTCGGCGTCGTAGCGCTTGCCGGCAAGGCCCTGCGCATCGACCAGACCATCCTCGCCGCCGATACGGATCGCCCCCACGCCCTCGGGCACGTCGGCCGCGGCGCCATTGCCAAACTCCAGCAGCGTGAAGCGCGCTCCCTGCTTGATGAAGGCCTCGGTCAGATAAATGGAACTGCCATCCCGCTCCGCCACCGGCGCATCCAGCATCGAGGCACCCGGCCGCGGGCCGCCGCGCCAAATGTCGCGATCGTCCGTCGACAGCGGCGTGTCATAGACCGAAGGCACCGACAGCCGGCCGCCATTGACCATGCGCTTGCCGAACTCGGTATCCTTGGCGAGCGACAGCACCGCCTGGCGCAGCCGCGCCTCCTGAGGCGTCACCGGCGCCATGAAGTCGGTCGAACGCGTCGATTCGCGGATGTTCTCGTCCGCCGCTGCGCTGCGCTCGACATGATAGCTTTCCAGCAAGCCCGCCGGAGAGAGCCCGCGCAGGATGCGGTCGAGCTTCCAAGCCAGGTTCTCGGCATCCTCGAGCCCCGAATTGGCGCCGCGCGCGCCGAATGGCGACACCTGATGCGCGGAATCGCCGGCGAATATCACTCTTCCGTGGATAAACTTGGCCATCCGCCGGCATTGGAACTTGTAGAGCGAGATCCACTCGAACTCGAACTTGTCATGCCCGAGCATGCGTTCGATCCGCGGCCGCACATTCTCGGGCTGCTTCTCCACCGAGGGATCGGCATCCGGATCGAGCTGCAAATCGATCCGCCAGATGTCGTCCGGCTGCCGGTGCAGCAGCGCCGATCGGCCGGCGTGGAACGGCGGATCGAACCAGAACCAGCGCTCGGTCGGGAACGCCGCGGTCATCTTGACGTCGGCGATCAGGAATTGGTCCTCGAACACCTGGCCGGCAAAATCCGCACCGACCATCTGCCGCAGCGATGAGCGGGCGCCGTCGCAGGCGACGACGAAGCTCGCATGCACCTGGTAGGCGCCGTCAGGCGTTGCGATCGTCAGTGCCACGGAATCGTTGCGGCTCTCCGCCGCGATCACCTTGTTGCGCCAGCGCAGGTCGATCTCAGGCAGTCGCTCGACGCGATCGACCAGATAGGCCTCGGCGTAGAACTGCTGAAGGTTGATGAAGGCCGGCCGCTTGTGGCCTTCCTCGGGCAGCAAATTGAACTGATAGAGCTGCTGGTCGCCGTGGAAAATCCTGCCGACGCTCCACACCACGCCCTTGTCGACCATGCGGTCGCCGACGCCGAGACGATCCCAGAATTCCAGCGAGCGCTTCGAGAAGCAGATCGCGCGCGAGCCTTCGCCGATCCGGTCGGCATCGTCGAGCAGCACCACGCGCTGGCCGCGCTGGGCCAGGTCGATCGCCAGTGACAGGCCCACCGGCCCGGCGCCGACCACGACGACCGGATGCTCCGCCAGATTGGCGCCCGTCCGATCCTGATCGGGATGGCGGCGATAGCCGAACTGGGTTTTGGCCTGTGGCGATTTGGCTTGTGCCATTGCGCGACCCTGGATGTTCCCTTTTAGCCGCCGGCATTAGGCTTTGATCTTGTATGACAAGCTTGCGACCGGAGCGCGATCTTGCTAAATTAGTCTCACTTGCAACTATCTTAAACTCCCAGCCGGGCTCGCCGTCAACTCAAATTGGAGGAATTATTGGCCAGGACCTCTGCAAGCCAACCTCCGCCCCGGTCGCGCCCTGCCGACGAGGCCGATCTGCGCGACGAGGTCGGGCCGAGAAAAAAGCGGCTCGATCTCTTTCACTTCGTGCCGTTCCGTCTGAACCGGCTCGCCGCCGAGGTCTCTTCGGCGCTGTCGAGCGAATATGAAGCGCGCTACGGCCTCGACATTCCGGAGTGGCGCGTGCTCGCGACGCTGGGCTTCCGCAACGGCGCCTGCAGCGCGCAATATATCGCGCACTGCACGCGCACGCATAAATCGACCATCAGCCGCGCGGTCTCCGCGCTGATGGAGCGCGAAGTGGTCGAGCGCGTCGAGAACGAGGACGACCGCCGCGAATTCCGCTTGCAACTGACGAAGAAGGGCGAGATGCTCTATGAGGAGTTGATCCCGCGCCTGTTGCGCAAGGAGCAGGAGATCCTCACCTGCCTGTCCGCCCAGGAGCGCCGCGATCTCGGCCGCCTGCTCGGCAAGGTGGAGAAGAGCCTCGAGCTGGTGCAGACCAGCGAAGAGGCCGACGCGAAGGACGCGTATTAGGCCCCAGTCATTGCGGGCGTTGCGATTGAGGGGATGGGCCGCGGCGTACTGGGTCGCCCGGTCAAGCCGGGCGATGACAGCGTAATGTGGGGCGCAATTTTGCATTCTCGCGACATGACCTGTCCGAGTCTTGCTTCTCGTTCCGCCCTCTTGAGTAGAGGGCTCCCGCAAGGGGGGAGAGGGAGCCCGCGCCGCGCGCTCACCTCACCGCGACGTTACTTCGCAAACGACCGCGATGGCGCGAGATGCAGGGCGAACGCGTCGACCTTGTCGCTGGCGCGGGGGTAGATCTCGCTCACCATTGGATCGTGGCCGGGGATGAAGCGGTCCGGATGGCCGGCGAGCCGCTCGACGGTTTCCCAACCGCTCGCCATGTCGCCGACATTGTAGACGATCGGGAACGGGCTGCGTCTGTGCAGGTTCGCATAGTAATGCGCGGCGTCGGATGCCAGCACGACGGGGCCGCGCGCGGTCTCGGCCCGCACCACCTGCAGGCCGTCGGAATGGCCGCCGACGCGATGCACGGTGACGCCGGGTGCGATCTCGCCGTCACCGGAGTGGAAGGTGACGCGCTCGCCATAGACGTGACGCACCATCTGCGTGACGTGCTCGACCGAGAACGGATGGCGCAGCATGCCGTTGCACATGCAGCGGCCGGTCGCGTAACTCATCTCGCGTTCCTGCAGATGGAATCGGGCGTTCGGGAAGCGGTCGAGATTGCCGGCGTGGTCATAGTGCAGATGGGTGACGATGACGTCGCGGATCGCATCGGCGCTGACGCCGAAGGCGGCCAGCGCGTCGACCGGATTGAGCGTCAGCTTGCGGCCGCGCGCCTTGGCCTCCTCGGCGTTGAAGCCGGTGTCGACCAGGATGTCGCGGCCGTGGCCACGGATCAGCCAGACGAAATAATCGAGATCCTGCGCGGCGGTGTCGTGCGGATCGGGCACCAGGAAGTTCAAATGAGGCGTGCGCGATGACATCGTCGCATAGCGCAGGGCATAGATTTCGTAGGCGTTTCCCATCGGTTTCGCTCTTGTTTGCATCGCCTGTTGTGGATGGCGTGGCCCGCCCCGCCCACCAAGCCATCGCCGCGCGCAAAGGTCAAACCACGCGCGACAATGACGGGCGCATGACGGCGCGGCCGCAGCCTCTGTGAGTGGGGTCACATTAACGGCTTGCCGGAACTTGCACCATGCCCGGATGGCGATCCAGTCATGGCCGCGCATGTCCCCCCAAAGCTTCCCCCCCAAAGGCTCATGATCGATGGCTACAACTCACGCCGGTGCCGCAAGCGATTGACGAGGTGTGGCCGTGGTTTGATAATGGATTTTCGCTAGAGTAAGGTCGCCGAGGCGCAGGCTGGAATCGGCGCCATTTCCCTTGGAATGCCGCGATCTGGATTGCCGCGATCATGAAAATTCGCCTTGCGTTGCTTGCTACCCTGATTTTTTCGATCGCGTCGTCCGCTCCGTCGCTTGCAGCCGGTGAGCGTTTCGCGCTGGTCATCGGCAACGCCAAATATCCCGACGCCGACGCGCCGCTGAAGGAGCCGATCAACGATGCGCGCGACGTCGCCGACGAACTCAAGCGCGACGGCTTCATCGTCGATGTCGGCGAGAACCTGACCGGTGACGGCATGCGCCGCGCCTTCGACAAGCTCTATGGCAAGATCAAGCCGGGCTCGGTCGCGCTGATCTTCTTCTCGGGTTATGGCATCCAGTCGAACCGCCAGAGCTACATGATCCCGGTCGACGCGCAGATCTGGGCCGAGCCCGACGTGCGCCGTGACGGCTTCAGCCTCGAGACCGTGCTCGGCGACATCAACAGCCGCGGCGCCGGGGTGAAGATCGCGCTGGTCGACGCCTCCAGGCGCAATCCGTTCGAGCGCCGGTTCCGCAGCTTCTCGGCGGGCCTGGCGCCTGTGATCGCGCCGAACGGCACGCTGGTGATGTACTCGGCCGCGCTGTCGTCGGTGATCTCGGACAATGGCAGCGACCACAGCCTGTTCGTGCGGGAGCTCCTGAAGGAGATCCGCACCCCCGATTTGATGGCCGAGGAGATCCTGAACCGCACCCGGGTCGGCGTCACCCGCGCCTCACGCCAGGAGCAGGTGCCGTGGATTTCGTCGTCACTGGCCGAGGATTTCTCCTTCAGCCCCGGCGGCGCACCGCGGCCGTCGAACGCGCTGCCTGCACCGCCCCCGGCCGAAGTGGCCGTGACGCCACCCGCACCACCACCGCCACCGCCGGCACCACCCGTCAAGACCGCAACCGCCCCAACGCCACCACCGCCTGCTCCACCCAAGCCGGCCGAAATCACGCTGCCGCCACCGCCGCCTCCGGCACCGACCATCGTCCAGCCCGCACCGACGACCCCGCCCAGCCCGTCCGCGCTCGCGCTCGCCGACGATCCGACCATCAAGGGCCTGAACGACAAGCTCGACAAAGACCCGGACGATGCAGCAGCATTGTACCGTCGCGGCCAGGTCTTTGCCAGCAAGGGCGCCTATGACCTCGCGATCAAGGACTTCACCAATTCGCTGCGGGTGAATCCCAAGGACGTCGAGGCCTACAACAACCGCTGCTGGGTCCGCACCGTGGTCGGCGATCTGCAGGCGGCGCTCAGGGATTGCAACGAGGCGCTGCGGCTGCGCCCGAATTTCGTCGACGCGCTCGACAGCCGCGGGCTGATGAACCTGAAGAGCGGGCAGAACAAGAACGCCATCGCCGATTTTGACGCCGCGCTGAAGATCAACCCGCGATTGACCTCCTCGCTGTACGGACGGGGCCTCGCCAAGAAGCGTAACGGCTCGATCGCGGAAGGCGATCTCGACATCGCCAATGCCAAGGCGATGGACCCGAATATCGTGAAGGAATTCAGCGAATACGGGGTACAATGACGTGTATTTGACGCCTGCCCGCGGCATTCCTCGAACCGCGGACGGAATTTCGAGACCAAACTAGAGGGTGCGTGCCGGTGCCCGGCGCCGGCTGCGATTTGAGTAGTCATTTGGAACCGCGCGGGACGTGCGCAGGAGGGACCGATATGTTCAAGCCGTCCAGAAATCTGACCGCGATCCTTGTCGTCACCGCCATCGGCGCCGCGCTGTCGTTCGGCATTGTGGCCGCCCGCGCCGGCGACGACATCACCGAGGACCAGATCGTCAAGGCGCTGACGCCCGACAAGAAGCCGCTGACCCGAGGCCTGTCGGCCGGCCCACAGACCTCGCCCGCGCTGAACGCCGACCAGGCCAAGTTCGTGCAGACCGTCCGCGGCCGCGCCACGCGCTCGCTGTCATCGGCCGAACGCGAGGAGATCGCGACCATCGTCCAGGACAAGCCGAAGATCGATCTCGAGATCAACTTCGATTACAACTCTGCCGACGTCAGCGCGAAATCGCTGCCCTCGGTGCAGGCGCTCGGCCGCGCCTTGACCAATCCCAACCTGAAGGGCTCGACCTTCGTGGTCGCCGGCCATACCGACGCCGCCGGCGGCGAGGAATACAATCAGGGCCTCTCCGAGCGCCGCGCCGATGCGATCAAGCGCTACCTCGTCGACAAATTCGGCATCGCCGGTTCCGACCTCGTCACCGTCGGCTATGGCAAGAGCAAGCTGAAGGACCCGAACCAGCCGATGGCGGACGTGAACCGCCGCGTGCAGGTCGTGAACATGGAAAACAAGGCCACCGCGTCCAAGTAATACCAGGGTGATACCCGAGTGATATCCAGGTGATGGGCGTAGCGTGCCGTGTTTTTAAGGTTAGAATGCGTCCCGCACCCTGGCGGGACGCATTTGCTTTTGGGATGACCCCCAAAGGAATCCCAAGGCAGCCCTTGCGTGACCTGCTTCACATGATGTCAGAGCATGATCCCCGACAATGGACAGCCGATGTCCGCATGCTCAAGCACAATGCGGCGAGCAAAATGATGTTTCGAGGAGCGCGCATGGCGCGCCAAGTTCTGGATTGATCCGGCGATGAATGTCTTCCAGTACCTCAAACCTGCGCTCGGAACGGTCGTCTTTGTCGGGCTCGGCATAGCCTATTACGCGTTCGAGCATCGCTCGCATCCGGAGGAGAAGGAGACGCCGGGCCAGGCGCTGGTCGTGGTGACGAAATCGACCAATGCCTGCTTCTCCGACATGGTCCGCGTCACCGGCTTCATCGTGCCGCGCCGCGAGGCCCAGGTGAACGTCGACCAGGAAGGCTCCAAGGTCACCGACGTCCTCGTCCGCGAAGGCGACACCGTCACCGAGAACCAGGAACTGGCGCGGTTGACCGCGCCGCCGCAGCAGGCCGCTCAAGCCAATGCCCGGCCGATCTCGCTGCGCGCCCCGGCCCCCGGCCTCGTCACCGAGGTGCGCACCGCGGCCGGCGCGCCGGCCTCGCCGCAGGCCGGCCCGATGTTCCGCATCTCCATCAACAACGAGATCGAGCTCGACGCCGAAGTGCCGGGCTTCCAGCTCCTGAAGCTCAATCCGGGCGCCAATGTTCGGATCAGCCGCGACGACGCGCCCGACATGGTCGGCAAGGTACGCCAGATCACCCCGCAGATCGATCGCACCACCCAGCTCGGGCACGTCCGCATCTCCCTCAACAACAACCCGACCTTGAAGGTCGGCATGTTCGCGCGCGCCAATATCGACGCCAAGCGCTCCTGTGGCGTCGCGGTGCCGCGCACCGCGATCGACCGCCTCACGCTGCAGGTGGTGAAGGGCAACACGGTCGAGACGCGCAGGGTTCGCGTCGGCCTGACGTCCGACACCTCGACCGAAATCCTTGAAGGCCTCGACGTCGGCGAAACCGTCGTGGCCGATGCTGGCACCTCGCTGCATGACGGCGACCAGATCAAGACCGTGTTCGCCGACGAACTCGATCGCACTCGGTCACGGTAACTCGGGCACGCTAATGGCTTTGAATATTTCGGCATGGTCGATCCGGAACCCGCTTCCCTCGATCGTCTTCTCGATCATCCTGCTGGTGTTGGGCTGGGTCTCCTTCACCAAGCTCGCGGTGACGCGGCTGCCGAGCGCCGACATTCCGGTGATCTCGGTCGCGGTCTCGCAATTCGGCGCAGCACCGTCGGAACTTGAATCGCAGGTCACCAAGACCATCGAAGACGGCGTCTCCGGCGTCGAGGGCGTCCGCCACATCTCCTCCTCAATCACAGACGGCCTGTCGGTCACCACGATCCAGTTCGCGCTGGAGACCAACACCGACCGCGCGCTGAACGACGTCAAGGACGCGGTGACGCGGGTGCGCGCCAACCTGCCGCAGAACGTCACCGAACCATTGATCCAGCGCGTCGACGTGATCGGCCTGCCGATCGTGACCTATGCGGCGATCTCGCCCGGCAAGACGCCGGAACAGCTGTCTTATTTTGTCGACGATGTGGTCAAGCGCGCGTTGCAGGGCGTGCGCGGCGTCGCGCAAGTTGAGCGCATTGGCGGTGTCGAGCGCGAGATTCTGGTCTCGCTCGATCCCGACAAGTTGCAGGCGGTGGGGCTCACCGCGGTCAATGTCAGCCAGATCCTGCGCGGCAGCAATGTCGACCTCGCCGGCGGCCGCGCCGAGATCGGCAAGAACGACCAGGCGATCCGGACGCTCGCCGGCGCCAAGACGCTGAACGAGCTTGCCGGCACCATGATTCCATTGTTCGGCGGCGGCGAGGTGCGGCTCGACGATCTCGGTACCGTCACCGACACCATCGCCGACCGCCGCACCTTCGCCCGCTTCAACGGCGAGCCGGTGGTGGCGCTCGGCATCAAGCGCTCCAAGGGCGCCAGCGACGTGGTGGTCGCGGCCGCCGTGCAGAAGCGCATCGAGGCGCTGAAGGCTACCTATCCCGACGTCGATCTCAAGCTGATCGACACCTCGGTCGAATTCACCAAGGGCAATTACGAGGCCGCGATCTCGACCCTGTTCGAGGGCGCGATCCTCGCCGTCATCATCGTGCTGCTGTTCCTGCGCGACATCAGAGCCACGCTGATCGCCGCGGTCTCGCTGCCGCTGTCGATCTTCCCGGCGTTCTGGGCGATGGACCTGCTCGGCTTCTCGCTCAATCTGGTCTCCTTCCTCGCCATCACGCTGTCGACCGGCATCCTGGTCGACGACGCCATCGTCGAGATCGAGAACATCGTCCGCCACATGCGGATGGGCAAGACGCCGTATCGCGCGGCACTCGAGGCCGCCGACGAGATCGGCCTTGCCGTGATCGCGATCTCGCTGACGATCATCGCGATCTTCGCGCCGGCGAGCTTCATGTCCGGGATCGCCGGGCAGTTCTTCAAGCAGTTCGGCATCACCGTCTCGGTGCAGGTGTTCTTCTCGCTGCTCGCAGCACGCTTCGTCACGCCGATGCTGGCCGCCTATTTCCTCAAGCACCATGAGCATGACGACCCGGCGCCCGGCCGCATCCTGCGCACCTATCACAGCCTCGTCACCTGGTCGGTGAAGCACCATTTCATCACGGTGCTGGTCGGATTCGGCGTGTTCGCCGCGTCGATCTGGAGCATCACGCTGCTGCCGCAGGGCTTCCTGCCGGCGCAGGACACCGCGCGCTCGCTGCTGGCGATGGAGCTGCCGCCGGGCTCGCAGCTCGCCTATACCGAGAAGGTCACCGAGGAGATCGTGGCGCGCTTGCGCAAGCGGCCCGAGGTGCGCAGCATATTCGTCGACGGCGGACGCGTGCCGCCGGGCACGCTGGAGGTGCGCCGCGCCGCGCTGATCATCAACTACACGCCGAAGACCGACCGCAAGATCACCCAGCGCCAGCTCGAGCTTGCGATCGGCAACGAACTCGAAAACGTGCCTGATATCAGGTTCTGGTTCCTCGACGAGAACGGCTTGCGCGCCATCTCGCTTGTTGTCACCGGCATCGACAGCAACATCGTCAACAACGTCGCCAGCGAGCTGGCGACGCAGATGAAGCGGATCCCGATCATTGCCAACGTGATCTCGGAGACCTCGCTCGACCGGCCCGAGCTGCGCATCCGCCCGCGCGCCGAGCTTGCAGCAAGGCTCGGCGTCTCGACCGAAAGCCTGTCGCAGACCATCCGCGTCGCCACCATCGGCGACGTCGGCCCGGCGCTGGCCAAATTCGACGCCGGCGACCGCCAGGTGCCGATCCGCGTTCAGCTCGAGGACAATGCGCGCAGCGACCTGCAGATGCTGCAGCAGTTGCGCGTGCCGCTCGGCCAGCGCGGCGAGCGCGGCGGCGTGCCGCTGTCTGTGGTCGCCGACATCCAGCTCGACCAGGGCCCGACCAGCATCAACCGCTACGACCGCGAACGGCAGGCCACCGTCGCCGCCGACCTCGTCGGCAATGCCGCGCTCGGCGACGCCACCAAGCTGATCTACGACCTGCCTGTGATGAAGAGCCTGCCCAAGGGCGTCAAAGTCAGTCCGTCCGGCGACGCCGAAAGCCTCGCCGAACTGTCCGACGGCTTTGCCACCGCGATCACAGCCGGCCTGATGATGGTCTATGCGGTGCTGGTGCTGCTGTTCGGCACCTTCCTGCAGCCGATCACCATCCTGTTCTCGCTGCCGCTGTCGATCGGCGGCGCTATCGCCGCGCTGCTGCTGACCGGCAAGCAGCTCACCACGCCGGTGTGGATCGGCATCCTGATGCTGATGGGCATCGTCACCAAGAACGCCATCATGCTGGTGGAGTTCGCGGTGGAGGCGATCCGCGACGGCAAGCCGCGCGAGGAGGCGATGATCGACGCCGGCATGAAGCGTGCCCGCCCGATCGTGATGACCACGATCGCGATGGCCGCCGGCATGATGCCGTCGGCGCTCGCCTTCGGCGCCGGTGGCGAATTCCGCTCGCCGATGGCGCTGGCCGTCATCGGCGGCCTGATCTTCTCGACCGTGCTGTCGCTGGTGTTCGTACCGGCGATGTTCATGGTGATGGACGACCTCGGCGCCCTGATCTGGCGCTTCGGCAAGCGGCTCGTGGTGTCTCACGCCGACGACGAGCTGCCCCCGAACGAGCATCACGCCGAACCACCGGCCAAGGGACCACCCGGCCCCCCGCCGACCATGATATCGCCCGCGGCGGAGTGAACGCGCGGCGCGCCCAAAAGCGCGATAGGTGCGCGCTGCCTAAATATCGAAAACAACCCCATGCAAAGTAGCCGGCGGCTGCCGGCGTTCGACACGACAACTTGACATGTCGGGCAACTCAGCGGTATTATTCCATTATTCCGAAATCGCGAGCGCGCCTCGCCCCGGACTATCGCATATGGCGTTTGTGGACTTCTGCAGCTGACGTTTCCAGAGCGGCGCTCCCGTCGATCATCTCGCCCGGGGCCAACCCTCCCGCGCAAGGGGGAGGGAGCCTGACGAGCGTGCTCTCCTCACGTAACTGGCTAGCATCGCTAGTAGAGCCTCGTCCGGTAGGCCTCTTCTATCGTCTTCTCGGCGACCTCGACCTCAACGGCTGCGGTTTGCTCGGCGATGATCCGGCCAAGCGTCGGAAAACTGTGACGCTCGACCTGGGTGGCGGGATTCCACAGCTTCGAGCGCATCAGCGCCTTGCCGCAATGGAAATAGGTTTCATCGACATGCACCTTGAGGCCGATGACCGGCGTGACGTTCTGCGCCGTCAGCGGGGTCAGCAGGTCCGGCTCCTGCGAGATCTCCGCGCGGCCATTGATGCGGAGCGTTTCGTTGATGCCGGGCACCAGGAAGATCAGGCCTATTCCGGGCGAGGCCAGGATGTTGCTGAAGGTGTCGACGCGGTTGTTGCCGCGCCGGTCCGGGATCAGCAGCGTCTTGTCGTCAATCACGGCGACGAATCCCGGTGCGTCGCCGCGCGGACTGGCGTCAGCGTGGCCCTTGCCGTCGCTGGTGGCGATGACCAGGAACGGCGACAGCGCGATGAAGTCGCGGCAGAACTTGTCGATATGATTGAGCACCTTCTTCTCCGCAAGCGGGCTCACTTGCCCGAAATGCGCGCGAAGATCCTCCGATGACTTGACCGGCGGCTTGTCGCCGGCGACATGACTGTTCATCACGAAGCTTCCTTTCTGTCAGTCTATACCTGGGACGTTGAAACGCGCATCCCTCATGAGATTTGCCCTGCAGTGGCCTGGGGCCCCGGTATAACAGCGAAACCCGGCTGATCGAAGAAGCTGCGGCCCGGGATCGCGTCGAGCAGATCGCGGGTATAGGCTTGGCGCGGCGCGGTGAAGACGTCGGCCGTCAAGCCTTCCTCGACGATGCGCCCCTTCTGCAGCACGATAACACGGTCCGCGATCTCGGCGGCAATGCGCAGATCGTGGGTGATGAAGATCATGGCGAGCCGCATCTCCTGACGCAGTTCAGCGAGCAACGCCAATACCTGGGCTTGCACCGAGACGTCGAGCGCCGACACCGCCTCGTCGGCGATCAGCACCCGCGGCTTGAGCGCAAGTGCCCGCGCGATGCAGATGCGCTGGCGCTGGCCGCCGGAGAATTCGTGTGGATAGCGATCGGCGGCGGCATCGGACAATCCGACCCGCACCAGCAGCTTCTTCGCCAGCTCCATCGCATCACTGCGCGAGGTGCCGTAGGCCATCGGGCCGCGCGCGACGGCGTCGCCGACCTTCTGGCGGGGGTCAAGGCTTGCAAAGGGATCCTGGAACACGATCTGGAGCTGCCGCCGCGCCTGGCGCAGCGCCTCGCCGCGTAACTGCCTGAGATCCTGATCGCCGAAGCGGATAGCGCCGCCATCAGGCTCGGTCAGCCGCATGATCATGCGCCCGAGCGTCGACTTGCCGGAGCCGGATTCGCCGACCACGGCCAGCGTCTCGCCCTCGTACAAGGTCAGCGAGATGCCGTCAGCAGCGAGGACCTCGCGTGGTGGCTGCAACCAGCCGCGCTTCACACGGAACGTCTTCTGCAGACCGACCACCTCCAGCAGCGGTTCCGGACGCACGACCCTGCCATGGATATCCGCAAAGCGCGCCTTCGGCACCGCGTCGATCAGCTCGCGCGTATAGGCCGCCTTCGGATTGCGCAGCACCTCGTCGACCGTCCCCTGCTCGACCACCTTGCCGTGGCGAAGCACCACGACGCGATCGGCAACATCGGCGACGACGCCAAAATCATGCGTGATCAGCAGCACGCCCATGCCGCGCTCGCGTCGAAGATCATCGATCAGGCGGAGGATCTGGCGCTGGGTCGTGACATCGAGTGCGGTCGTCGGCTCGTCGGCGATCAGGAGTGCAGGCCGGTTGGCCATTGCCATCGCGATCATGACCCGCTGGCGCTGCCCGCCGGAGAGTTCGAACGGATAGCTCTTCTCGAGCAGATGCGGGTTGGGCAGACCGACTTGCGTCAGCAGCGTCTGCACCCGCTGCTTCACTTCAGCCCGTGACGGCACAGGCCGCTGGTGGGCTGCGATCATCTCCTCGATCTGCTTGCCGACGCGCTTGAGTGGATTGAGCGAGGACAACGGCTCCTGGAAGATCATCGCGGCCTCGCCGCCGCGCAGGCTGCGCAACGCACGGCGGTCGAGCTTCGATGGATCCTGTCCCGCGACCGTCACCACGCCGGATGCGATGTCGACGCCGCGCGGCAGCAGTGACAGCACCGCATGGGCAATCATCGACTTGCCCGAGCCGGATTCGCCGACCAGGCAGACCACCTCGTTGGGCCTGATCTCGAACGAGACGTTCTCCACCGCCAACGCGCGGTCGCCGCCCTCGGGCAACGCGATCGACAGCGCCTCAACTGAAAGCACCGGCGCGTTGGTTTGCACAGCTTCGCTCATGTCCGGCGCCTCGAGACCCGCGGATTGAGCACGTCGGACAATCCTTCTCCGAACAGGTTGATCGCCAGCACGGTTATGAGGATGGCCAGTCCCGGAAACACGCTCATCCACCAGGCGTTCCGGATCACGGTGCGTCCGGCGCCGATCATGAAGCCCCATGACATCAGATTGGGATCGCCGAGCCCCATAAAGGACAGCGCGCTTTCCAGCAGGATCGCGGTGGCGACCGTCAGCGACGTCACGACCAGGATCGGCGAGATCGCATTCGGCAGGATATGGCCGATCACGATGCGCCAGGTGCGCTCGCCCTGGCACAGCGCGGCCTCGACGAATTCGCGATGCCGCAGCCGCAGGAACTCTGCGCGCGTCAGACGCGCCAATGGCGGCCAGCTCACCGCGCCGATCGTCAGGATGATGGTGAGCAGCGACGGATTGAAGGTCGCGACCAGCAGGATCGCCAGAATGAAGGCGGGAATGGTCTGGAACAATTCCGTCATCCGCATCAGCACGAGATCGATCTTGCCGCCGAAATAGCCCGAGATCGCGCCGACGACGACGCCGATCGCCATCGCCGCAAGCGCCGACGCAATGCCGATCAGGAGCGAGACCCGCGCCCCATAGGCCACGCCGGCGGCGACATCGCGGCCGAGCGTATCGCCGCCGAGCCACATTCCGTCCTCGCCGGGCGGCGTGAAGGGAGCACCGACCATCTCCCACGGAGAGACCGGAAACATGGTCGGCGCGAGAATTGCCACGATGAGGACGATCAGCAGCAGGACAAGCCCGATCATGCCGCTCGGATGGCGCAGGAAGGCGCGGATCGTATCCATTACGCCGCACCCGTGGTCATGCGTGGATCGATCAGCCGGTAGACCAGGTCGGTAAGCAGGTTGAGCACGATCACGACGATCGACAGGACCAGGAAGATGCCGAGCAGGACCGGATAGTCGCGCTGCAGCAGGGCTTCGAAAGTAAGGCGGCCGAGGCCGGGCCACGCAAACACCGTCTCGATCACCACGGCGCCGCCGACCAGCGCGCCGGCCTGCATGCCGGCAACAGTCACGACCGGCACCAGCGCATTGCGCAGCATGTGACCGACCACAATGCGCGACCCGGACAAACCCTTGGCGCGCGCCGTCTTGATGAAATCCTGCTGGGCGACCTCGATGATCGAGGAGCGCATCAGCCGCGCATAGATCGCCAGATAGATCGCCGCCAGCGAGGTGACCGGCATGATCATGTGCATCATGATGTCGAGCACATGCTGCAGCGGCGAGAGCTGGACGTTGATGGTCTCATAGCCGAACGGCGGCAGCCAGCCGAGCGTCACCGAGAAGACGAGGACAAGCATGAGGCCGAGCCAGAATACCGGCGTGGCATAGAGCACCAGCGAGAGCACAGTGAACACCGTATCCAGCACGCTGCCGGCCGCGAGGCCCGCCAACGCGCCAAGCACGGTGCCAATCAAGAGCGCAAGACAGAACGCCGTCACCGTCAGCAGCAGCGTCGCCGGAAGCCGCTCAAGGATGAGGTCGACCACAGGGCGACGCTGGCGATAGGAATAGCCGAGATCCAGCCGGAGGACGCGGCCGAGCTGGCTCGCAAGCTGCACGACATACGGCTTGTCGAGCCCATACTCCTTGCGCAGATCGTCCAGCAGCTTCGGATCGGATGCGCCCGACTGTCCGGCCATCACCTGGGCCGGGTCGCCGGGTGCGGCCCGCACCAACACGAAGTTGAAGGTCGCGATGACGAGGATGACGGCGACCAGCTGGGCGATGCGGCTGATCGCGAGCAGCCCGAACGCTGCGACGCCCCCGAGCCGGGTCACGATTTGTAGACCGACCCGAAGGTTTCGTGCGAGCCGATCCCTGTCGTCACGATATTCTTGAACGCCTTGTCGTAGATGACGGGGTATTCGATCTCGAGCGTCCAGGCCACCGGGACATCCTCGACCAGGATCTGCTGCACCTTGGTGTAAAGCTCCTGGCGCTTGGCTTCATCGAGAGCCACAGCGGCCTCGTCGAACAGTTTGTCGACCTCCGGATTCGAATAGCCTTGTGTGTTCGAGAACAGGATACCCTTCTTGATGTTCGACGAAATATAGGTGCGCGCGACACCAAGCGCGGGGTCGCCGAGCTGGTACAGCAGGTTCTGGGTCATCTCGTAGTCCCAGTTGCCGACCTTGTCCGCCCAGCCGGCCATATCGGTGCCGACAAGGACGAGGTCGATGCCGACGCGCGCAAAACTCTGGCGGAAAAACTCGCCGGAGCGCTGATAGGACTCGCCGTAGGGCGGCACGACGTATTTGATCTCGGCGCGCTTGCCATTGGCATCGGGTTTGAGCCCCATCTCGTCGAGCAGTGCCTTGGCCTTCTCCACGGAGAATTCGTAACGCTTCACGTTGCCATCATAGAAGCGCGTCTTCGACGAAATCGGCCCTGTCGCAACCTTGGCGTTGCCGAAATAGACGCGCTTGTTGTACGCGTCGCGATCGATCAGATGCATCACCGCCTGCCGGAACCGCTTGTCGTTCATCGGCGCAATGCGGTTGTTCATCTCGATCCACTGATGCGGCGCGAAGTACTCGTAGCCCTTGGTGGTCACCTCGAGATTCTTCTGCGTCTTGAACCGCTGCACATCGTAAAATTCGACGTCGGCCCATTGCGCGAGCTGGACCGTACCGTTTTCGAGCGCCAGCGCCCGGGAGGCGGCGTCCGGAATCACGCGGTAGACGATTTCATCCAGATAAGGCTGATCCTTCAGATAGTAGCCGTCGTGCCTGACAAGGTGGACATGCGAGCCGCGCACCCACTCCTTGAGCTTGAAGGGACCGGTGCCGATCGCCTGATCGTTCAACGGGTTCTTGCGGTAATCACTGCCTTCATAGATGTGCTTGGCCACGATCGGGGCAGATGTGCAGTCGAAGCAGCCGATAAACGGCGCGAACGGCTGCTTCAGCTTGAACACGACGGTAAGGGGATCGGGAGCTTCGGCCGACGCCACGCGGGAAAAGTTCTGCCGCGCGCGCGGATGGGTTTCCTTCAACAGCGTCATGCAGCTGAACACCACGTCTTCCGACGTCATCGGCTTGCCGTCGTGGAAGGTGATGCCTGGAAACAGCTTGAACGTATAGGTCAGGCCATCTGGCGAGACTTCCCAGGATTGCGCCATGCCGGGCATCGGCTTGAGGTCGGCGCCATATTTCAGGAGGCTCTCGTAGATCTTGCCGCCGAGCGTCAGCGTCGGCTGCTGCTGGTTCAGCGCAGTCACCAAAACCGGCGGCTCGGGCTGGATGATGGTGTTGAGCGTCCCGCCGCGGGTCTGGCCCGCTGCCCGCGTGATGCCGAACGGGATGGCTGCACCCGAGGCCAGCATGGCCATAGTGAATTCGCGTCTGTTCATCGGACCTCTCCGTCGCCGCGCGTCTTGCATTCGATTGCGGCGAATGTCGCGGGTGTGCATTGTTGCTAAACGTCATGGCCCGCGCTACCTGAAAGGGGTCAATAACCATCGCGATCGGGCCATTTGGCCCGGAAGATGCATAGCTCCCTGCGAAAACAAGCACCCTGCGAAAAGGCGATCGATCAGGAGTTCACGACATTTGAAAGTCGCAGCGCGACCAAATGACACCGTCGACTTGCGCGTCAGCCGCAAGCAATCCGGTCCCGTGGCCGCGGCGCATTATGCCGGACAACTGCAACAGGTCGAGCGGCCAGTCGCGGCGATGGCGGCAAGCTATCCGAACGAGAGCATGAGTGCGCGACACGCGCATCGACGCGACCAGTTCATCCTGCAGACGGCAGGCGTCACCTCGATGAAGACCGAACGTGGCCATTTCGTCGTGCCACCCGGCCACGGCCTGTGGATTCCGGCCGGAATCGTCCACCAATCGCGGGCATGGGGTGAGGCCGAAATCCAGACTATCTACGTCACGCGAGATCAGGTGAAGAATGCTCCGGCAACATGCCGCTTGATCCGTGTGTCTTCGCTGGTTGAAGCGCTGATGCAGGAAGCGGTGCAGATGCCGACGCGTTACGACCCTGATGGGCGCGACGGCCGGCTTGTCGCATTCCTGCTCGACGAAATCGGCAGAATGCCGGAGGTTTCCCTGCACGTGCGGGTCCCACCCGATCCACGGCTCGCCGCGATCTGCGAAGCGGTGCTGCTCGATCCAAGCTCGGCTCTCACGCTCGACGAATGGGCGGATCGCTGTCACCTCAGCCGGCGCACATTGACGCGTCTGTTCCGGCGCGAGACCGGACAAAGCTTTTCGGCCTGGCGTCAGCGCGTGCGCCTGCTGGAAGCGCTGGCGCGGCTCGGCGCCGGCGAGGCCGTCACCTGCGTTGCGCTCGATGTCGGCTATGACAGCCCGAGCGCCTTCGCCGCGATGTTCAAGCGCGAACTCGGGACCGCGCCGCGACAATATCTGCGCTGGTCCGATCCGGAGATCGTGCTGAGATAGACGTGTACGCCTAGCTGCACTCCACGAGCACCCGCCAGAAAGCAAAAACCCCTGCGGTCAACGGGAGGACCGCAGGGGTTTGCAGGTGGATGGCGTGAGGCCAGCAAGGCTGGGTGTCACCCCAAGGACCCACGCCAATGAAAGCGATCGCGACCGGTTCCCGCAAGCAAGTCTTTTAAGCAATCGGACGCGCGTGCATACGCGCGCGAACTGCGCGAGACGATTCAATCTTCCCGCGCACGTTGCACGCAACGTTTCTAGTCGTTGCGCGCGACCGTCGTCAGCTTGGTGATGTTGTGCAGCAGAATACGCCCGCGCTGCAGGTCGAGGATGCCGTCCTTGCGCCAGGTCTGGAGCTGGCGGTTGACGCTCTCGCGCGCGGCGCCGACGAAGACGCCGAGCTGTTCCTGCGAGATGTGCACCTCGGAGCCGTAATCCTCGGCCAGCGCGCACAGCCGCCGCGCCAGCCGCACCGGCAGCGGCTGCAGCACGGATTCTTCCATGCGCTCGCTTTGCCAGCGGATGCGCTGGCACAACAATTCGATCAACCTCACCGCGACCTTCGGCTCTTGCTCGAGGAAGGTGAGGAAATCCTGACGCCGCAGCACGAACAATTCGCTGGCCTCGCCCGCGGTCGCGTCCGCGGTGCGGTCCTGGCCGTCGAGCACCGCGACCTCGCCGAACAGATCGCCGGGCCCCATGAAGTTCAGCGTGAGCCGGCTGCCGTCGGAGGCGCCGGTCTCGATGCGGACCTGGCCGCGGCGGACCCCGAACAGGGCGTCACCGGCATCGCCCTTCTGGAACAGCACCTCGCCGTTGGCGAGCTGCTGGGTATGGCAGAGGCCTGACAGCCGCTGCAGTTCGTCGGCGCCGAGATCCGCGAACATCGGGTTCATCTTCAAAATAACCGCAAATTCGACCTGTTTGCTCATTTTATTGCCTTCCAATCGTGTCCGGCGGTCCCGCCAACGCCGGTTAGCAAAGTTCACCCTCATGGAAGTGTGTCACACGTCACATAAGTTCATCGAAGCCGCGGATATTTTTTCATTCCTTGGAGCCAAGCGTTGGAGCGAGGTCCCGTTTTGCGGGATAATCTCGCGCGATCGGCCGGCCCATCACTGAGCCAATCTGACGCCGCTTGCCCGGTCTGGAATGACGACATGAGAGCATTGAAATTTGCCGGGGCCGCCATCGCCGTCGTGCTCGTGATCGTCGCGCTGCTCGCGGCGATCGGGATCCCGTCCGGTTTCCTGATCTCGGCGATCACAGAGCAGGTCGAGCGCGAGACCGGCTACAAGCTCGCGATCAATGGCGGCGCCAGAATCGGGCTTTGGCCGACCGTCACCCTCACACTGCGCGACGTCGCGCTGCACGATCCCCGGGAGCAGGAGATCAATAACCGCTTCACCGCGAGCAGCATCCAGGCCGACATGACGCTCTCGAGCCTGTGGTCGGGCAAGCCTGATATCAGCGACCTCGTCATCGTCCGACCCGTGGTCAATTTGCCGCTGCAGCGCGAGCGCATCCGCGACAACAATCCGCCGGCGAAATCCTCAGCTTCCAGAGACGCAAGCGCCATCACGATCCGGCATGTCAGCGTCACCGGCGGCACCATCGTGTTCTCCAATGTCCGCGATCGGGTCGAGAACCGGACCGAGACGCTCAATGCCGACGTGACGGTCGGCGCCGACCGCAAGATCATCGTCGCGGGCAATGCGCGCGCCAATGACAGACCGCTGAAATTCGAGATCCGGGCCACCGCGCCTGCGCCGCCGCTGGAGCGGCAGAACGTGCCAACCGAAATCAACATCGATGCGCCGGGCCTGCTGCCTGGCGCAATCAAGGCCAATGCCGAGGTGCGGCTGAACGGCACCGTCGTGATGTTCAACGGCGTCTCCGGCACGCTCGGTGACGGCGGCTTCACCGGCTGGGCCTCGGTCGACTTCGCCAGCAGCAAGCCGCTCGTGAAGCTCGATCTCGACTTCCAACGGATCACCCTTGCCACGACGCCGAGCCAGCCCGATGCGTCGGCGCAGCCTTCGTGGAGCAACGCCTCGATCGACCTCAACGGGCTGAACTATGTCGACGCGCAGGCGCGCATCTCGGTGGCGGAATTCATGATCGATGACGGCCGCTTCGCGCCGGCGGCGATCGATGCAACGGTCAACAGCGGTGTGCTGAAAGGCCGGCTCTCCAATCTCGGCGCCTACGAGGGCAACGCCAATGGCGACCTCACGATCGATGCCTCGACCACCAATCCGGCCTATACGCTGCAGCTCGATCTCAACGGCGTGCGCGCGCTGCCGGTGCTCAAGAGCATCGCCGAGTTCGACAGGCTCGATGGCCGGATGCAGGCACGGATCAGCCTGCGTTCGCAGGGCAACAGCGAGCGCGCCATCGTCGCCAATCTCGGCGGCACCGCGTTTGCGGTGTTCCAGGACGGTAAGATTCTTGGGCTCAACGTCGCGCAGATGATCCGCAACCTCACCGCCGGCACTCTGTCAGGCTGGCAGGAGAGCGAGGCGCAGTCGACCGATCTCAGCCAGCTCTCGGCCTCCTTCAAGATCGACAAGGGCCAGGCCGTCACCACCGATCTCAATCTGGTCGGTCCGCTAGTGAAGATGACCGGGGTCGGCACCATCGATCTCAACACCAGGCAGATCGGGTTCCGCGTCGAGCCGCAGCTCGTGATGACGACCGAGGGCCAGGGCCGCGCCGGCAACCCGGTCGGCTTCGGCATTCCCGTGATGATCGAGGGGCCGTGGGTCGGTCCGCGGATTTATCCTGAAATACAAGGCATCCTCGACAATCCCGACGCTGCCTATGCCAAGCTCAAGGAGATGGGCAAGGGCCTGTTCGGGCCGAATGGCCAGGGGCTTGGCCAAAGCCTCGGCGGCCTGACCAATCTCCTCAATGGCGCGCAGGGCGGCGGGACGCCCGCGCAGCCCGGCAGCAGCGCTGCCGGCCAGCCCAACCTGCCCAACGGACAGCTCGGCGACACCATCGGCGGCCTGCTGCAGCAGGGTCTCTCCACCTTGAACCAAGGCAACGCGGCCCGTGGGAGCCAAGGTTCCAGCCAAGGACGTAGCCTCACCCAACCCGCGCCATCCGCCCCCACCGCCGACCAGGCCGCGCCACCGGCCCCCGCCAACCCGGCTCCAGCGGATACCGCCGAGCAGCACGACAATCCGGCGATGAACGAAGTGCTGCGGCAGCTGTTCAACCGCTGATATTCCCGGCTTCCCCCGCCAAAATTCGGGGCTAACCATGTGAGCCAGGCCACCGCCCCGGCCCCCCGATCCGTGCTAAACAAGCCTCCATACTGCGGCGCACCCGGTTGATTTGAAGGGGCGGACGAGGCTGGATGAACGAGGTCAAGGACAAGGTCTGGTTCCTGCGCGGGGGCTTGTTCGCCAAATATGTGCTCGCGCTCGTCGGCCTTGTCGTGTTCGTGCTGGCCGTCAACGGCGCGCTCGAGACCTGGATCAGCTACCGCGGCATCAAGAGCACGCTGACGGACGCGATGGGCGAGAAGGCGGACGCCACCGCCAAGCGCATCGAGCAATCGGTCTCCGATCTCGATCGCCAGATATCCTGGGCGACGCGGGCCTATTCGAACACGCTGGCGCTGCGCCGTGCCGATTACGCCCAGTTGCTCGCCCAGGTGCCGGCCGTCAGCCAGCTCACCTATATCAACGGCCAGGGCCGCGAGGAGCTGCGGCTGTCGCGCCAGACCGTCACGGTGAACTCCAACGCCGACTTCTCCCGTGACCTGCGCTTCACCGATACGCTCAGCCTCGGCACCGCCTACGCGCCGGCCTATTTCCGCGACGAGCGGCCGTATATGTCGATCGGCGAGCAGCATTCCGGCTTCAATGCCGGCGTCACAATGGCCGAGATCGACCTGCGCTTCCTGAATGATTTCCTCGGCGATTCCCAGGTCGGCCGCTTCGCCTTTGCCTATGTCGTCGATCCCAAGGGCCACGTGCTGGCGAGTTCGTCGAAGGGGCCGGACACGGGTAAGGATCTCTCCGCCCTGCCGCAGGTCGCCGCCATGCTCACGTCCGAAAGCGCGACTGTCGCCTCCGGCACCGACAGCGACGGCAACGCCGTGCTGACCACTGCGCGCGCGATGCCCAAGCTCGGCTGGTTCGTGTTCTTCGAGCAGCCGACCGCGCAGGCGCTGGCGCCGATCCGCGACCAGCTGGTGCGCATCGTGCTTTTGATGGCGCTCGGCCTCGTGGTCGCGATCATCGCCGGCACGATCCTGGCGCGGCGCATGCTGGTGCCGATCACGGCGCTGCGTACCGGCGCGCGACGATTGGGGGCGGGCGATTTCGGTCACCGCATCGAGGTGAAGACGGCGGATGAGCTGGAAGAGCTCGCCGGCCAGTTCAACAGCATGGCCGGGCAGCTTGCCGAGACCTATTCCGACCTCGAGTGGAAGGTGAAGGAGCGAACGCGCGATCTGGCGCAATCGATCAACGAGCTGAAGGTGCTGGAGGAGGTCGGCCGCGCGGTGTCGTCCTCGCTCGATCTCAACGCCGTACTGCCGACGGTGGCCGCCCGCGCGCTCGAGATCACCCATGCCGACGCCGTGCTGATCTATGGCTACGATGCCGCAAGCCGCAGCTTCAACCTGACGGAATCGATCGGCATCGACAAGCAGGCCGAAGGCAGCCACCGCGCGATCGCGGAAGTCGGCAGCCCGCTGGCCGAGGCCGCCGCCAAGGGCGAGCCGCTGACATTCCCCGATCTCACTGAGATCCCCGACAATCCGCTGCGCGACATCGTGGTCGGCGCCGGCTTCCACTCGGTGCTGGTGGTGCCGCTGGTCGACCAGCAGGGCGTGCTCGGCTCGCTGGTGGTGCTGCGCAAGGCGGCCGGCGACTTCCCGGCCAATCTGATCGGCCTGATGAAGACGTTTGCGCACCAATCGGTGCTGGCGATGCGCAATGCGCGGCTCTTCACCGAAGTAGATCACAAGAGCCACGCGCTCGAACAAGCCCATGGCACGGTGCGCGAGCAGGCCGACAAGCTCCAGCAGCAGACTGAAGAGCTGAAGGACTGGAACAAGTCGCTGGAAGCGCGGGTCGAGACGCAACTTGGCGAAATCGAGCGCATCCGCAGGCTCGAGCGCTTCCTGGCGCCGCAGGTGGCGCAGCTGATCGCCTCATCCGACAGCCCCGAGGGCCTGCTCGCCAGCCACCGCCGCGAAGTGACTGTCGTGTTCTGCGACCTGCGCGGCTTCACCGCGTTCACCGAGGCGACCGAGCCGGAAGAGGCAATGAATGTGCTGCGCGAATATCATGCGGCGCTCGGCAAGCTGATCTTCAAATATGAGGGCACGCTCGACAAATATGCCGGCGACGGCGTGATGATCCTGTTCAACGCGCCGCTCCAGCTCGACGACCACACCGCGCGCGCGGTGAAGATGGCGGTCGAGATGCGCGACACCATCGGCCCCTTGACCGAGCGCTGGCGCAACCGCGGCCACATTCTCGGCTTCGGCATCGGCATCGCGGTCGGCTATGCCACGCTCGGCCAGGTCGGCTTCGAGCAGCGGCTGGAATATGCCGCGATCGGCAGCGTCACCAACCTCGCCTCCCGGCTGTGCGGCGAGGCCAAGGCCAACCAGATCGTGGTCAGCCGCCGCGTCTTCGGCATGGTCGAGCCTTATGTCGAGGGCTGCGCGATCGACGATCTGGTGCTGAAGGGATTCAATCATCCGATCCTTGCCGCCGAGATCCTGCGCTGGAAGGGCGAGCCGGCGGCGGAAGCGACCGCGGCGGAGTGAGCATCACGTCCGATTGTGAACCGTTTAACAGAACAACCCGGGCGTGCCTGATAGGTTCTGCGCACCTTCAACGGAGGCGACCATGGCTATTGTGCGCAACGGCATCACCTTCCTGACCAAAGAGGAAGCCCGCGACCCCAGCAATCCCGCCGTCAAGGCCGTGAGCGCGGTCAATCTCGGCGACGTGCGGTTTCCCTTCGGCTTCTTCATCCGCGACGATAAAGGCAAGAAATTCGTCGTGCCCGCGACCTGGCCGGACAAGCTCCGGATCCTGCGCATCGCCTTCCCGGACTTCCCCGACGATCAGTCGTTCCGCCAGTGCGAGGGCAACGACGACGGCATGGAGTGCATCGGCGGCTGCAACGAGGGTCCGAACTTTCGATGCTTCAAATTGGCCTCGATCGATGACGGTTTCTTCGGTTGCAGCTGCATGGAAGCTGAGTGACGCGACCGTGATCGACGGTTCCAGGGCGCATGCACTGCACTGTCCCCCGCGCCGCCAGCGGGAACCCGGCCCAGTCCCTTGCCAGTCCCTTGCCAGTCCCTTGCCAGTCCCTTGCCCGTCCGTGCCCCGTCCCTTGCCTTGTATTCTCGGGGAAAGTGTGTATATTCCCGGCATTCGATTAGCCGTTGCGCCTTGTTGAATGGTCCAAGCGGCCCTTTTCCAAAGAACATCGTCAGTTGAATTGGTGATGCGCAGATTTGCGCGATGATGCGCGTATGCGCTTTTGGAGAAGAGAAGATGCCTACAGGTACTGTGAAGTGGTTCAACGGCCAGAAGGGCTTTGGTTTCATCCAGCCCAACGACGGCGGTAGCGATGTGTTCGTTCATATCAGCGCTGTCGAGCGTGCCGGTCTTTCCGGTCTGGCCGAAGGCCAGAAGGTCTCGTTCGAGCTGAAGACCGACAAGATGCGTGGCAAGACCAGCGCCGAGAATCTCTCGCTGGCCTAAGTCCTTGCCTGAGCATGCCCGGCGCGCTTGTCGCGGCGGCAACATGCTCGAGCCCGAGTCATTCCACGGATGTACTGGAATGACCACGCGGCCCGCTCGATCGAAGGATTGGGCGGGCTTTGGCGCGTCGGTTTGTAGCCTTGACACGGCAGACTGCCCAACAACAGGATGACCATGGCCACCAGGAAGCAAGCCGACCCCTCGCCCGAGAGCCTCGCCCGATCGCACCGCCAGCGGCTTGCGGCCGAGGAAGGCGTGCGCGCGATCGCCGACGTCGAGCGCCAGGCCAGCGCCGTGCGCAAGAACATGGACCGGCTGCGCGCGCTCCGCCAGGCCAAAGAGGCCGACGACGCCCGCGAACTCGCGGAAAACCCGCCCCCGCCCCCCAAGCCGAAAGCCGCAAAGCGCGTGAAGAAGGTCGCGGAGTAGCGCGGCATTCGCTTCGTCGTCCCGGCACAATCATTTTCCCCGTCATCCCCGCGCAACGGCTTTGCCGTTGTCGCTGGAGGCGCGAGCCCTTGCGAGCCTCGAGGGATGCAGGGCCCGGCTTGTGGCCGTCGACCCTTCGAGACGCCCGCGTTGCGGCCTCCTCAGGGTGACGGTGAAGCGCTGAGAAAAAGCTGAAGCGCCAGTCGCTCCGATTCAATTGTCAAACAGCCGATAAGGAGATGCGTGTCCGCAATCTCGCGACGCGAAGCGTCCGAGCTGTGCGAACCGATCCACCTTTGAAAATACTCAGAGGGCGCATTCTTGTCCCTTTGTGACCCAACGCACGGTTGCACGGCCGGCGTTCATCCTTGATGGCGCAGAGGCTTGCCGCCTAGCTCCGAAGCCGGACATCTGGTATTCAGTAAGCAAGTTTATTTGACGCGCTTCTTCGCGCGAACCGGCATTCACTTCGCTCGAAAGCGCTACGTTTTTAGGAATGAAACGCCGATGATGTCACGTCTTGCGTGCGCGTCCGCCCTGGTCGCTTCGACGATGATTTCGTTCGCCGCGCTGGCCGCCGGAGAGACCGACGCCACCCCAAAAGGCGCTGCCGTCACCGTGCTGAAAGCCTCGAAATTCTGCTTCAGCAATATCGTCGAGGTCTCCGGGCTGGTGCTGCCACGCGACGAGCAGCAGGTTCGGCCGGAGAAGTTCGGGCTGAAGGTCTCAGAAGTGTTGGCCGATGCCGGCGACAGCGTCACCGCGGGGCAGATGCTGGCGCGGCTGAACGACGGCAACAATTCGATGAATGTGACGGCGCCGGTGGCGGGCACGATCTCGGCCTCGACGGCGATCGTGGGCAGCCCGGCCTCGGCCAAGGGCGAGGCGCTGTTCTCGATCATCACCAAGAGCGAATACGATCTGGTCGGCATGGTGCCGATGCGCGACATCGGCAAGCTGCAGGCCAACCAGACCGCGCAGATCAAGATCTCGGGCGCCGGCGATGTCGACGGACGGGTGCGGCGGATCGCGCCGACGGTGGAGCCGAACAGCCAGCTCGGCCAGGTGTTCCTGGCGATCGCGAGCAACCGGCGCCTGCTGGTGAATTCGTCCGGCCGCGCGCTGATCAAGACCGGGCAGAGCTGCGGCGTCGCGGTGCCGCTGACCGCGATCCTCTATTCCACCGCCGGCACCGTGGTGCAGGTGGTGCGCCGCGACCGCGTCGAGACGCGGCGGGTCGAGACCGGGCTGATGGCGGCCGGCCAGGTCGAGATCCGCGAGGGCATCCAGGAGGGCGAGATCGTGGTCGCCCGCGCCGGCGCGCTGCTGCGCGAAGGCGATCCGGTGCGGCCGGTGGGGGGAAGTGCGGAAGGGAAGTAGGCTCCCGTCGTCCCGGCCTAATGCGCAATTGCGCACGGGGGGCCGGGACCCATACACCGCGGCCCGCGGAAGGGGCACAAGCGGCATCGGCTTTCTTCAACTATTCAATTCGGTGGTTATGGGTCCCGGCCTGCGCCGGGACGACGTATGGATAGAGCCGAGCCTCAGCCGCCGAGCTTGACGTCTTCCAGCAGCGACGATGACACTGCGGGCACCTGCTCGCCTTCGCTGGCGCGGGAGATCGCGACGCGGGTCTTGTTGAAGGCGGTTTCGGCACCGGCCTGGGCGTTGAGGTTGGTCAAGAGCTCCGAGACCAGCACGCTGTTCTGCGATGCCGAATCGTCGGCGACCTTGCCAGGGGTGGCCGAGGTCAGCACCAGGGTGTTTTCCGGCGGGCTGATCGGGGCGAGGCCATGTGAGAACGAGCGGAAGCGGCGTTCATAGGGGTTGCGCCTGCTCGCATCGAGCACGACGAGCTTGGCTTTCGCGCCCTGGTCCTTCATCACATCGAGCACGGACTCGACGCTGACGCCGGAGCGCTTGACGTCGGCTTCCTTCCAGATCGCGGCATCGACCGGGATCATGTAGCTCTCACGGCCGACCTGCACGCCGTAGCCGCCGAAGAACAGCATCACGACCGTATCAGGGCGGATCTTGGCCTTCATCCGCTCGACCGCGCGGACCATGTCGTCCCGCGTCGCGTCCTCGACGACGTCGACGTCAAAGCCGTTGTGGCGCAGCGTGGCCGACAGATTGCGCGCATCGTTGATCGGCTGCGCCAGCGGAGCCGAGGCGTCCGGGTAATGGCCGTTGCCGATGATCAGCGCGAGGCGGGGCGCGCCCGCACCAATCGAGCCGGTCTGCTCGGTGGCGACAGCCTTGGCGGCATCGAGCGAACGCTTGTTGAGCGCGGCATGGGCGCCGATCGCCAGCGACACCGTGCCGGTCAATGCGACCGCTACGGCAATCGTGCGGCGGGATATACGAAGCTGCCTAAGGTCCATAATTATCCTGGTCCCAATCATTAGCCCCGGGGCGGCAAAGTCGAACCGCGCCAGTTAGTCGCGTCAGAGACGGTCGGGGTTTATGGGGTTGAGTTGATGTGTGCCGGTGAATTGATCTCAATTTGCGGCGCTGCAACAAAGAACCATTAACCCGGCCGGACGGCTGGGGCAACCCGGTTTGGCGCATGCTGCCGCCCGGCAGAGACACTTGACTGGGTTAACATCCTGTTATGTGACTTCGATCACATTTGTGTTTTCTACCGATTTATGTAGCTTTCCAAAGGCTTGCGGGATTTGGGGCGGGCGCCGGGAAACACCGTCGGCGCGGCGGCGTTAACCGGTTCCGTGAGAAAGAGATTCTCCTTCAGGAAGGGATTTATGGGCTTTCACGAGATCGCCGGCGCGCTGTGCCGGTCGCTGACCGCCAAAAAGGACGGCCCGTCGCTGTACGACGTCTGCGATCCCGTGCTGCTGAACTATCGCGGCGGCGACGCCCATCTCGGAAAATTCTACCGGACCGCGCTCCGCAATCCGGCGCTGCGGCCGCTGCTGCGCCGCACCGGCCTTCCCGCCCTGAAGGATCCCGCGCGGCTCGCGGCCCTGCGCGCCGCGCTGGTCGCCGCTCGCGACAAGGCAACGCCGGACTGGGCCGCGATCGGCGCCCCGATCGCCGCGCTGATGGACGATCTCGATATCCACCACCCGGCCCCGCCGGCCGCCGCGGTACCGGCGCGCCCACCCGCAATGACCGAGATCGACAAGGTGATCCGCACCACCGGCGCGCATCTGCTGCGCTCGTTCGGCAAAAACGGCTTCATCCCAACCTATGCCGCCTTCAATCTGCTCGGCGATGCCGACATGGGCGGTCGCGAGATGCTGATGGCCCTGACCGGCCTGAACGCGCGGGGTTACAAGAACTCGACGCTCTTGTTCAGCCTGGCCCGCGTCTTCATCGCGCATTCGCCGGCGCGCGCGCTGATCAACCCGCCGTGGCGCGGGATCGCCGAGCCGATGTGGGAGCCGGTGCAGATCCGCCACCGCTCGGCCTATTACGACGCGTTCTTCACCGAGGCCCTGCTCAGCCTCGTCGAGACCGGGCTTGCGTCCTCCGATCAGGCAGCCGTGGCGCGGCGGGCGATCTCAGAGATGGTGGCGTTCTGCCTCAAGACCAGCGCCGAAGAGGTACCGTCGCATGACGGCTCTACGGTGAAAGTGATCACCGCGCTGGCGCCGGGGCGCCATCCGCGCTTCTCGCGGTTCTTTGCCCAGATCAAGCAGGATCTCGGCTTCGGCATCTATGTGCCCGACTGCGACACCACGGCGTGCGCGTTCTCGGCCGCCACGCAGGCCGGCTCCGACGATCCGATCCTCGAGCAGCCGTTGCTGGATTTCTACCGTGGCTACCAGGTGCGATCGGGCGCCAACGAGCCAGTTGTCACCGTGCCGCTCAACGATCACATCGACTATGAGGGCGGCGTCGTCACCTGGATCGACAATCTCAACGGCGACCGGCCCTATGGCAACGACCTCGATCCGACGCTGAACCTCGACATCCTCGAGGTCTCGTTCCGCAACCTCGCCCGCTGGAAGGTGATCGAGACGCCGCAGCGGCTGGAGACCGTGCATCGCATCATCGCCTTCCAGAAGAATCTGGTCGAAAGCGGCGCGTTCAAGAATCCGCGCTCGCATATCTATTACCTGCCCGAGCTCTATTCGGCCTATTTCGGCCGCTGCTACGCGGCGTTCGTCGCGTTGCCGCTGGCGGCGCAGCGCGTCATCGATCCCGAGAACATCTTCGCGCTGATCAGGGCGCGCGTGCTCGGCTATGTCACGACCGAGCTGATCGCCCATGAGATGAACGCCTTCGACGCCGCGCTGGCGCTGATGGCGCTGGCGCATCTGAACGCCGAGGTCTCGACCTTCACGCCGGCGCTGCACTGCATCGTCCAGAGCCTCAGTGAGGGCGGTCGCCACGGACCCTACAAGGCCTATGAGTGGAACAAGATGAAGACCCCGACGCGCATCCTGGTCGGCGGGCCGGAGGTGACGTCGGCGTTCGTGCTGATGGGTTTGGCATTGGCCAGAAAGCGAATGGCGACTTCGTAGCCCGGATGGAGCGAAGCGAAATCCGGGGTCTTCGCCCCGCCGATGGACTGCCCCGGATTACGCTTCGCTCCATCCGGGCTACGAGACTTGTGAATGACGTGAAGTTGAGGCCATCTTCCACCAGCCACCACTGGAACCGCTGCCCAATTCCCCGCACAATCCGTGGGCATTGACTGGGCACTGATATCTGACCGCTTCAACCCGCGCCGGGATTGCCGATGCTCAAGACGCTGCTCACCGCTGGTCTCCTGTTGTCGCTGCCCGCGCTGGCGCTGGCCGCCGACATCACCGGCGTGCCGAAGATCCGCGACGGCGATCAAGTCGTGATCGGCTCGACCCGCATCCGGCTCGGCGGCATCGACGCGCCGTCGACCGACCAGCTTTGCCTCAACACCAAGGGCGAGCGCTGGACCTGCGGCGTCGTCGCGCGCGACGAGCTGGTCAAGCACGCCGGCAACAAGAGCTGGACCTGCCACACCCGCTCGGTCGATCGCCGCGGCCGCACCATTGCGCGCTGCGAGGTCGACGGCGAGGACATCCAAAAATGGATGGTGACCAACGGCTGGGCGCTGGCTTATACCCGCGTCTCGCACGACTATGACGCGGACGAACAAACCGCGCGCGAGGCCAAAGCCGGGATGTGGCAGGGCGCGTTCATCGCGCCGTGGGACTGGCGCGTGCGCAACAAGAAGACGACGGTGCTGGGCGCGGTGCAGCCGGGCGAGAACGCCCACGCGATCCTGCAGGCCTCGGCATCCGGCCCGGTCGCGCCGTCACCCGACTGCACCATCAAGGGCAACGTCAACCGCTCCGGCGAATGCATCTATCACCAGCCGACCAGCCGCTGGTACGCCAAGATCGAGATGAAGATCTCCAAGGGCACGCGCTGGTTCTGCTCGGTCGAGGAGGCCGAAGCCGCCGGCTGCCGCGAGACGCGGCGTTAAGCGCGCGCTGGTCCGAAAGTAAATGCCGTGACCGACATCGAGGTCAATCCGCGTGTGGCGCGCCGGCGCGACCGCATCAGGCGCGCCGAATTGTTGTTGCTGCTGGTGCTGATGACCTACCTGCTCGCCGCCTATCTGGTGCTGCCGGCGGTCTGGAAGCATTACGAACACCAGAAGGGCCTCGCTGAGCTACCGATGGTGACGCGCACCGCAGCAGGCATTCCCGGCGATCCCATGAATATCGGCCTGATCGGCGACGCCAAGGATGTGATCTGCGCGATGCACGAGGCCGGCTGGTATCCGGCCGATCCGATCACGCTGAGATCCTCGATCGCGATCGTCGGCAGCGTGCTGCTGGACCGTCCCTACAAGGACGCGCCGGTCAGCAACCTGTTCTATCTCGGCCGCCATGAGGATCTCGCCTTCGAGAAGCCGGTCGGATCGAGCGCCGACCGCCGCAATCATGTGCGCTATTGGAAGGTGCTCGATTCCGGCGAGGAGAAGCGGCCGGTGTGGCTCGGCGCCGCGACGCTCGACCGCAGCGTCGGCATCAGCCACTACACCGGCGCCGTGACCCATCACATCGCCGCCGATCTTGACACCGAGCGCGCGCTGCTCGCCGGCGATCTCGAGACATCAGGCATGGTCACAGCAAAATATCAGGTGACCGGCGTCGGTCCGACGCTGGCGGGGCGCAATGGCGGCGGCGATCCCTATTTCACCGACGGTGAAATCTGGGTGCTGCGGCTGGTCGAGGCCTGCAACAAGCATGACGGCGCGGTCGAACAGATCGCGAGCCCGGCGGCGACCGAATTCAAGGACCAGGTGTGGCGCTCGGTCGTCGAGGCGATCGGCAAATAAGGGGCCGCGCCCTGCGTTTTTGAGGCTCTGGATTGCTTCACACCGCTCGCAATCGCAGCCCTTTTCGCCTATCTTCCGGCCTTGACCCCTCACACGCTTGATTCCGCGTTTTACCCATAAGGAACAAGAAGATGACCGTTCGCGCGGGCCGGGAATTTCTGGCCATCCCCGGACCCACCACGATGCCTGATCAGGTGTTGCAGGCGATGCATCGCCCGGCGCTCGACATCTACTCCAGCGAGATGTTCGAATTGACCGACAGCCTGCTGCGCGATCTCTCAAAGCTGTTCGCCACCCAGGGCAAATCCTACATCTACATCGCCAACGGTCACGGCGCCTGGGAGGCGACGCTGTCCAACGTGCTGTCGCGCGGCGACAAGGTGCTGGTGCTGGAGAGCGGGCGTTTCGCGATGGGCTGGGGCCAGGCAGCGGCCGCGATGGGCGCCGAGGTCGAGATCTTGAAGGGCGACTGGCGCCGCGCCATCCGACCCGCCGAAGTCGAGGAGCGGCTGCGGCGCGACAAGGAGCATACGATCAAGGCGATCCTCGCGGTGCAGGTCGACACCGCCTCGGGCGTCTATAACGACGTCGAGGCGATCGGCAAGGCGATCAAGGCCGCGGGCCATCCCGCTTTGTTCATGGTTGACACTGTGGCCTCGCTCGGCTGCACGCAATTCGAGATGGACAAATGGTACATCGACGTCGCGATGTCAGGCTCGCAGAAGGGTCTGATGACGCCGCCCGGCCTCGGCTTCGTCGCCGCCAATGACCGCGCCTGGGACGCCCACAAGAAGGCCAATCTGCGCACGCCCTATTGGGACTGGACCGAGCGCGAGGGCTCAGAGCACTACCGCAAATATGCCGGCACCGCGCCGGTGCATCTGCTGTTCGCGCTGCGCGAGGCCATCAACATGATTCAGGCCGAAGGTCTGGAGAATGCATTCGAGCGTCACCGGCTGCTCGGTGAAGCGGTGCGCCGCGCCGTCGCGGTCTGGGCCCAGGGCCAGGTGCTCGGCTTCAACATCGCCGAACCGACCGAGCGCTCCAACACGGTGACGACCGTCACCGTGAAGGGCGCCGATCCCGCCGCGATCCAGCACTATGCCAAGGAGAAATGCGGCGTCGTGCTCGGCACCGGCATCGGCGATCTGCAGGGCCAGGCCTTCCGCATCGCGCATATGGGCCACGTCAACGCGCCGATGGTGCTGGGTACGCTCGGCGTCATCGAAGTCGCGCTCAACGCGCTGAAGATTCCGCACGGCAAGGGCGGCACCGACGCCGCGGTGCAGTGGCTGGGCGAGAGCGTGAAGGCGTAGGGTTAAAGTCGTAGACCCGACATTGCGAGCCAACGGGACGCGAGAATGCGCGCCCGATGACAGGCTCCGCGAAGCAATCCATGCCACCGCATATGCGGAGCGATGGATTGCTTCGTGGCTTCGCTCCTCGCAATGACGGCGCCACATTCAGGATGACGGAACGGTAAGTCGACCACTACTTATTGACAGCGCGCGAACACTTTCCGCCGCAACCAATTTCAGCTTTACTGCCGGCAACAGCCGGGCACTGATCCCTGCAACATTACGACATGGAGGGGATCGCTTGGCGTCGGTGGAATTGCGCGGCCTGGTCAAGCGATTTGGATCGTTTATCGCGGTCGATGATGTCTCTCTCACCATCGATCATGGGCAGCTGGTCTGCCTGCTCGGGCCGTCCGGCTGCGGCAAGACCACGACGCTGCGGCTGATCGCGGGCTTCCTCGAGCCCACCGGCGGCGAGATCCGCGTCGGCGAGCGGCTGGTCTCCTCGAAAGCGCGCACGCTGCCGCCCGAGCAGCGCAACATGTCGATGATCTTCCAGAGCTATGCGCTGTGGCCGCATATGACGGTGGCCGAGAACATCGTCTACGGCCTGCGCCTGCGCAAAATGGATCGCGACACCATCGCGAAGAAGCTCGCTGCGATCCTGGCGACGACCAAGCTCGAAGCGCTGGCGCAGCGCTATCCCGGCGAGCTCTCCGGCGGCCAGCAGCAGCGCGTCGCGCTGGCGCGGGCGCTGATCATCGGGCCGGAGACGCTGCTGCTCGACGAGCCGCTGTCGAATCTCGACGCGAATTTGCGCGAGGAAATGCGCTTCGAGATCCGCCGGCTGCACGACGAATATCGCTACACCACGGTCTATGTCACCCACGACCAGTCGGAGGCGATGACCACCGCGGACCTGATCGCTGTCATGAACGCCGGCAAGATCGACCAGCTCGGCAGCCCTGAGGATATCTACGCGCGGCCGGAATCCGAGTTTGTCGCGCGCTTCATCGGCGCCGCCAATGTCATCAAGGGCACCGCGCGCGACGAAAACCACGTCGCGTTTGCCGGCGCGACGCTGCAGGTGGTCGGCGCCAAGCTCACGGCCGGCGCGACCGCGCCGGTCGCGATCCGCCAGCATGAGATCCAGCTCTCGACGCGAGAGCCCTCTTCGCAGCAGAACACGCTCAAGGCCATCGTGACCCGGCAGGTCTATCTCGGCATGTTCAGAGATTACATGGTGGAGACGCAGGACGGCACCTCCTTGCGCGTGACCACGCCGACGGAGACCGCGGTCGACAAGGGCAGCGAGGTCTGGCTGACCTTGCCGCCCGAGTGCTGCCGGGCGCTCAGCCGATAAAACAAAAACGAGGGACGCGATGCGGAGACGGTTTTCCAGACGCGACGTCCTCAAAGGCACGGCTACGCTTGCGCTCGGCACCGTGTTCGCATCTCCGCTGCGCGCCGCAGCGCCTGAGCCAACCGCGATCACGGCCGACCTTGTCGCAGCCGCGAGAAAAGAAGCGACCGTCGTCTTCTATTCGTCGATGGACCTGCCCGTTGGCGAAAAGCTCGGCAAGGCGTTCGAGGCGGCTTATCCGGGCATGACGGTCCAGATCGAGCGCTCCGGCTCGGAGCGGCTGTTCCAGCGCGTCGCCCAAGAATACGAGTCCAACATCCACGCCGCTGACATCGTCAACAGCGCCGACGCTTCGCACTTCATTCCATGGAAGAAGAACGGCTGGCTGATGCCGTTCGTGCCCGAGGATGTGGCGAAGTATTTTCCGGACAATTACCGCGAGCCCGACGGCATGGCCGTCACCACGCGGCTGTGGCTGTCGTCGATCGCCTACAACACCAATCTGGTGAAGGCGGACGACGCGCCGAAGAGCTTTGCCGACCTGCTCGACCCGAAATGGGCCGGCAAGATGGTGAAGGGCCACCCGGCCTATAGCGGCACCATCATGACCACGACCTTCCAGCTCGTCCGCGAGCTCGGCTGGCCCTACCTGGAGAAGCTGTCAAAACAGCGCGTGATGCAGGTGCAGTCATCGACCGATCCACCGAAAAAGCTGTCGCTCGGCGAGCGCGCCGTGATGGCCGACGGCAATGAATACGGCATCGTGCTGCTGAAGGAAGCCGGACAGCCGGTCGAGCCGGTCTACCCGACCGAAGGCACGCCGACGATCTCGGGGCCGACAGGAATCTTCGCCGGTGCGCCGCATCCCAACGCGGCAAAAATGTTCCAGGCCTGGCTGCACACCCGGGAGACCCAGCAGTTCTTCGTCGACTTCACGGGGCAGTATTCGTTGCACGCCCAGGTGCAGCCGAAAGCCGGGCGGCGCAAGCTTTCCGACATCAAGCTGATGACGGAGGATCCGGCCGGTGTGGAAGCGATGACGGAAGAAATCAAGACGCGCTACGCGCGGCTGTTTCGGGTTTAGTGATGTGCAACTGCATTCACCATCGTCATTCCGGGACGCCGCGAAGCGGCGAGCCCGGAATCCATCAATCCGCATGGGTTCGCGGTGAAATGGATTCCGGGCTCGCGCTACGCGCGCCCCGGAATGACGGGGAAAGAGTTTTTGCATGACAACCCTCAATCCTTCCACCTCCCCCGCCACAAAACCGCGCATCGACTGGACGCGGCCCGTGCTGTGGCTGTTCGCCGCCATTCTCGTGCTGCTGATCCTGCTGCCGCTGTCATGGCTCGCAGTATACGCCTTCACCGACAAGAACCGACATCCGACGCTGCAAAACTTCGTCACGCTGTTCAGCAACCCCGATTTCCTCGATCCGCTGCTGACGACAGCCATCATCGCCATCACCTCGGCGGTGATCTGCTGCATCGTCGCCGCCCCGCTCAGCTGGCTGGTGTCGCGCACCGACATGCCGGGGCGGCAGACCATTCGCGCGCTGGTGACGGCGTCGTTCGTGACACCACCGTTCCTCGGCGCGGTTGCCTGGGAACTACTGGCGGCGCCGAATTCGGGGCTGTTGAACCAGTTGTACCGGCTGTTCGCGGGCGAGGACGCGGACGCGCTGTTCAACATCTATTCGCTGACCGGGATCATCTTCGTGATCTCCTGCTACACCTTCCCGTTCGTGTTCGTGTTGGTGGCGAATGCGCTCGACACCATGCCGGGCGAGCTGGAGGACGCCTCCGCGATCCTCGGCGGCAACGCCTGGACCACGGCGCGGCGGATCACGATTCCGCTGGCGCTGCCGGCGCTGGTCGCGGGCGCGCTGATTGCGTTCCTGCAGGCGATGACGCTGTTCGGCTCGCCGGCAATCCTGGCACTGCCGGCCGGCTTCCACACCATGACGACCAAGATCTGGAGCCTGTTCCAATATCCGCCGAAGCTTGAGCTGGCGGCGGCCGCAGCCGTGCCGCTGCTCTTGCTCACCATCCTGCTGCTGCAAGGTCAGAAATTCCTGCTTGGCCGGCGCGGTTATTCGGTGATCGGCGGCAAATATGGCGCGCCGCGCCGCGTGGAGTTGAAGCGATGGCGTTGGGTGGCGCTCGGCTTCTGCCTGCTGGTGCTGCTCAATCCCGTGTTCCTGCCCTATTTCGCATTGCTCAATGCGGCGTTTTCGCCGAACGCCACCACGCTGGTGACGCCATCGACCCTGACGCTGCACAACATCGTCTTCGTGTTCACCGAGCTGTCGTCGACCCAGCTCGCGCTGAAGAACACCGTGATCCTCGGCGCATCGACCGCGACGATTGGCACCATCCTCGCGCTCGTGATCGCCTATGTCACGACACGCAAGGTGATCGCGGGCCATCGCATCCTCGGCTTCCTCGCCACCGCGCCGGTCGCGGTCCCCGGCATCGTGCTCGGCGTCGGGCTGTTCCTGAGCTACACGCGGCCACCTTTCGTGCTCTACGGCACGCTGTGGATCCTGCTGCTCGCCTTCCTCACCATCAATCTGCCGTCGGCCTATCAGCAATTGCAGGCCGCATTCACGACCATCCATCCCGAGCTCGAGGAAGCAAGCCGCATCCTCGGCGCAACGCGACTGCAGGCGCTGCGCCAGGTCACCGCGCCCCTGTTGCGGACCGGCGTGATCGCGACCTGGTGCTTCATCTTCATCGGCGTGATGCGCGAGCTCTCGGCAGCGATCGTGCTGTTCACATCGCAGACCAAGGTGCTATCGGTGCTGATCTACGACCTCAACGAAGGCGGCGACCTCGCCGCGATCGCGGTGCTCGGCATCGCAATGCTGGTGATCACCTTCGCCGTCGTCATGGCGGTGAACCAGATTCCGATGTCAGGCAGCGCGAGCGCGAAGTTGCGGAATGGGTAGATCGCTCTATCCCCGTCATTGCGAGGAGCGAAGCGACGAAGCAATCCATTCTACCCCTTTGGGGAGAGATGGATTGCTTCGCTCCGCTCGCAATGACGGGGATGGAGCGGAGCGGCCAAGCGGTTCCAACCATCTGGCAATCGCCACATTCATCCCGATATAAGGCGGTATCCCTGCACAATGAGGCCCGTGTGACCAAATCCGCCAGTAAGACCCCCGTCCATGCCGCGCCCGTCGCACCGCACCGGCCGCATGCCTTCACCACCCATGGCATCACGGTGACGGATGATTATGCGTGGATCAAGGATCCGAAGTGGCAGGAGGTGCTGCGCGATCCCTCGATCCTCGAACCTGATATCCGCACCTATCTGGAAGCCGAGAACGGCTACACCGAGAGCCTGCTCGGCCACACCGGACAGCTGCAGAAGCAGCTCGTCAAGGAAATGCGCGGGCGGATCAAGGAGGACGATTCGAGCGTACCGTCCCCGGACGGCCCGTACGCTTATTTCCGGAAATTCCGCGAGGGCGGCCAGCACGAACAGTTCGGTCGCATGCCGCGCGACGGCGGCGATGCGCATGTCGTGCTCGATGGCGACGCGCTGGCGGAGGACCACGACTATTTCAAATTCGGCGGCAGCCGACATTCCAACGATCACCGGCTGCACGCCTGGAGCGCCGACACCAAGGGTTCGGAGTATTTTTCGATCCGCGTGCGCGACTGGGCTTCCGGTGCCGATCTCGATGACGTCGTCGAGGAGACCGATGGCGGCGTCGTCTGGGCCGCGGATTCCAACAGCTTCTTCTACGTCAAGCTCGACGACAATCACCGCCCGATGCAGGTCTGGCGGCACCGGCTCGGCACCGCGCAGGTCGACGACATCCTGGTCTATGAGGAGCAGGATCCCGGCTGGTTCACCCATTTGCACGAAAGTTCGAGCGGCCGCTTCTGCGTGATCGCGGGCGGCGATCATGAGACCTCCGAGCAACGCCTGATCGATCTCGCCGATCCCGATGCGCCGCCACGTCTGGTCGCGGCGCGCGAGGAGGGCGTGCAGTACTCGATCGCCGATCGCGGCGATGCGCTGTTCATCCTCACCAATGCCGACGATGCGATCGACTTCAAGGTGATGACCGCGCCGCTCGGCTCTCCCCAGCGCGCCAGCTGGCGCGACCTGATCCCGTATCGCGAGGGCATCTATGTGCTCGATGTCGAGCTCTATGCCAACCACATGGTGCGGCTGGAACGATCAAATGCGCTGCCCGCGATCATCATTCGCGACCTCACTTCGGGCGAAGAGCATCCGATCGCCTTCGACGAAGCCGCCTATTCGCTCGACACGATGGGCAGCTACGAGTTCGAGACCACCAATCTGCGCTTCTCCTATTCGTCGATGACGACGCCGTCGGAAGTCTACGACTACGACATGGCGACGCGGGCGCGGGTGCTCCGCAAGCGCCAGGAGATTCCGTCCGGCCACAATCCGGCGGACTATGTCACCACGCGGATCATGGCTGTTGCGCATGATGGCGCGCATGTGCCGGTCTCAATCCTGCATCGCAAGGACTTTGCCCGCGACGGCAAGGCGCCGCTGCTGCTCTATGGTTACGGCTCCTACGGCATGGCGATGCCGGCCTCCTTCAACACCAACCGGTTGTCGCTGGTCGACCGCGGCTTCGTCTACGCGATCGCGCATATCCGCGGTGGCGCCGACAAGGGCTGGGGCTGGTATCTCGACGGCAAGCGCGAGAAGAAGACCAACACGTTCGACGATTTCGCCGCCGCCGGACGCGCACTGATCGAGACAAAATACACCGGTGAGAAGCGCATCGTCGGTCATGGCGGCTCGGCCGGCGGCATGCTGATGGGGGCGGTCGCCAATCGCGCCGGCGAGCTGTTTGGCGGCATCGTCGCCGAGGTGCCGTTCGTCGACGTGCTCAACACCATGCTCGACGACACGCTGCCGCTGACGCCGCCGGAATGGCCGGAATGGGGCAACCCGATCGAGAGCGAAAAGGATTTCCGCACCATCCTGTCCTATTCGCCCTACGACAATGTTGCGGCCAAGGACTATCCGCCGATCCTCGCGATGGGCGGGCTCACTGATCCCCGGGTGACTTACTGGGAGCCGGCGAAATGGATCGCCCGGCTGCGCGCCACCATGACAGGCGGCGGCCCCGTCCTGCTCCGCACCAACATGGGCGCCGGCCACGGCGGCGCCTCCGGCCGCTTCAACCGGCTCGACGAGGTCGCGATCGTCTACGCGTTTGCGCTGTGGGCGGTGGGGATGGCGAAGGCTGAAGTCTAGCCCCACCGTCGTCCTGGCGAAAGCCAGGACCCATACCGCGTGATCTATCGATTGAGTGCGGTGCACGTACCACGGCGAAGATCGCTGCCAGTCTTCGTCAAACTTCTTCCTGTGGTTATGGGTCCTGGCTTTCCAGGCTGTGTGAAAACCTGATCGGCTATTGTTGTCGGGATCGGGCTTTGATTCGAGGTTATGATGGCGCATGTGACGGGCCAGTCGCGGTATCAAACGACGCTTTTTCCTGAGGTTCTGGACGAGGTGGTGGGGCGCGACGATCCGGTTCGGGTGATCGATGCGTTTGTAGATGCGCTGGCTCTTGCGGAGTTGGGATTTTCGAAGGCTGCGGCCGAGGAACTGGGTCGGCCGCCCTATGCGCCGGGCGACCTGCTGAAGCTTTACATTTACGGCTATTTGCACCGGGTGCGGGCGAGCCGTCGG
>NZ_JYMU01000058.1:0-302013 GCF_000938235.1 Bradyrhizobium sp. LTSPM299
ATGGGAGCCGTCGCCTAACAGATTGGCCGGCCGGCGGGTTCGCCCACCGGCCGACCCGGAAGCTGCAAGAGCAGATGGAGCAATCGGTCGATCAACGATGCGAGACAGTCCGTGGGACCCATTGGCCGTCAACAGGTCGCGGGGTTGTTTGGAGCTCGCGTCGCGCAACCCATCTTGGCCAGCGATCAATGTGCGTCGCATCAACAGGCCGGACATATGGATGCAAGCGTTCCGATCTACTCACAAAGCTCTTGTGCCACGGGGGCCGTCCACATATGGGTCCCGGCCTTCGCCGGGACGACAGCGGAGTTTTTGGCAAGCGGCGGCGCCCCTCTCACCGCGGCGTCAGCGTGATCGCCTCTGCGGTGGCGGCTTCGACGGCGCTGCGGCTGTAGAGCAGCGGGACGTATTGGCCGGTCGCCCACAGTGGCGCGAGGTCGCGATAGTGGCCGCTGAAGGGATCGCCGGATTGGCCTGGTGTGTTGATGGTGCGGCTTGCATCCCACTGCCCGACATCGAGCACCATGCGGAACGAGGCGCCGCCAATGAGATGATAGTCGGAGCGGCGGTAATTGGCCGCACGCGGCACGTTGGCGGCGCCGCCATACGCGAGCGGGCCGACCAACATCTGCGCCGCGGTCGCCTTATCGGCCAGCGGCATCAGCGCGTGATCGAATTGTGCCACATGCAAACGGCCCCAGCGCCAGGTCGATGCATCGGGCCCGAGTTTTGACGTCACGTCGGCAACCGCCTCGCCGAGGCTGTCACGCAGCACGCGGTCGCGCTCTGCTGCTGGATTACTGCCCAGCGCTGCGTCAGGCTTTTCGAGGTAGCCGACAATGGCCGAGATGCTGGAGGCTTCCGGCGCGATCAGGTCAGCAGCCTTCGGCGCCGCGGTCTTCAGCAGCACCGGGCCGAGGTGATTTGCGATCCAGACCTCGTAGACCGCAGCCGCGGCACTATCGGCGGTGTCGCGCGCGTCCCACGCCTTCAACAAATCGAGGGCCTTCTTGACGTTGGCATCGTCTGAGGCGAGCGGCTGGAGCAGTGCGACCAGCCGGCGTCCGATCATGCCGGTGTCGTCGTTCTGCAAATCCATCGCGACTGATAAAGTCACCTTGCTGTTGGCCTGCAGCACCTCGGTGATGCGCTGCCAGCGCGCGCTGTCGGACCATTCGAAGCCGACCCGGCGCTCGTTGACGGGATAGTCGGCCGGCAGGTTCATCTGGTTGGCGGTGGCGATAAAGCCCTGCTTCGGCCGATAGGCCTTCGGCAGTTCGTCGAGCGACAGAAAGCCCTGCCACTCGTAGCGGCCGTCGCCGGGCACCGGCATCAGGCCGTCGAAATTGAGCCGGCGCGGCGTCTTGCCGGCGGCGATCCAGCCGATATTGCCTGACGTGTCGGCATAGACCTGGTTCTCCGACGGCGCGCCCCAGCGGCGCATCGCGGCGAGAAAGCCGTTCCAGCTCTTCGCCGTCATGTAATCGGCCGAGCCGAAATAGGCTGAGGTGCCGGCCTCGAACCAGATCGAGCGCACCGCGAAGGCGCGCTTGTTGGCCTCGTCGACATAGATCACCGGGCCATGGCGGGTAAATTTCAGCTCGAGGTCGCGGTTCGCCTCGCCCTTCACCTCCTCCTTCTCGTGGACGATGCGCATGTCTTCCCAGCCGGAGCCGTAGCGGTACTGGTTCGGGTTGGCGGGATTGAGCTCGTAGACGTAGAGATCTTCCTGGTCGACGTTGAAGATGGTCAGGCCGAACGCGATGGTGTCGTTGTGGCCGATCGAGATGCCGGGCAGCGCGGGTTCGCCGGCGCCGATCACGGAGATGCCGGGCGCGTTGAGGCCGACGATATAACGCAGCGACGGCACACTGTGTTCGCGATGCGGATCGTTGGCGAGGATCGGCCGTCCCGTGGCGGTGCGCGATGCCGCGATCACCCAATTGTTGGAGCCGATGGTGTCGCGCTGCTGGTCGGCCTCGGCCAGGAATTTATCGGGATCATGCGCCAGCGCGTCCTTCTGGTCCTTTGGTGCGGCGAAGGCGACCGGGCGCGTGGCGAGGTCGTAGGCGGCGAGGACTTCCTTCGGCACGCTGCAGGGATCGAGCCCATCGGGGATTTTCGTGGACCAGGCCGGCTCCAGCTTGACGCGGAAGCGGTCAGCATCGAGGCCGGCGGCACAGGCGACCAGCGCGCGCTTCACCTCAGACGCAACGTTGCGCGTCAGGCCGTGGCTGCGAACGCGGACGACATCCTCGGCCGACCACAGATCGGGCATGGTCCCTGCGATCCTGAACTCGATCGGCAGCGGGCGCTTGCCCGCCCTGACATCGGCGACATAGGCGTTGACGCCGGCGGCGAAGGCTTCCGCATAGGTTTTCGCCTTCGGGCCGTAGGCAGCCCATTCCGCGTTCATCTCGCCGCGATAAAGAAACAGCCGCAGCGCCTTGTCCTGCTCGGCATAGGCGGGGCCGAAATCCTTCGCCAGCAGGCCCAGTCCCCGCTTGCGCCAGAGATCGATCTGCCAGAGCCGGTCGCGCGCGGCGTTAAAACCTTGCAGGAAGAACAGGTCGTGCTCGTTGCCGGCATAGATGTGCGGGATGCCCCAAACGTCGACCAGGATCTGGCCCGGCGCCTTCAGCCCGGCGACGTCGGTCTTGACCTGGCGCGCGGCGGAGAGCGCGTTCTCCTTGTCGCGCGCCATGGCGGCTGAGGTCAGCAGCGCGGCGGCGATCGCGGTAGCAAGCAGTTTAGTGACCCGGTTGAAATCCGTGTTCATTGTCCTCTCCAATTTTTTGTTGTTGTCGAAACGCGCGATGGACTGCGCGCTATTCCCCCTCGTCGCTTGCCAGCACGCCCTTCACCGCGCGCCCCCATCCCGCAAGCTTGCGGTCGCGCGTCGCCTGACTCATCGCCGGCTTGAAGCGGTGTTCGAGCCGCCAATTGTCGGCGAATTTCGCCGGCTCCGGATAGACCCCCGCCTCGAGGCCGGCGAGATAGGCCGCGCCCAGCGCCGTGGTCTCCTGGATCATCGGGCGATCGACGGGGGCGTTGAGCAAATCCGCAAGGCGCTGCATGGTCCAGTCCGATGCGGTCATGCCGCCGTCGACGCGCAGCACGGTGTTGGCGGCATTGGCCTCCGGCCAGTCGGTGCGCATCGCAGCCCAGAGATCGAAGGTCTGGTAGCAGACGCTCTCCAGCACGGCATGCGCCAGCTCGGCAGGGCCGGTGTTGCGGGTGAGGCCGAACAGCGCGCCGCGCACGCGCGGATTCCAGTAGGGCGCGCCGAGGCCGACGAAGGCCGGCACCAGATAGACGCTCTGCATGCTGTCGGACTTGTCAGCAAGAGGTCCGGTCTCGGCGGCTTTCTTGATGATGCCGAGCCCGTCGCGCAGCCACTGCACGGCACTTCCGGCGACGAAGATCGAGCCTTCGAGCGCGTAGGTGCGCTGTCCGTTAAGCTGATAGGCAATCGTGGTGAGCAGCTTGTGCTTCGAGGCCACCGGCGTGGTGCCGGTGTTGAGCAGCGCGAAGCAGCCGGTGCCGTAGGTCGACTTCATCATGCCGGGCTCGAAGCAGGCCTGGCCGATGATCGCGGCCTGCTGGTCGCCGGCGATGCCCGAGATCGCGATCGGGCCGCCGAACAGATCGGCGGTGCTCTCGCCGAAGCGGGCCGAGGAATCCTTCACCTCGGGCAGCATCGAGCGCGGCACGCGCAGCAGGTTTGCCAGCTCATCGTCCCATTCGCCGCTGTGGATGTTGAACAGCAGCGTGCGCGAAGCGTTGGTGGCATCTGTCGCGTGCACCTTGCCGCCGGTGAGCCGCCACAGCAGATAGCAATCGACGGTGCCGAACAATAATTCGCCGCGCTCGGCGCGCTCGCGGGCGCCCGGCACGTGATCGAGGATCCATGCCACTTTGGTGCCGGAGAAATAGGGATCGACGATCAATCCTGTTTTAGCCGATATCGCGGGCTGATGGCCTTCGGCCTTGAGCCTGGCGCAGATGTCGGCGGTGCGGCGGTCCTGCCAGACGATGGCGCGGTGCACGGCCTGGCCGGTGGCGCGGTCCCACACCACGGTGGTCTCGCGCTGGTTGGTGATACCGATCGCGGCGATGTCCCTGGCCTTCAGGCCGGCCTTCTCCAGCGCCTCGCGGCACACCATGATGGTCGAGGTCCAGATGTCCTCCGGCTCGTGCTCGACCCAGCCGGAGGCCGGGAAATGCTGTGGAAATTCCTGCTGCGCAACCGCGGCGATGGAGATGTCGCTGCGGAATACCATGGCGCGCGACGATGTGGTGCCCTGATCGATAGCCAGCACGAAAGACATGAGCGTTCCCTGAAGCTTCGTCCCGAAGGTGGTTGTTTCGGGGCCAAAGGAGCGGATTACCGCGGCAACGTCAAGCTGGGGCGAGGGTACAGCGTTAGACCCGTCATCCTGAGAGTTCGTGAACCTATGCAGCCCCGTCATTGCGAAGAGCGACAGCGACGAAGCAATCCATGTATCCGCGCTTGCGGGCCGATGGATTGCTTCGCTTCGCTCGCAATGACGGCTGGACCGGGTGGCCAGAGCCGATCACATCGGCCGATAGGTCCGCACATCGGCCGGCACGTTGACGCCGGCTCGGACCTGGCCGACCGAGCGGATGATGTCGTCGCCGAGCAGTTGCGCGAAGCAGGCATAGCCCCAGTCGTTCATGTGGAGGCCGTCGGCGATGACGAAATCGTTGATCGGGATCGCCTGCCGCTCGTGCCAGTCGCGCATCACCTCGAAGCGCGGGAAGATGCCGACGTGACGAAGTGCTGCGATGCGGCTGAGCAGCTTGACCATGCCCCGCGCGCTCTCGGGCCGTTCGGTGACGCGCGGCGAATATTGCGGATCGACCAGCACGATGTCGGAGCCCGCGGCCTGGATACGCGCCACGCCGTCCTCGACCTGCTTGCCGGTTTCGCCGGGATCGAGGTTGCGCAGCACCGCATTGGTGCCAACCTGCCAGATCACCAGATCAGGATGCACGTCGATCACCTCCGACTGCAGCCGCTTCATCATCTCGGGCGCGTCGTCGCCGCCCTTGCCGCGATTGAGCACGGTGATGTCGGCGGACGGATACTGGCGGCGCAATTGCGTGTCGAGCCGGTTGGGATAGGTGAATTCCGGCGACGTCGAACCGTAACCTTGCGTCGAGGACGATCCGAACGCCACAATCACGACCGGCTTGCCCGCGGCGAGTTTGGCCGCGACATGCGGCAGCGAACCCATCGTGTCCGGCACGCCCTTGGGCTGCAGGCAAGGCACACGGTGGAAGATGTCGCCGGCGGCTTTCGCGACCTGCTTCACCTTATCGACGGCCCTCGCCGTCGCGCTGCGCTGGTCGACGGGCATGGCCGGATTGGTCGCGGCCGTAGATGTGGCTGACGTTGCGGCTGCAGGCGTGGCCGGATCGGGCTTCGCGGACTCGGCCCGTGCGCCGGGCGAGAGCGCCGCATGCTGGTCCGGCTGCGCGGTCTGCGCACAGAGCGGCGCGATCGGCGCTGAGGTCAGCAGCACGAGCGCCGCAACGGCGGACACGCTTCGCCAGCAGGTTCGGCGAAAAGGGGCGGCAAAACTCATCAACTCTGCTTCCTTTAATTCTGCTGCGCGGGGCCCAGATGGGCCGCATCGATCACAAATTTCGACAGCGCGCGGCCGAGACAGGCATGCACTTGCTGCGCCAGATCGACACCATGCGAGGTGCTGAACAGGTCGAAATATCCCGCATCGCTCCATTGCTTCATGATCGCGAACCGGTCGAACAGCGGGACATCGTGCTGCTGCGCCACCACCCGCATATTGTCGAGATAGGGCGGCGCAGAGATCATCGTCTCGGTACGTGGGCTGTACTGCAGATTAACCAAAACCACGTCGACCCCAGCGTTCCGCAACGCAACAACTCCGTCGTTGATGGCACCGCGGAAATCGTCGGGATCAATTGATCGCATAGCATCGACTGTGCCGGTCTGCCAGATAACCAAAGTAGGCTTTTTTGCTTCAACAAGCTTAACCAGGGTGCCGCCGGTCTCGTCGGCCGTGCTCTTTGCCTGTAATTCTACGGATAAATTGATCGTCGCGGACGGCAGCGCCGCCTGCAGGGCGGCCTGCAGCTTGGCCGGGTAGGCGCTCGTCTCATTCGAAGGGATGCTGGAGGAGCGGCTGCCCACCACCAGCACGTTCAACGGCTGTGCGGCCTTGACGGCCTCGGTGACCTTCGGAAGCGAGCTCTCGCTGGAGAGGAGATAGGCGGGCACGTCGCAGGGCGGCTCGGCCGTGTCCTCGGCACGCGCCGGGGCGGCCGCCAGCAAGGCGGCAAGCAGCGTCAGGCCAAATATCTGCAGGCCAACCTTCTTTAGGCCAACCTTCTTCAGGCCAAGCATCGTCCGTGCGGACTTCATGCTCCCCCTCCCGCCAGATCGGCGTTGCCGCCGGTGCTTTTTGTTCGCGAGGCACCTTTGTCGGCGGAGTGCTTGTACCACGAAATGATCCACGCCATGCCCCACATGATCAGGATGCCGGAGACGCTGATCAATGCGTGCAGTGCGGCACCACCGGAGACTTCAGCGAGCACGAAATGTCCGGCAAAGGCGAGGAAGACACCGAGGCAGAATATCTCAAGCGAATGCTGGCCGCACAGGATCAAAGGTCGCAACCAGGGCGATTTCAACCCCGGCCAATCCCGGGGCAGGAAGCGCACGGTGAGGGCTGCGAGCGCCAGGAAGTGCGCGAAACGCAACACGTCAAGGTCGGTCTTGTTGATCGGATACATCCACTGCTCGATGACCTTGGGCATGATGTGGCCGAGCTGCGGCACGTACCAGGTCAGCGTCACGAAGAACGCCGCGACCAGATAGACGATGCAGATCCACATCGTGACCGGCGATGACAGGATACGCGACATCCGCCGCGCGCCGCCGAGCGCGCACCAGGCGCCGAACACGAACAGCAATTGCCAGGCGAACGGGTTGAACGCCCAGAAACCGTTCGGATAGGCCGAGAGATAGAGGTCGAACTGCCAGGTCAGCGCATAGAGCAAGACCGACAGCCCCAGCGTGACGTCGGGCTTCCATTTCATCAGCCAAAGGATCAGCGGCAGGAACAGCATCAGTACGATGTAGAGCGGCAGCACGTCCATGTTGACCGGGCGGAAGCGCAGCAGCAACGCCTGGACGATGGTCACGTCGGGCTGCTTGAGGAAATCCATGATCCCCATCTCTTCGGTGTAGAGCGGGTTCTCGAACGAGGTCGCGACATAGGAGATCTCGGCGAGGAAGATCGTGAACAGGAAGACGTGCGCGACATAGATCTGCCAGACCCGGCGCAGGATCCGCGCGGTCGCGATCACGAAGCCGGCCTCCAGCATCGCCCGGCCGTAGACGAAAGCCGCGGTGTAGCCGGAGATGAAGATGAAGATCTCGGTGGCGTCGGAGAAGCCGTAGTTGCGGAGCGTCAGCCAGGTCAGCAGGTTTGCCGGCAAATGGTCGATGAAGATCAGCCACAGCGCGAGCCCACGGAACAGGTCGAGCCGCAATTCGCGCTCGCCGGCCGCCGGCAGCGTAATCGCCGGCGCCGCCGCCCGGATCTTTGCTGCCTCGGCCTTCGCCTTGGCGTCAGCCACCGGCGAACCGGCTATGGGATCGGCAATCGAACTCATCAAGCACCGTGTGGCCGCGGGAGGTGCGCGCCGCCCGGAATCGATAATATCGGTCCGCGACTTGCGGACAAAGCACTGAAAACGGCGGCACGCGGTCGCGCCTTAGAACGGAACTATGTTGAAACCGCGATGAAATCGGCCCGGACCGGGTTTTCACTGCCTCGCCAACCGATTGGTTCCGGCAGATCAATTCGATATGATGCAGTCATGAAGACCATCGGAATGAGCCGCATGTACCGCGCTGTTACCCGCCAGATCGAAGTCACCGTCGAGCCGAACTTCATGCCGGAGGAATCGTCGATCGAAAAGCGCGAATATTTCTGGTCCTACACCATCGTGATCACCAATTCCGGTTCGGAAACCGTCCAGTTGCGGACCCGGCACTGGATCATCACCGACGCCACCGGCCGCAGGCAGGAGGTGCGCGGGGAAGGCGTGATCGGCAAGCAGCCGGTGCTCGCCCCCGGCGAGCGCTTCGAATACACCTCGGGCGTGCCGCTGCCGACCGCCTCCGGCTTCATGACCGGCACCTATCAGATGGTCAGCGAGAGCGGCGAACGCTTCGAGATCGATGTGCCGACGTTTTCGCTGGATAGCCCGAGCCCGGACGGCAAAAGGGTGTTGAACTGACTGGGCGTGGCGTCGCCACGGATCGAACTCGCATAGCGGTCCTCAATCGGGTGAGACACGCTGACGCAGTGCGCTTGAACCCAACTCGTCATTCTTCGATGTGCCATATTCTTCGATGTGCCATGGCCCATCGGGGCGCTGCGACGCGGCCATCACGCGATCAATGGAATTCGCCGGTCGACACCTGGAACCAATGTCTCGCGAGACTCTTGGCTTCCTGACACAACCATTTTTGGAGGAGTATCTTGAAAAATTTTGCGATCTATCTGGCAGCCGGCGCAAGCGCTCTTGTCGTGACTGCCGCCACGGCTGCTTTCGCTGCCCCGCTTTCACCCCAGATCTCCATCGCGCCGGAGGGCAACATTCAAAACGTTCGCATGGTTTGCGATGAAACCGGCCGTTGCTGGCGCGACCGTGGTGAACGCCGCGTGATCCGCGACCCCGGTGATTCCTATGGATACGCGCCCCGCGAGCGTTATATCGAGCGTCGTGGCTATGAAGACCGCCGTGGCTATGACGATGGTGGTGGCATCGGCATCCGCGTCCCCGGCGTCAGCGTCGGAATCGGGACCGACCGCTACTGACGAAGGCCGAACGAGGTCAAAGGAAAAGCCGCGGAGAGATCCGCGGCTTTTCCTTTGGGAGAGCTGCCATCTCAGACAGAGTGAATCCAGCTTGCGGCGAACGCAACGCGGGCGCTCGATCTGCCAGATTGTCTCGCGTGATCCGAAAGGCTCTGGTTTCAGAAATTTGCGGCGACCAGATTGTACGAACCCCTGCTTCCGCGGACATAAATCCTGGCAGCGGCGGCACATATCGCATCACGGTTGGAATCGAAGGCGTTCAGAAATCCGGACTCATCGGGGCGTGCATCCGGTTGAATTCTCTTCAACGCGCCCTCGTCTATGAAGAATGAAGCCTCGATCGCGCTGTCGTGCCCCCAAAACCGCACGGCCCGCCGCGTTTGGTCGTATGAACGACTGTGATTTGGAAATTCGATCATGGTTGAGACCGTCAGGTTGTTGCCGTGGCTTGTCGTGACCCGCGTCGCGCGCGTCGAAGCGACGTGACGTTGGTCGATATCGGTCACAACATTTGGCGGCTTAAAGCTTCGCGCTTCCGCAAAGGGGATGCTGTAACAATACAGTTGCGCTGTGAAGCAAGTGGCTACTCCGGCATCGAACCACAAGCCCGCTCGAACCAGGCCGCGTTTCGGCCGGAATGCCTACACGCGAGTGACACGCAGAAGCATGCAATTCGCTGCCCTCGCGGCGGGCTTATTGTGTCAATGTTAAGCTGCCTTGGATCAAATGGGTGCTGAGATGCTTATTCCCAGTTCGGCCGCCTAAATTCCGGTCGATGGCAGTTTCGACACTCGAGCACCGTGAGCGCCGGTCTGATGGTACTTGATCATTCATCCATTCCAGCCGTCGTTCTGATTGTCGAAGACGAGATGATGCTGCGGATGAGCGCGGTCGACATGGTGGAATACGCCGGCTACACGCCGCTTGAGGCCCTGGACGCTGCCGAAGCCGTCGCCATCCTGGAATCCAGATCCGATATCGCGCTGATCTGCACCGACATCCAGATGCCCGGCAAAATGGACGGCATCGGGCTTGCGCATGCCGTGCATGCGCGGTGGCCGTCGATCAAGATCATCGTTGTATCCGGGCAAGCGAACCTGCCGAAGCTTGATCTTCCTCCGCACTGCAGGTTTTTCGGCAAGCCGCTCAATGCCGGGGAATTGATAGCCGGCATGCATGGCATGATCGGCCGGGCCTGATACGCGCGGTTTCAAGCTGATTGCAGCCTGAAACCGCCTTATTGCGGTAGAGCGCGTCTGCCGAACACTAGGTGCGGTATCCGACTCATGATGATACAGTGAATGATGATCGAAGCCGAATTCCGCACAATCCCGCGCCCCGCGAGCGTCACAGCATCGAATGAGGACGTTCTGGCGGCAGAGAATGTCAGCCTGCGGCTTCTGCTGGCGCAGGCCGAGATCAATGCAACGAGCTTGCTCGCCAAGGCCGGCATCGACGCCAGGGAGCGCGAGGCGTCCGATGAGCTGCAGAAGCTGATTCTCGAAGAGCTGCACCACCGCATCAAGAACACGCTCGCGACCGTTGGCGCGATCGTCTCCCAAAGCCTGCGTGAGCTGCCGGAGGCCAAGCCAGCGCAGCACGCCATCGAGGGCCGGCTATTGGCGCTCGGGCGGGCCCACGACCTGCTGCTGCAGGCAAGATGGAGCAGCGCGGATCTTGGCACCGTCGTCCGCGGCGCTGCTGAAGCTTTCATCGATCCGGATGAGCCGAAATTCTCGATTTCGGGACCCGCTGTCCGGATGGCGTCGGGCGCCGTCATCGCCATCGCAATGACGCTCAACGAGCTTTGCACGAACGCCACGAAGTTCGGCGCGCTGTCGGTCCCGGACGGGCGCGTCGACATCAGCTGGACGCTGGACCAGGCGGCGCAGCGCCTGCGCCTGACCTGGACCGAGAAGAACGGTGCGGCGGTCCGCCCTCCCGAAAGGCGCAGCTTCGGGACACGGCTGATCGAAACGCTCGGTAAGCAGCTCCGCGGCGACGTCCAGCTGAGCTATGAGCCCACCGGTTTCGTGTACGCATTCGATGTGCCAATGACTTCTCTGACGTCGTCGACGGCATAGCCTGTTCGTGCGAGAACCCTTGCCGACGGCGTTTCACAGACTGAGTCGAAGTAGATCTAGAAGGATCCCATGATGAAGAAAACCCTGCTCACTATTGACGAACCGGAACCGAGGAAAGTGATGCGCGCCGACCGGCCGCCCACCGAAGGTTTCGTGACCGTTGTCGACGGCCACTTCAAGTCGGAGTTTGACACTGTCGAGGCTGCTGAAACAGCCGGCCGAAAACTGAAGACGGCTTATCCGATGCTTCAGATCGAAATCTATGACGCCGCCAACAAGGCCCGTACCTTGCTGAGTTGACAGGCAAGCACCGACGGCACTGTCGACCATCAGACCGCGACGATGGGAATTGCCGAGCACGTCACCGAAAGTGGGCAAACGCCGGACGTCGCGAGCTGTGGCGCTTGCTGAGAGAACTGTTCGACGAACGCAGCGACACTGCGTTGCGGATCAGTTCCCCGCCTCCTCCACACCCGCTTCCTGCGGCGTAAAGTCGTAGACCGACGAGCAGAACTCGCAGGTCACGACGACCTTGCCGTCCTTGACCATGTCGGCGCGGTCGTTCGGCGCAAAACTGTTCAGCATCGCGGAGACGGCGTTGCGCGAGCAGGAGCACTGCGCGCGCAGCGGTTGCGGGGTGAAGACGCGGACACCGCGTTCGTGAAACAGCCGGTACAGCAGCCGCTCGCCGGAGAGACCAGGGTCGATCAGCTCGACATCCTCGACGGTTGAGATCAGCGACTGTCCTTCGACCCAGGCGTCGTCGTCGGGTACAGAATGCGTGACCGTGCCCTCCGGCGCGTCGCCGGGATGCATATCCGCCTGCTTGGCGCGCTCGGGTGCCTTGGGCAGGAATTGCAGCAGAATGCCGCCGGCACGCCAGTGGTGCTTGCCGCCCTCGCCGCCGCGCATCTCCTCGCCGACCGCCAGACGCACCCGCGTCGGAATCTGTTCCGAGCGAAGGAAATACTCATGGGCGGCCTCTTCCAGGCTGCCGCCGTCGAGCGCGACCAGTCCCTGGTAGCGGCTCATCTCCGCGCCCTGGTCGATGGTCATGGCCAGATGGCCCTTGCCGAGCAGCTCGCCCGAACTCTGGCCGGCCTTGAGCTGGCCCGCGTCGTAGCGCGCATAGGCGCGCAGCCGGTCGGGGGCCTGGAAATCGACGATCAGCAGCGAGACCGGACCGTCAGTCCGGGTCTGCAGGATGAAGCGCCCCTCGAACTTCACGGTCGAGCCGAGCAGCGTCGTCAGCACGATGGCTTCGCCGAGCAGCTTGCCGACCGGCGGCGGGTAATCGTGTTTGTGCAGGATCTCGTCGAGCGCGGGGCCGAGGCGGGTCAGCCGTCCGCGCAGGTCGAGCGCGCCGACCTCAAAGGCCAGCACCGCGTCATCAACGGGAATGGCCGACGGCGCGCGGATCGGCGCCTCAGCCGGGATTTTGATGTCAGAGGATTGTGAAACCATGGCGTTTTATCTGGGGTCTCGAACGATGAAATAAAGGGGTTGTTGTCGTCCCTGCGAACGCAGGGACCCATAACCACAGGAGCTTGTTTTGACTCAAGGCGTCTCTCCTTGTGCCTCTTTCACAGGCCGCCGCGTATGGGTCCCGGCTCGCGCCACGCTTGGCCGGGACGACAATTGTGGGCGCTACGCCACTGCGCCAAAACACCAGGCCAGAATGCCCTTCTGCGCATGCAGGCGGTTTTCCGCCTCATCGAATACGACGGATTGCGGGCCGTCGATCACCTCGTCGGTGACCTCCTCGCCGCGATGTGCCGGCAGGCAGTGCATGAACAGCGCGTCGGGCTTGGCAAGCTGCATCAGCTTGGCATTGACCTGATAGGGCTTAAGCACGTTGTGGCGGTGCTCGCCCTCCTTGTCGCCCATCGACACCCAGGTGTCGGTGACGACGCAGTCGGCGCCGTGCACCGCGGCCTCCGGATCGGTGCCGAGCACGATCGGCGCACCGGTCGCCTTGATCCAGTCGCGCATCGGCTTCTTCGGCGCGAGCTCCGGCGGCGTAGCGATGTTGAGGTTGAACTTGAAGCGCTCGGCAGCGTGGGCCCAGGAGGCCAGCACGTTGTTGTCGTCGCCGGTCCAGGCCACCGTCTTGCCTTCGATCGAGCCGCGATTTTCCTCGAAGGTCATCAGGTCGGCCATCACCTGGCAGGGATGCGAGCGGCGCGTCAGCCCGTTGATGACGGGAACGGTGGCGTGGGCGGCGAGCTCGAGCAGCGCATCGTGGTTGAGAATGCGGATCATGATCGCGTCGACATAGCGCGACAGCACGCGCGCGGTGTCGGCGATGGTCTCGCCGCGGCCGAGCTGCATCTCGGTGCCGGTCAGCATGATCGATTCACCGCCGAGCTGGCGCATGCCGACGTCGAACGACACCCGGGTGCGGGTCGACGGGCGCTCGAAGATCATCGCCAGGGTCTTGCCTTCGAGCGGCTTCCTGGGCTTCTCGTGCGCCTTCCGCGCCGCCTTCATGGCAGCGCCGGCCGAGAGCATGTTACGCAGCTCGGCAAGCGGCAGTTCGTCGATATCGAGGAAGTGTCGTACCGGCTTGCTCATCACCCGGCCGCCTTCTTCGGTAGCGCCGCCGACAGCGCAGCGCTGGCGCGCTCGAGGCTTGCGACCGCCAGGTCGAGTTCGGCCTCGGTGACGATCAGCGGTGCCAGGAACCGCACGACATTGTCACCGGCCCCGACGGTCAGCAGCTTCTCATTGCGCAGTGCGGCGACGAGATCGCCGGAGGGCACCACGGCCTTGACGCCGATCAGAAGGCCCTCGCCGCGTACGTCGGAGAGCACGCTGGGATAGCGGTCGACGACGGAGGCGAGCTTCTGCTTGAGCAGCAGCGACATCCGCTGCACGTGATCGAAGAAGCCGGGCTTGAGCATGACGTCGAGCACGGCGTTGGCCGCCGCCACCGCGAGCGGATTGCCGCCGAAGGTCGAGCCGTGCGAGCCCGGCGCCATACCTGCCGCGGCTTCCGCGCTTGCCAGCACCGCGCCGATCGGGAAGCCACCGCCGAGCGCCTTGGCGAGCGACATCACGTCGGGTGTGACGCCGGTGCGCTTGTAGGCGAACAGATCGCCGGTGCGGCCCATGCCGGTCTGCACCTCGTCGAACGCGAGCAGCAGGCCGTGCTCGTCGCAGAGCTGGCGCAACGCCTTGAAGAAGGCATGTGGCGCGGAGCGCACGCCGCCCTCGCCCTGCACCGGTTCGATCAGGATGCCAGCGGTGTGCGGTCCGATCGCCTTCTTGACGGCTTCGATGTCGCCGTGCGGCACCTGGTCGAAGCCGTCCATCGGCGGGCCAAAGCCCTCGAGGTATTTGGCCGAGCCGGTGGCGGCGAGCGTCCCCAGCGTGCGGCCATGGAAGGCGCCTTCGAAGGTGATGATGCGGTAGCGCTCGGGATGCCCCTTGGAGAAGTGATAATGGCGGACCAGCTTGATCACGCCCTCCATCGCCTCCGCGCCGGAATTGCAGAAGAACACGAAGTCGGCGAAGCTCTGCTCGCAAAGCCGCGCGGCGAGCTTCTCGCCGTCCGGGCTCTTGAACAGGTTCGACATGTGCCAGAGCTTCGTCGCCTGCTCCTGCAGCGCCGCGACCAGATGCGGGTGCGCGTGCCCAAGGGCGTTCACCGCGACACCGGAGGTGAAGTCGAGATAGCGGTCGCCATTGGTTGCGATCAACCAGGCGCCCTCACCGCGCTCGAAGCCGAGATCGACCCTGGCGAAGACGGGAAGCAGATGCGACGCTGCGCTGTTGGTCATGACCATCACTGACGGGTTTGAGGCCGACAATTGCCGCGCGCCTTGACGCCAACACGACAACAGCCAGCTTCGGAAAACAAAACGTGCCGCCTTTTCGGGCGGCACGTACGGGCATTCTATGCTGCGGGCAGTAACTGTCAATCGCCGGAAGCGGCCTTCCTGCGGTCCGAATCGAGCGCAATCCGGAGCATTCCGGTGCGGTGGAAAAGTGGAATTGCAATGCATAAGTGTGGGAACATGTGGACGCGCGACCGCGGACTCTTGCGCCAGAGTCACGCCATATTGTAGCGTTTGGGCTGTCGGGTACGACATCTCGTGCGGTAGTACTGGACCCCTTAAGTAGCCTTTCGTTCTGCGTAGACGTTCGGGCGCATAGGCGTGCCCGGCGAGGGCCAAGGGATTCTGACCGCAGGAGTTTTTCGAGATTTGGCTCGCAGCACCGCTCCAAGGATTGGCCGGTGCTAGGCGAAGGGATGAATGTGATGACTGTATTGACCTGGTCCGACGATCGCGTCGAGCAGCTGAAGAAGCTCTGGGAATCCGGCCTGTCCGCCAGCCAGATCGCGGCGGAACTTGGCAATGTGACGCGAAATGCCGTGATCGGCAAAGTGCACCGGCTCGGCCTGTCCGGCCGTGCCAAGGCGCCTTCCGCGGCCGCGCCGCGGCAACGCAAGGCACGTCCGGCGCAGCATATGATGCGGGTGGCGCGCCCGGTGTCGCGCGGCAACACCGCGCTGGCCCACGCCTTCGAGGTCGAGATGGAGGCCGATCCGGTCACCTACGACAACGTCGTGCCGATGAGCCAGCGGCTGTCGCTGCTCGAGCTGAACGAGGCAACCTGCCATTGGCCGGTCGGCGATCCGTCGAGCCCGGATTTCTTCTTCTGCGGCGGCAAGGCGCTCGGCGGCCTGCCCTATTGCGCACATCACTCGCGCATCGCCTACCAGCCGGCGAATGATCGCCGGCGGCCGGCGCCCAAGCCGACGCGGTAGGTAAGCCGACTCCATCCACGGCGTCATCCCGGCGAAAGCCGGGATCCATAACGACCGACGCGAGTGGTTGTGCCCCGCTGGGGCTCCAGCGTATTCCAACAATCAAGATTTGTGGTTATGGGCCCCGGCTTTCGCCGGGACGACAATTGTGAAAGCTCGCGCGGCCTTACTGCTGCGGCTCGGCCTTGGCAAAACGGTCATCCAGCGCGTAGCCCGCGCCGCGCACGGTGCGGATCGGATCCTGCTCGCGGCCCGGATTGAGCAGCTTGCGCAAACGGCCGATATGCACGTCGACGGTGCGCTCGTCGATATAGATGTCGCGGCCCCAGACGCTGTCGAGCAATTGCTCGCGGCTGAACACGCGGCCGGGATGCTCAAGGAAGAACTCGAGCAGCCGATACTCGGTCGGGCCGAGATCGATCGGCCGGCCGGAGCGCGCGACGCGGCGCTTCTCGCGATCGAGCTCGATGTCGCCATAGGTCAGCACGGTCGCAAGCCGCTCCGGGCTTGCCCGGCGCAGCAGGCCCTTCACCCGCGCCAACAGCTCCGGCACCGAGAACGGCTTGACGATGTAGTCGTCGGCGCCGGTGGCAAGGCCCCGTACCCGCTCGCTCTCCTCGCCGCGCGCGGTCAGCATGATGATCGGCAGCTGCTTGGTCTCGGGCCGCGCCCGCAGGCGGCGGCACAGTTCGATGCCGGAGAGGCCCGGCAGCATCCAGTCCAGCACCACGAGATCGGGAATGCGCTCCTTCAGCCGCGTGTCGGCGTCGTCGCCGCGGCCGACCGTCTCGACGTCATAGCCTTCCGCGTCGAGGTTGTAGCGCAACAACGTCGTCAGCGCTTCTTCGTCTTCGACCACCAGAATGCGTGCGCTCATCGCTTTGTGTTCTCTCTCTCTGTCTTGATCCGTTGCCCTGACGCGAACCGAAATTAACTGCCCGGAACCGTGGTGGCGAAATTGGTCATGTCGCCCTTCGGACGCTTGTCCATGATTTGCTGGCCTTCGATCATGTAGAAGACGGTTTCCGCGATGTTGGTGGCGTGGTCGCCGATCCGCTCGATGTTCTTGGCGCAGAACATCAGATGGATGCAGAACGAGATGTTGCGCGGATCTTCCATCATGTAGGTCAGCAGTTCGCGGAACAGCGAGGTGCAGATCGCGTCGACCTCCTCGTCGCCCTTCCAGACCGCCATCGCCGCCGGCAGATCGTGCGCCGCATAGGCGTCGAGCACCGACTTGACCTGCGACAGCACGAGATCGGTCATGTGCTCCAGGCCGCGGATCAGCTTGAGCGGCTGGAAATCGCTCTCCAGCGCCGCGACGCGCTTGCCCATGTTCTTGGCGAGGTCGCCGATCCGCTCGAGGTCGGTGGCCACGCGCATCGCGCCGACGATCTCGCGCAGATCAATCGCCATCGGCTGGCGGCGCGCGATGGTCAGAACCGCGCGTTCCTCGATGACGCGCTGCAGGCTGTCGATCTCGATGTCGGCGGCGACGACACGCTTGCCGAGCGCGACGTCGCGGCGGATCAACGCATCGACCGACTCGGTGATCATGCGCTCGACCAGGCCGCCCATCTCGGCGACCAGGCGGGTGAGTTCCTGCAGGTCGCTGTCGAACGCCTTGGCGGTATGTTCAGAAGCCATGTGTTATCTCCTCAACCGAACCGGCCGGTGATGTAATCCTGGGTACGTCGATCGCTCGGCGAGGTGAAGATCTTGTTGGTGTCGTCGAACTCGATCAGTTCGCCGAGATACATGAAGGCGGTCTTGTCGGAGACGCGCGCCGCCTGCTGCATGTTGTGGGTGACGATCGCGATCGTGTAGTCCTCGGACAGCTCCTGGATCAGCTCCTCGACCTTGGCGGTCGAGATCGGATCGAGCGCCGAGCACGGCTCGTCGAACAGGATCACTTCGGGCCGCACCGCAACCGTGCGCGCGATGCACAGGCGCTGCTGCTGGCCGCCGGAGAGCGAGAGGCCCGAGGCGTTCAGCTTGTCCTTGACCTCGTTCCACAGCGCGCCGCCGCGCAGCGCCTTCTCGACGCGGTCGTCCATCTCGGACTTCGAAATCTTCTCGTAGAGGCGGATGCCGAAGGCGATGTTCTCGTAGATCGTCATCGGGAACGGCGTCGGCTTCTGGAATACCATGCCGACCCGCGCGCGCAGCAGATTGAGGTCGAGCTTGGCGTCGAGGATGTTGGTCTGGTCCAGCATCAGCTGGCCGACGGCGCGCTGACCCGGATAGAGATCATACATCCGGTTGAAGATGCGCAGCAAAGTCGACTTGCCGCAGCCGGACGGGCCGATGAACGCGGTGACGCGGTTGGTGCCGAGCGTCAAATTGATGTTCTTCAGCGCGTGGTGCTCGCCGTAATAGAAATTGAGGTTGCGCACCGTGACCTTCGGCGGCGCATCCGGCAGCGGCGAATGCGGAGCAACATGGCTCGGGGGATTCGTCGAAACGGAGAGCTCGGTCATTTTGTGGCCCTTTCGGCACCGAGAATGCGCGCGCCGATATTGAGGGCGAGCACGGTGAAGGTGATGAGCAAAGCACCGCTCCAGGCCAACTCTTTCCAGTAGGCATAGGGGCTCTGCACGAAATTGTTGATGGTCACCGGGAGGTTGGCCATCGTCTTGGTCAGGTCGAGGCTGAAGAACTGGTTCGACAGCGCGGTGAACAGCAGCGGCGCGGTCTCGCCGGCGACGCGGGCGGTCGCCAGCAGCACACCGGTGATCAGACCCGATCGCGCGGCACGATAAGCGATCCGCTTGATCACCAGCGAGCGCGGCAGGCCGAGCGCGGAGGCCGCTTCGCGCAGCGGATTGGGCACCAGCAGCAGCATGTCCTCGGTGGTGCGCAGCACGACCGGGATCACGATGACCGCGAGCGCAAGGCAGCCCGCGAGCGCCGAGAAGCCGCGCATCGGCACCACGACGGCGCCATAGACGAACAGGCCGATGATGATCGAGGGCGCGCTGAGCAGGATGTCGTTGATGAAGCGGATCACCGAGGTGAGCCGGTCATTCTTGCCGTATTCGGCGAGATAGGTACCGGCGAACAGGCCGAGCGGCGCGCCGATGCCGACACCGATCACGGTCATGATGATCGAGCCGACGATGGCGTTGAGTAGGCCGCCGTCGGTCGAGCCGGGCGGCGGTGTGTTCTGGGTGAAGAGCTGAACGCTCAGGCCGGCAAGGCCGTTGTAGAGCAGCGTTGCCAGGATCAGCGCCAGCCAGGTGACACCGAACACCGCGGCGCCGAGACAAAGCAGGCGGACGATGACGTCGACGCGGCGGCGGGATTTGTAGATCGGGTTCATGGCGTCACTTCCCCGCCTTGGTTTCGAGCCGCATCAGCATCAGCCGCGCGCCGGCGAGCACGAAGAAGGTCAGCACGAACAATAGCAGGCCGAGCAGGATCAGGCCGGACTGATGGAGCCCGTCGCTCTCGGCGAATTCGGAGGCGATCGCCGCCGAGATCGTGGTGCCAGGTGCAAAGATCGACGACGAGATGCGGAACGAATTGCCGATGATGAAGGTCACCGCCATGGTCTCGCCGAGTGCGCGGCCGAGCGCCAGCATGACGCCGCCGATCACGCCAACCCGCGTGTAGGGGATCACGACGCTGCGGACCACTTCCCAGGTGGTGCAGCCCATGCCGTAGGCGGCTTCCTTCAGCACCGGCGGCACGGTCTTGAACACGTCGACCGAGATCGCGGTGATGAACGGCAGCACCATGATCGCGAGGATCAGCGCGGCGTTGAACAGGCTGAGATAGGACGGCGGACCTCCGAACACCGCACCGAGCACCGGCACGCCTTCGAAGATCCTGATCATGAACGGCTGGAAGTAGTTGGCGAGGAACGGGCCCAGCACGAAGAAGCCCCACATGCCGTAGATGATCGAGGGGATGCCGGCCAGCAGCTCGATCGCGATGCCGATCGGGCGGCGCAGCATTTGCGGGCAGAGCTCGGTCAGGAAGATGGCGATGCCGATGCCGACCGGAATCGCGATCAGCATCGCGATGATCGACGTGACGAGGGTGCCGTACATCGGACCGAGCGCGCCGAGCACCGGCGGATCGGCCGAGGGCGCCCAGCGCTGGGTCCACAGGAAGGCGAAGCCGTATTCCTTCATCGCCGGCCAGGCGCCGACAATCAGCGACAGAATGATGCCGCCGAGGATCAAGAGAACGGAAATCGCGGAGATGCGGGTGATCCAGTAGAAGGTGGCATCCCCGAGCCTGAAGGCGCTGAGGGCCTTGGCGCGATCGTAAGGTCCGGCAGCTTCCATCACATCGCTCTGAACAGCCATGTCTGCCACGCCAATTCCCTCTCTACTATGTGAAAGCTACGCAAACCGCTACGCCCCCGAAGCGATCTTCACTGGCGTTTTGGCCGGCGCCGTTCCGGCTGCGCCTGGTCGGGCGCGGGACCCTCGGCTCTTGTGGTGATGATGAGCCGTGGGTCTGGTCACTCGACCTGTGCCGCCCTTGAGGCGGCACAGGCGTGGTTCGAAGCGTTGAACTTAGCTCTTGATCTCGGCAGTCCAGGTCTTTTCGATCAGCTTGACGACCGGCTCCGGCATCGGGATGTAGTCGAGCTCTTCAGCCATCTTGCCACCCTTCTCGAAGGCGTATTTGAAGAACTTGATGGCTTCCTGCGAGGCCGCCTTGTCGGTCGCATCCTTGTGCATCAGGATGAAGGTCGCGGCGGTGATCGGCCAGGAGGCTTCGCCCGGCTGGTCGGTCAGGATCACGTAGTAGCCGGGAGCCTTGGCCCAGTCGGCGTTCGAAGCAGCGGCCTGGAAGGACGCAACGGTCGGCTGCACGGTCTTGCCGGCCTTGTTGATCAAGCCGGTGTAGGTCAGCTTGTTCTGCTTGGCGTAGGCATATTCGACATAGCCGATCGCGTTCTTGGTCTGGCTGATGTTGCCGGCAACGCCTTCGTTGCCCTTGGCGCCGACGCCGACAGGCCATTCGACCGCGGTGCCCGAACCGACCTTGGACTTCCAGTCGGCGTTCGACTTGGAGAGGTAGTCGGTGAAGTTGAAGGTGGTGCCCGAGCCGTCCGAACGGCGCACGACGGTGATGGCGTCGGTCGGCAGGGTCAGCTTCGGATTGAGCTTGGCGATCGCCGCGTCATTCCACTTGGTGATCTTGCCGAGATAGATGTCGCCGAGCACTTCGCCCGACAGGATCAGGTCGCCCGGCTTGATGCCTTCGAGGTTCACGACCGGCACGATCGCGCCCATCACCATCGGCCACTGAACCAGGCCATCCTTCTCGAGCTGCTCGGCCTTGAGCGGCGCGTCGCTGGCGCCGAAGGTCACGGTCTTGGCCTGGATCTGCTTGATGCCGGCGCCGGAGCCGATCGACTGGTAGTTCAGGCCATTGCCGGTGTCTTTCTTATAGGCGTCGGCCCATTTCGAGTAGATCGGGAACGGGAACGTCGCGCCCGCGCCGGTAATATCGGCAGCGAAGGCCGACGTCGAAGCGGCGACCAGGCCGGCAGCGACGATTGTCTTGATGAAATTCATGGGGTGGTCTCCATCTTGTGGGCGAAGCGCCAGTGCGCCCGATCGCGCCCACGCCGGTCCATCTAGGAGCGGTCGGTGCTGCTTTTACGAAGGTTAGATGACAGTTGGATGACACGCCCAAGCAGCTGAAACTGCTCAGCTTTGTGCCGGTACCGTGGTCTTCAGGCGGGGAAAACAGGCGGTAAAAGTAGCGCCGTTTTTCGGCACGCTTTCGATCAAAAGCCGGCCGCGATGACGGTTAAGAATATGTTTCACCAAGGATAATCCGAGGCCCGTACCGCCCTGGTTCCGGCTGTCGCCGACGTCCACCCGGTAGAACCGCTCGGTCAGCCGCGGCAGATGTTCCGGCGCGATGCCAGGGCCGAAATCCCTCACCATCACACGGACTTCCGGGCTTGCCTCGGTCTGCGCCGCCTGGCTTAGCGACACTATGACGCGGCCGCCGGAGGCACCGTATTTGAGCGCGTTCTCGATCAGGTTCTCGAACAGCCGCAGCAGTTCCTCGCGATCGCCGGCGATCGTGACCGGCCTCTCGGGCAGGTCGATCTCGATCTCGACCTGGCGCTCGCTGGCCAGCGCCTCGAGCCCGTCGGCGACCTGACGGATGATCGGCACGATATCGATCGAGGTTTCGGGCCGGACATGGGCCGAGAGCTCGACCCGGGACAGCGACAGCAGATCGTCGATCAGCCGCGCCATCCGGGTGGCCTGGCCGTGCATGATGCCGAGGAAGCGCTCGCGCGCCCGGACGTCGTCCCGGGCCGGCCCCTGCAGCGTATCGATGAAGCCGGACAGCGCGGCGAGGGGCGTGCGCAGCTCGTGGCTCGCATTGGCAACGAAGTCGGCGCGCATCTCCTCGACCCGCCGCAGCGGCGTCAGGTCGTGGAAGGTCATCAGCATGCACTTGTCGGTGCCGCCGAACTGCGTCGGCACCGGGACCGGCGTGATGACCAATTCCATCCAACGATCAACTGGCACGTGGTCGGTGTAAGTGGCGCGGCGCGGTTCGGTGGTCGCGATCGCCTCGCGCAGCGCCGTGATGATCTCGGGCGAACGCAGGGCAAATTGCGCCAGCTCGTTCTTGCGCAGCGCCGGCGCGAGCTCGGCCGCCGCGCTGTTGAGGTGGATGACGCGGCCGGCGCGATCCAGCAAGACGGCCGGATCCGGCATACCGGCGACAACGGCATTGACGGCAGCGGTCTCGACCGGATTGACGCCGCGGACATCCTCGCGCGACGTTGCGTTATCGTGCAGCCGCCATGGCACCAGGGCCGCAGCCGCGATGCAGGCGAACACCGCGCAGGCGCGCACTGGCGACAATTCGCCGAGCGCAACCACCACGCTGAGTGCAAGTGCCGCAGCCAAAAGGATGATGGCCGCGTGGCGCAGCCGGTCCGGCCACGGCGAGAACATCGATGAAGGCGAATCGTCAATAGCCATCGCGGCGGCCTTCTTCCCGTCGGTTCATGTCGTCCTCTGGCGAGGCCAAGCCGGCTTCGCGCAAGGAGGCAACTGGCCGCTTCGTCAGATGCCGGAATCACCACGCTTGCGGACATAGACCGCCTCGTGCTGCGGCCCGGCATGGGGACCCGAATCAGTCTGCGGCAGCCGCTTCAGTCGGGCGCTGAGAATAACTTCTCGAAACGTCAGCAAGATTACAGATATGACGAACGGCGCAATATAGTAGAGGAGCCGAAACAGCAGCATGCCCCCAAGCAGGTCCTCGCGGTCCATCTGCCAGAGGCCGACCAGCATGGCGGCGTCGAACACGCCGAGGCCGCCGGGGGAATGGCTGGCGAACCCAAGCAGGGTCGCCGACACGAAGATCACGGCGACCACGACGAAGCCAAGATTCGGCTCATCCGGCACCAGCACGTACATCGCGAGCGCGCAGAAGCCGAGGTCGACGATGCCGATCACGATCTGCAGCAGCGTCAGCGGCCCGCCCGGCAGGGTCACCGTCCATGGGCCGCGGCCGACCACCCGCGGCTGGGCCCAGACCCAGACCACATAGGCAACCAGCGCGGTGATGATCGCGAACGCCAAGGCGCGGTTGAGCCAGGGCGGCAGCTGGTCGATGTTGGCGGCGGCCTCCGGGTGGTAGGCGATGCCGAGACCGAGCACCGCGGCATTACCCAGCCAGAAGGTCAGCCCGGCGAGGAAGCAGATCTTGGCGACGTCGATCGCGTTCAGCCCCCAGGCCGAATAGATCCGGTAGCGCACCGCGCCGCCGGTGAAGACGCTGGCGCCGACATTGTGGCCGATCGAGTAGGAGGTAAAGGCGGCAAGCGCATTGATGCGATAGGGCACATGGGCGTGGCCGATCGCGCGCACCGCAAACAGGTCATAGAAGGTCAGGGTGAAGTAGCCCGCCGCGACGAACAAAGCGGCCAGCGCAATCTGGCGCGGCTCGGTGCTCTTGATCGCCTCGATCACCTCGTTGGTGTCGATGCCGCGCAGCATGTGATAGAGAACGTAGCAAGCGATCGCGATAACAGCGACGCTGATGACAACACCAAGCCTGTGCAGGACCTGCTTCTGCCGCAGAAACGCGATCGCCCTGCGTATTGCTTCCAGCATCTAGACCTCGAATTGCGATTCCGCGACGACGGCTCTCGGGCGAACCCCGCCGACGCTTCGCTCCCTGCCCCCATTAGCGCGTTTTGGGCCGGAGTGGAATTCGTCAGGCGAGAATAAATCGCGCTTCATCAAGATATTAGGGACGATTCATGACAGCAGATGCACAAATTTGAGCATTTCCCGCCGCATCGACAAGCTTTGTGGTGCTGAAGCGGCAGATCGCCCTTCAAGCCGCCACAAGTGACACCGGGAAACTACGGATAACGACACGCCACCGCGTCGCGGCGGCTGAGCGTCAGCTCGCCGGCCGGCTGCGCGAGACCACCCAGTCGCGTAGCCAGGAGCCGACGGCGCAGCCGCAGAGATAGAGCGCGAACATCACCAGGAAGAGATCGAGCCAGTAGCCGAAGCGGCCGGGGACGATCCGTGTGAACGACGCGGCGACCAAGGCTGCGGCGAGCAGCGCCAGCAAGCGTATCCAGAGCTTCGAGACGCCCGGCGCCCGATGCACCACGGCGATCCAGCCCATGCAGAAGCCGAGCAGCGCGGCCGCCAGCAGCCAACCCCAGAAGAATGTCGCGAGCGCGGTCATCCCTATTTCACCACGAATTCGATGCGGCGGTTCTGCGCCTTGCCGTCTTCACTGTCGTTGCCGGCGATCGGCTGCGCGCTGCCATAGCCGATCGGCATGAAGCGCTCGGCCGGCAGGCCGGCGCGAACCAGATAATCCGTCACCGCCTGCGCGCGCTTCTCCGACAGCGTCTGGTTGGCGGCTTCCTCGCCGTCGCTGTCGGTGTGTCCGGCGATCTCGATCGTCGCGTTCGGGCAGCGCATCGCGGTCTCGATCAGGCGATCGAGCAGGCCTCCTGAATCCGCGACGATGTCGGCCTTGCCGGATTCGAAGCGGATCTTGCCCTTCGACAGGATCTCGGAAAACAGCTGCTGGCACACCGTGGGATCGACCGGCGCGGCGGCGGGCTTGACCGAGACCTCGGCCTTGTACTGCCAGCCCTGCGGAAAGTCCTTGCCGAGCCCGTTGCGGATCTGGCCCGCGGCGGCGTCATAGAGCGCATCGCCCGACAGTTTCACCACGCGGTCCGACACCACGAGCGTCCCGGTCGACAGCCGCGACAGCGCGCCGAGCGCCGGCACCACGGCAGCGGCAAAGCCCGATGGCGCGCCGACGCTGGCCTTGAGATTGTCGACGACCTTTTCGCTGAAGAATTTACGGCCGGCGGCGGCAACCAGCGCGGCATGCACGTTGTTGTCGGGGACGTACCCCGTCAGCGTCAGCGTCACCGCGACCGGATCCTTGTAGGCCTGGAATATGTAAGGCGGCGCCTGGATGTCGTTGGCGGCGACCGAGTAGCCCTCCGGCAGGTTCTTCAGCGCCGCCGCGATCGCCTCGCGGCCGCCGAGGTCGCGCGCCATGCCGGCGAGAGCAACCTTGCTGTCGGTCAGCGTGATCTTGCCGTCCTTCAGCTTGCCGATCTGGTCGAGCAACAGCAGCGCCGCAGCGTCGAACCGCTGTGGCGCGCCACGGGCGAGCCCCATCTGATCGACCACCTCGACGCCGCCAAGATTGGCCTTCGCGGCCTCCATCAGCTTGCTTTTGCTCGACGGCAGCGGAGAATTGCCCCCGAGCGTCACCCGGACGACGTCGCGTTCGGCGGACCAGACATACGGTTTGGCCTCGGGAACGAGCCGGGTTTCATCGTTAACCAATCGCACGCCCGGCGCCGCTTCCACCGAAGCCACCGCGCTGACGCGGCCGTCTTCGGAGAACGCGTTGGCCGCGAAGGTCACATCGCGGCCGTCGACGCTGATGCGACGCTTGTCGAGAACGGTATCCTTGAGTGCGGCATTAGCGCGCGCGGCAAGATCGCCCTCGACCGTTGCGGTGCTCGTCCAGGCTGCGATACCCCAAAAGATGACCAGCGGAATCACGCCGGGCCACCATTTGCTGCTCCACTTGAAAAGTCCGTGCATTCAGGGTCCTGCGGCTCCGGAACCAGAGAGAAAACAAACCCTTGGCCGACTGTCAAACCCCAATTCACGCTGGATGGCAGAGCCGCCGTGTGAGGTTCGGCTAATGGTTTCTTCAATGGTCTTTCGCTAAGTTCAGCCCGGAATGCAAATCGGCCGGCCCGCGCCCTCATGAAACAGCTTCGCAACACCGTCATCCGCGCCGGGCTGGAGGCACTGTACTATTCAGGTGCGCATATGCTGCTGCGGCCGGTCCTGGCCGGCGTCGGCGTCATCTTCATGCTGCATCATGTCGGGCCGCGGCGCGACGACGCATTCCAGCCAAATCGCCATCTCGCGGTCGAACCGGAGTTCCTGCGCGCAACGCTGGCACATCTGCGCACGCTCGACATCGATATCGTCAGCATGGACGAGGCGCATCATCGCCTCGTCGAACGGAATTTCGCGCGGCGCTTCGCCTGCTTCACCTTCGACGATGGCTATCGCGACAACAGGGATTTTGCGCTGCCGGTCATGCGCGAGTTTGACGCACCGCTGACCGTCTATGTCGCCAGCGATTTCGCCGAGGGAAGCGGCCGGCTGTGGTGGATCGCGCTGGAGCGGGCGATCGCTGCGGTAACAGCGATCGAGGTGCCGATCGGCGGGACCATGACGCGGCTCGACGCGTCGACGGCGCAGGCAAAGCAGGCAACGTTCGACCGCATGCACGATTGGCTGCGGTCATTGCCGGGCGAAGCGGATATGCAACGCGAGATCTCGGCGCTCTGCACCCGCCACGGCGTCGACGAAACCGCAATCTCACGCGAACTCTGCCTGTCCTGGGCCGAGTTGCGGAGCTTTGCCGCCAATCCGCTGGTCACGATCGGCGCGCACACCATCACCCATTGTAATCTCGCCAAACAGACCGAGGCGACCGCATCGTTCGAGCTGGCAACCAGCCGCGCGCGGATCGAGGACGCTTTGCAGCGGCCGGTGCTGCATCTCGCCTATCCCTATGGCGACAGGATCGCCGCAGGCCAACGCGAATTCGCGCTCGCCAGGACAATCGGCTTCAAGACCGCGGTGACGACCCGGCCCGGCATGCTGTTCCCGGAAAGCGCCAACCATCTCACCGCCCTGCAGCGCGTCTCGCTAAACGGCAACTACCAGGATGCGCGCATCCTGCCGGTCCTGACCTCCGGCGCTGCCACCGCGATGTGGAACGGCTTCCGCCGCATCGACGCGGCGTAATCGTCAAACCACCAGCAGCAAGCCTGAAACCAGCAGCAGGCCGAGAATCACGCGCCTGAAATTGGCCTCGTTGATATTGCGAAACGCGAAAATTCCAAGCCACGATCCGGCGAGCAGCGCCGGCGCACCGAGAACGACGTCGCGAACGACTGATAACGGCAGGTCGTGATGCAACAGCAGCATCGCCAGTGCGGAGAGCTGCATCGCGGCAATGAAGGGTTGCACCAGGCCGCGCTGCTGCTGCTTCGGCACGCCGTGCATGTCGCACCAGATGGTCGGCAAGGCACCGGGCATCGCCGTCAGCCCTCCGATCAGGCCGCCGCCGAATCCGACGAGCGCATTGCGCCCCTGGTGCATTGCTTGAACGTAGGCGATCGCCGGCCTGAACAGCATGTACCCGGCGTAGACGGCGACCAACACCCCAAAACCTTCGCGGAAAATGCGGCTGTCTGTGTTGTGCAGCAGCCAGAGCGCGATCGGCACACCGAGCAGGCCGCCGAGAATCAGCGGCAGGCTTTGCTTCCACTGAATGTTCTGTCGAAGCGCCCAGAGATTGGCCCCCTGCACGCCGACGCTGCAGGCCATCATCAGCGGCACCGCCTCGGTCGGCGGCATCGCATGCAACAGAATGGCGCCGGCGACCGCGGAGAAGGCGAAGCCGGCGAGACCTGACACGAAGGCGCCGCAGAACACCGCGGCGCTGAGCACAAGGAATGACGTGACGTCGGCCATGAACTGACCTCCGGCTGATAGCGGCAATGATGGAATGACTGCGAGGAATGCTAGTCGGTGAGAACGGCTCTCGTCTCTTCCCGCTGACTTGCCGGATCGCTCTTGGCGACCGGCATCAGCAAGATCGCCGTGAGAAGGTGAAGGACGAGAAATCCGACCGCGATCGCGGCAAGCCACGTGGTCTCGCTGAGCTCAGGAATCCGGATCAGCGATTTGCGCGCGGACGACCGTTCAGTGACCGACATTGTCGTGCCCCTCCAGTTCGGCGCGGCGCCGCTCGGCCCGATCGATCAGATGCTGATACCGCTTGATGACGCGGCGCGCCTGAGCCTGCCGCGAGTGGTGGAGTGCGTCGAGAATTGACGCGAACAAACCTTTGCGTCGTCTGCCAAAAGGAACGAGGGTGACGGGCGTCACGCCCATCGCCGGCAATGAAACATGCTTCATATCAGGAACTCCTGCCTCGAAATTAGCCTCGAAACTTGCCTTGGAATTCCACCCACGGGCATGATGCAGCAAACCGCTCCGCGAATTTGTGCACTGCATCACATCTCAAGAATACTTGATCGTACCCGTGCAGCAGCACCGCATGGTGCAGGATGATTGAACGTCCCCGCAGGCCCGGACGGTTCCTTGACTAGCCCGGCCAACGCGCCCAGAACGCTTGGCCTGAATCAGGGAGGCAACATGTTCAAGGATCTGTTCTCACTCAAAGGCCGCGTCGCGCTGGTGACCGGCGGATCGCGCGGCATCGGCAAGATGATCGCGGCCGGCTTCCTCGCGCAGGGAGCCGCGAAGGTCTACATCACCGCGCGCAAGGCCGGGCCGTGTGAGGCGACCGCCAAGGAACTCACGAGCGCCTATGACGGCGAATGCATCGGGCTGCCGATCGACATTTCGACGGTTGCCGGTTGCGACAAGCTCGCGGCTGAAATCATCAAGCTGGAACCGAAGCTCGACATTCTCGTCAACAATGCAGGCGCCGCCTGGGGCGCGGATTTCGACGAATTCCCGGAAAGCGGCTGGGACAAAGTCATGGACCTCAACGTCAAGTCGGTGTTCTTCCTGACCAAGGCGCTGGCGAAGCCGCTTCGCGCCGCAGCGTCGCCTGATCGCCCCGCCAAGGTCATCAACATCGCCTCGGTGGACGGCATCTTCGTCAATCCGGGCGAGACCTATTCCTACGCCGCGAGCAAAGCCGCGGTGATCCATTTGACGCGGCGCATGGCAACCAGGCTGATCAAGGAAAATATCAACGTCACCGCGATTGCGCCAGGTGCGTTCAAGTCGGACATGAACCGTGCCGCCCGCGACCATTCGGACGAGGTCGCACAACGCATTCCAGCGCGGCGGATCGGATCTGATGAGGACATGGCGGGGGTTGCGATCTATCTCGCCTCACGCGCCGGCGACTACGTGGTCGGCAACACGATCGCGGTCGATGGCGGCGTGGTGTACGCGAACGCGGGACTTGAGATCGCGGGGTAGGCGCGCGGAATATTCAGTCGATCGATCGCCGTCTTACTGTCATGCCCCGGCTTGACCGGGGCATCCAGTACGCCGCGGCTTCTCGCTTCATGCCGCGCGGTCTCTGGAATACTGGATCACCCGCTTTCGCGGGTGATGACAGACCGTGCTCAAACGCTCGACGCGAAATCGTCGAGGATCTGGTCGAAGGCTTCGGCCTTCTCCCATTGGGTGGCGTGGCCGGCGCCGTCGATCACCTGGACCTGTCCGCGCCACAGCGTCGGCGCGGACAGCCGCTGCAGATAGCCGAGATCGACGATCTGCTCTTCGCTTCCTTGCGCGATCGCGAGTGGGATCTTGAGATCGCGCACGATCTCGACCTCGTCGGCGAAGCGACCGGCCTGCGCGCTGGCACCGAGATAGCCGCGCGCGTTGCCGTCGGTGCGGCGAAAATCAGCTTCGACGAACGATGGTATCGACGAATAGCCCGGCGCGAACGCCGATGTCAGCCACTCCGCGATGTCGGCATCACCAGGCGCCGGCGTGAAGGCGGTCGCCGACAGCCCCTTGAAGCCGGAGAATCCATCCGGCGTCTTGCCGAGCGGCGGCGTGCCGAAAATCATCAGCCCGGCCACCATCAGCAGTGAAGGCGCCGCATTGAGCACGGCGTGTCCGCCAAGGCTCCAGCCGACCACGACAGCGTCCTTCAGATCGAGTTCGCGCGCGACGGCAGCGATGCACCCCGCATAACCCGGACCTGAATAGTCCTGCTCCGGATTGGACGCCGGCGACGATTCGCCGTGGCCGGGAAGATCGATCGCAATCAGCCGATATTTGGCGCCGAGCGGCCCCTCGAGTTGCTTCTGCCAGATCCGGGATGACGATGAATTGCCGTGGATCAGCAGGATCGGGCGGCCGCTGCCTGGGCTTTCGAACCCCGTGATCGTCTGCTCGCCAATCTGAAGCCGCAGCGGACGCAGGCCCGGGCCTGGAAAAGTCTCTTCACTCATGACGGCACCACCGAATTGCCCAACCGCAACGACCTGGCTCAAACCAAATAGTAGATAGCGAATAGTGAGTAGCGAATGGCGAATAGCAGTTCTTCCATTCGCTATTCGCCATTCCCCATTCGCATCTATCTCAGGTCTCGATCCTCACATACTCGAAGTCGCCCGGCTTGTTGTCGATGCCGACCTTCGGCGGCGAGATCCAGGAGGCGAACTCACCGGCCTCGGTCACCGGCTTCATCAGCGAAGCGATGAAGTCGCCGTCCGCGGTCGACGGCAGCCACTCGTTCCTGCGCTTGACCCAGGTGGCATCGTCGATCAGCAGACCGTCGGGCGTCGCATGGACATCCCTGAACTCACCGATCTGGCGATGGAAGGCGACGTTCGGCAGCTCCAGCCTGAAGTCGTAGCCCGATGACGAGATCACCTTGTTCCAGCGCAGCATGCCCTTGATGCAATCCTGCGAGTAATCGTCGCGCAGCCGCATGTTGAGCGCGGTCAGCGCCGGCTCATCGACCCGCTTGATCTCGCCATTGACGAGCTTGAGCACCGGATAGGTCGAGTTCTTGAGCTGGTGATCGTCCTCGATGGTGGTTTCCTTGTAGCGGCCCTTGACGCCGGTGTTGAAGGCGTTCGCCGCGTTGGTCGAAACCTCTGAGCCGAACAGATCGAGCGACAGCGAATAATGCAGGTTCAGCTTCTTCTGGATGGTCGGCAGGTCGATCACGCCGAGCGCGCGGACCTTGGCGATATCGGTCGGGTCGGTGATGCCGGCTTCGCGCATGGCGTCGCAGGTGCGCTGCACGACCCGGGTGATGCCGGTCTCGCCGACGAACATGTGATGCGCTTCTTCGGTCAGCATGAAGCGGCAGGTGCGCGACAGCGGATCGAAGCCCGACTGCGCCAGCGAATGTAGCTGCATCTTGCCGTCGCGGTCGGTGAAGTAGGTGAACATGAAGAATGAAAGCCAGTCCGGCGTCGCTTCGTTGAAGGCGCCGAGCATGCGCGGCGAATCCGCATCGCCGGAGCGGCGGCGCAACAAATCATCGGCTTCCTCGCGGCCGTCGCGGCCGAAATATTTCTGCAGCAGATAGACCATCGCCCAGAGATGGCGGCCTTCCTCGACATTGACCTGGAACAGATTGCGCATGTCGTAGAGCGACGGCGCGGTCTTGCCGAGATGGCGCTGCTGCTCGACCGATGCCGGCTCGGTGTCGCCCTGGATCACGATCAGGCGGCGCAGCATCGCGCGATGCTCGCCGGGCACTTCCTGCCAGGCCGGCTTGCCAAAATCCTCGCCGAACGGAATCACGCGGTTCTCTTCCTGCGGTGCAAGCAGGATGCCCCAGCGGTAGTCCGGCATCCGCACATAGTCGAATTTGGCCCAGCCGCGCGGATCGACCGAATACGCGGTGCGCAGATAGACCAGCGATTCCTGGAAACCCTCCGGGCCCATGTCGCTCCACCAGTCCATATAGCCGGGGTGCCAGCCCTCCAGCGCCTTGAGCACCTGGCGGTCCTCGGCGAGATTCACGTTGTTGGGAATCTTGGTCGAGTAGTCGACGTTCATGATGTTCATGGCCGTGCTCCTTGGGTTCATTTCCCGTCATGCCCGGCCTTGTGCCGGGCATCCACGTCTTCCTTCTCATCGAGCGAAAGACGTGGATGGTCGGGACAAACCCGGCCATGACGCAGCAAGATTTCTAGACGCGCGTCATATCGAACTGCGCCTTCTGGCCGGTGCCGTAGCGGCGCAGGGCGCCCTCTTCACCGACCGCGTTCGGGCGCTGGAAGATCCAGTTCTGCCACGCGGTGAGGCGCGAGAAGATCTTCGATTCCATGGTCTCCGGGCCGGCGAAGCGCAGATTGGCCTCCATGCCGGTGAGGCTGTCGGGCGAGAATGAGGTGCGTTCCTCGACGAACACCCGCACCTCGTCGTCCCAATCGATATCGTCGAGCGCGAAAGTCACGAGGCCGAGCTCTTCGGCCTCCTCGGCGTCGAGCGCCTTGCCGATCGACGCCTGCGCGCGCTCAACATCCATTGGGTCGGCCTGGAAGCGCGATTGCAGCCGGGTCAGGCCGTGGCTCATCGGATAGGGCCCGAAATTCATCGCGGTGAGTTCGATCGCCGGCGGCGGACGGTTGTCGCCCTGCTTCTGGCCGATCAGCATGTAGGAGCGGTCGGCGGCGAACACGAGTTCGGCCAGCGTGCCGACGAAGCACGAGCCGGGCTCGACCAGCGTCACCAGCGTCCGCGAGGTGACATCGATGCGCTTCAGCACGCGCTTCCAGTAATGCCTGATCTCGTTGACCAGCCAGTGCGCCTTGTTGGCCTCGAGGAACGCATCATAGGCGACGACATTGGCGCGGTCGCCATGGCTCTTGAACACCAGCATCGCGATCCCGAGTTCGTTGATGCGCAGATGCAGGATCGCATCGTCGAGCTCGCGGGCAACCTGCAGCGGCCAGAACGATGCGCCTTGCGCGATCATGCCGTCGATGCCCGCCGGCGCGGTCGCTTCCGGCGCCTTGATCGAGATCGTCGCTATCCGCGCGGCGCGGTCGATATCGACGCTGACAAAACCGTAGCGGATCGCGCTGTCGTCGATGGTCCGCTTCAGCGGCGTCAGCGCAAGACCCTTGCCGGAGCCATTGCGGCTCGACTTCGCGGCAAATTCCTTGACCCGCTCGGCGAGCTTGCCTTCGAGTTTGCTGTTCGGCGCGATCTCGTCGACCAGCCGCCACTGCACGGCGCGCTTGCCCTTGATGCCTTCCTCGATGGTGCAGAAGAAGTCGGCGTGGTCGCGGCGCACCTTGCGCTTGTCGACGACGCGCGTCAGCCCGCCGGTGCCCGGCAACACCGCGAGCAGCGGCACTTCCGGCAGCGCGACGGCGGCAGCACCATCATCGGCCATCATGATGTGGTCGGTTGCGAGCGCCAGCTCATAGCCGCCGCCGGCCGCGGTGCCGTTGATCACGGTGATGAAGCGTTGGCCGGAATTCTCCGAGGAATCTTCCAGGCCGTTGCGGGTCTCGTTGGTGAATTTGCAGAAATTGACCTTGTGCGCGTGGGTCGAGCCCGCCAGCATGCGGATGTTGGCGCCGGCGCAGAACACCCGGTTCTTGCCCGAGCGCATCACCACGACCTTCACGTCCGGATGCTCGAAGCGCAGCCGCTGCACGGCGTCGGCCAGCTCGATATCGACGCCGAGATCGTAGGAATTCAGCTTGAGCTGATAGCCCTCGAACAGGCCGGCATTCTCGTCGACGTCCATGGTCAGCGTCGCGACATCGCCCTGCACGTCCAGCTTCCAGTGCCGGTAGCGCGACGGCTCGGTCTGGAAATCGATGTATTTCGCCCCGCCTGCAAGGACCCGATCGTCGCCAGCCATTGGGCCACCCTTCAAGTTTATTGGTTGCGCTTCGTTGGATTTACTTCATGCACAATAGTGCATGTTTTCGATCTGGTCTAGTTCAAAACGCAAAAACATGCATTTTGTTTCATGTTGGCCAAATTCCCCGTTCGGCCAATGGCCTACGGCCGGAGATGAATGTCAGGCGGCCAACGTCTGGTCGTCGCGAAGCGCCGCGAGAGCGAATTCGGTGACCGCCTCCAGCGTCACCGCGGGCGCCTCACGGTGCGGCGAATGGCCGGCGCCGGCGATGACGGCGACGTCAACCGGGCAGTAGCACTCCTCCCTGGCGATCTCGACCTGGCGCATCGTGCCGTACTGATCGTCCACGCCCTGCACGATCAGCACGGGCACGCGGACATAGGCGAGATATTCGGAGATATCCCAGTCGCGGAATTTTGGATCGAGCCAGGCGCCGTTCCAGCCATGGAAGGCGTTGTCGACATCCTTGTGCCAGCGCGCGAGCTTGTCGCGGAGGTTGGTGGTCTCATACGCCGTCCTGATCTCGGCGATCGACGTGACCGAGATGTCCTCGACGATGAAATGCGGCGCGATCAGTGCAATGCCCTGCAGGCGATGATCCTGATGCGCGCCGGCATAGATCGCCGCAATCGACGCGCCGTCGGAGTGACCGAGCAGCAAGCCGCGGCGGAAGCCGATGCTATCGAGCAGCTTCGGCAACACATCGAGCGCCTCGATATGCATGTAGTCGATCGGGCGCGGCAATTTCACTGATGTCGAGGCGCCATAACCGGCGCGCGAATGGACGAACACGCCGGCGCCGGTCGCAGCCTGCAGCTTCTCGGGGAAGTCACCCCACAGCCCGGCGGAGCCGAGGCCTTCATGCAGCATCACGATGGTGGGCGCGGCGTCGGGTGACGAACCGATCATGCGGTATTCGAGATCAGAGTTGTCGATGCTGAGGAAGCCTGTGGCGTTTAAGTTCTGCATGGCGGGTCCCTCCTCGCTCGTCGTCCCGGCGAAAGCCGAGACCCATAACCACAGGCTCCAGTTATTGCGCAAAAGCCGTGGAACAGCATCTCTCAAAACAAAGGCCGCGGCGTATGGTCCCGGCTTTCGCCGGGACGACGCGTGGAGGGGCTATTGCGCGCCGTCGCGCAACTTGAACCGCTGTATTTTTCCGGTTGCCGTCTTCGGCAGTGAATCCACCACATCGATCCAGCGCGGATATTTCCACGGGCCGATCTTCTGCTTGACGTGCTCTTTCAACGCCTCGTGCAGGCCATCGGTCTTTCCCCCGGGCCGCAGTACCACGAACGCCTTCGGCTTCAACAGTCCTTCCGGATCAGCTTCCGGTACCACAGCCGCTTCCAGCACCGCGGGATGGGTGATCAGCGCGCTCTCGACCTCGAACGGCGAGACCCAGATGCCGGAGACCTTGAACATGTCGTCCGAGCGGCCGCAGAAGGTATAGCGGCCCTCGGCATCGCGGATATATTTGTCGCCGGTGCGGGTCCATGCGCCCTCGAAGGTCGCGCGGCTCTTGCCGCGCTGGTTCCAGTAGCACTCGCCCGCCGAGGGCGCATCGACCAGCAATTCGCCGACTTCGCCGTCGGCCACCTCGACACCCGTCTCGTTGACCAGCCGCACCTTGTAGCCGGGCACCGGGCGGCCCGAGGTGCCGTATTTGATGTCGCCGGGCGCGTTCGACAGAAAGATGTGCAGCAGTTCGGTCGAGCCGACGCCGTCGAGGATGTCGACGCCGAAACGCGCGCGCCACGCGTTGCCGACCGATTCCGGCAGCGCCTCGCCGGCCGAGGTGCAGATCCGCAACCGATCGCCGCCACCCTGCGCCTTCATCGCCTCATCGTTCAGCATCGCCGCGAACAAGGTCGGCACGCCGAAGAAGATACTCGGATGATATCTGTTCATCAGCGCGAACATCACGGCCGGCGTCGGACGCTCCGAATTCAGCACCGTGGTGGCGCCGACAGACATCGGGAAGGTCAACGCGTTGCCGAGGCCATAGGCGAAGAACAGCTTGGCCGCGGATAGCCCGACATCGTCCTCGCGAATGCCGAGCACCTGGCTGGCATAGGTCTCCGCGGTCGCGGCCAGATTGGAATGCAGATGGCGCACGCCCTTCGGCATGCCGGTCGAGCCCGACGAATAGAGCCAGAACGCCGGCTCGTCGGGATGCGTCGCGGCGGTGGCGAAAACATCGTCCTCACGCGCGATCTCGTCGGCGAGCCTGGTGTGCCCATGCGCGTCCTTGCCGGAGACCACGACATGCTCGAGATCCGGCAGGCGTCCGATGATTTCCTTCACGACAGGCAGCAGCGCCTCGGAGACGAACAGCACGCGCGCGCGACAATCCGCCAGCACATAGCCGTATTGTTCGGCAGTGAGCAGCGTGTTCAGCGGCACCGGCACCACGCCGGCGCGGATCGTGCCCAAAAACACGACCGGGAAATCGACCGTGTCCAGCATGATCATCGCGACCCGCTCTTCGCGGCGGACGCCGAGCCGCCGCAGCATGTTGCCGAGCCGGCGCGTCTGCTGCTGCAACTCGCCATAGGTGAGTTTGGACACCGTATCGTCGAAGGCGATCTTGCCGCCGCGGCCCTCGTCGACATTGCGGTCGAGCAGCCAGGTCACCGCATTGTAAATCATGCCCCGCTCCTCGGACCCGAACGCGTCACGCGGCCTCTCCTGCCTTTTTAAGAATTATAATTCATACAAAGCCACTACATTGGCTTGCTGTCAATCCTCATCGGCATTATGTTTCCTAGCGGTTCGGCTCTGATCGAATCAGAACCGAACCGCTAGATTCTTGTTTTGACGCGTTTTCTTCACGCGAACCGGCGGCCACTTCGCTCGAAGACGCTTCGGAACCCGCGAGTCGCACAGGGATAATGACCCAGGATACCGATCCCGAAACCGGCTTTCTCGAGCAGCTCGGCCAGCGCGTGCGCACGATGCGTGCCCTGCGCGGCATGTCGCGCAAGGTGCTCGCCAAGGTCTCTGGCATTTCCGAACGCTACATCGCCCAGCTCGAGAGCGGCAAAGGCAATGTCTCGATCGTGCTGCTGCGCCGCGTCGCAGGCGCGATGGGCGCGCATCTCGAAGATCTCATTCCCTCGAGCGAGCCGATCCCCGACTGGGCCGTCATCCGCGATCTCCTGCGCAAAGCGTCACAGAGCCAGATCGCGCAGGCCAAGGACATTCTCGCCGGTGGCAGCGCGTCGGCGCAACGCCGCGCCTCGTTCTCCGGCATCGCGCTGATCGGCCTGCGCGGCGCCGGCAAGACCACGCTCGGCAGGATGCTCGCGAAGAAGATCGGCTGGAGCTTTGTCGAGCTCAACAAGGAGATCGAGGCGCAGAACGGCTTGTCTGTCGCCGAGATCATCGCTCTCTACGGCCAGGAAGGTTTCCGCCGCATGGAGCAGGCCGCGCTGACGCAGCTTCTGGCGCGCAAGGAATTGATGGTGCTGGCGACCGGCGGCGGCATCGTCTCCGAGCCGCTCACCTTCGACCTGATCCTGTCGTCGTTCTACACCATCTGGCTGAAGGCCGAGCCGGAAGAGCACATGGCCCGCGTCCGCCGCCAGGGCGATCTGCGCCCGATGGCCGACGATCGCTCCGCGATGGCAGAATTGCGCAACATCCTGGTCAGCCGCGAACCGCTCTACGCGCGCGCGTCCGCCGTGGTCGACACCGCCGGGCTTTCGGTCGATGCGGCCGCGGCGCGGCTGATCGACTCCGTGCGGCCGGTGCTGCAGAACGAGGCGCGCAGTTTTGGCCTGCGCAGCGTGGCGCTGTAATTGATGTCACACGACCTGGCAGACGTGTCCATGAAAGAGCAGATAGCGTCCCGGGCCGACCACCTCTGACGCATTGGCGCGCCACCATGCGGCAGCCTCCGGGCTGGCTCCGGCCAACTTCTCGATCGCAATTGCAGCGTCCACCGCATAGCCATCGACGACTTCGGCGCGACCGAGCAGCACGAAAAGCCACTGCTTCCACCACGACCGCGGCAATGACAGCACGCCGAAGCCGAAGAACCGGCGACGGTGCGCATAGCGATCGACCGGTAGCTCCAGCCCGCCCCATTTCTCGCGCACCCAATGCGGCGCTTCGCCGGGCGGGACGTCGACGATGCGGATGGTGAAGCTCGGCTCTGTCACGTGGACACTCAGGTATTTTGGACTCCCGTCTGTCGCGGCGACGAACCATTGCGTTCACGGTCGGCTACGCAGAACGAACTGTGCTGAGATCACAGAAGCCTGTTCTTCACATCGTCAGCGCCATCGCGCAGCAGCGGCAGGAAGCGCTCGATCAGCTCCTGCTTCGGCACGCGGTCGACATGCGCGCCCATGTTGATGGCGGCGACGATGGTGCCGTCGTAGCGGCGCACCGGGACCGAGATCGAACGGAAATGCGGCTCGGCCTCGCGGTCGACGAGCGAATAGCCCTTCGCGCGATCGGCGATGATCGCGGCCAGCAGTTTTTTCGGATCGGTCACGGTCTGCGGCGTCACAGCCTCGCGCCGCATCGCCTTCAGCCGTGCCGCAAGTTCAGCGTCATCGAGCCGGCCGAGCATGGCGCGGCCAACCGAGGTGCAGAAGGAAGGCAAGCGATAGCCGATGTCGAGGCCGGCTGAGAACATTCGCGTCGGGCTCGAGCGTGCCACGAACACGACATCGTCGCCGTCGAGCAGCGCCAGCGAACTGATCTCCTGCGCTGCAGTGGCGATACGGTCGAGCACCGGCTGCAGCACCGTCACCACCTGGTTCGATCGCAGATAGGAGCCCGATAGTGTCAGCACATGCGGCGTCAGGGCGAACAGCTTGCCGTCGGTCGCGACGAAGCCGCCATGCGCGAGCGTGAACAGGATGCGCCTCGCGGTGGCGCGCGGCAGGTCGGCGGCGCGAGCGAGGTCGCTCAACGTCGCCGGGCCGCTGATCGTGCCGAACACCTGCAACAGGCGCAGGCCGCGATCGAGGCTCTCGACGAAATCGGTCGCGCGCTCGTCCGGATCGGTCCGCTTCAGCTTGGGCATTGGGGTACGGCTTTGAACGGTTCAAAAATTGGACTTGCTGTCCTATCAAGACATGGCATAATTCGCACATACGTTCAATAGGCGAACAAATCTAAGTGGAGACGCCGCCATGATGAGCCAGGAAGCGAATGACCTGATCACCCGCACCGGGGCTAAGGACGCTTGCGGGAAGCTGATGCGGATGTACTGGCAGCCAGCGGCGCTGGTCGATGAGTTGCAGGGCGCGCGCCCGGTACGGCCGGTGAAACTGCTCGGCGAGAACCTGGTGCTATTTCGCCGCGAGGACGGCCGCTACGGGCTGATCGACCGTCACTGCGCGCATCGTGGCGCCGATCTCGCCTTCGGCCGGCTCGAGAATGGCGGCCTGCGCTGTGCCTTCCACGGCTGGCTGTTCGACGCGAGCGGCCAATGCATCGAGACACCGGCGGAGCCCGCCGGTTCGCAGCTCTGCAAGGGCATCAAACAGCGTTCCTATCCGGTGGTCGAGAAGAGCGGCATCCTCTGGGCTTATCTCGGCGAGGGCGAGCCGCCGGCATTTCCGGAGCTCGACTGCTTCATCGCGCCCGACAGCCACATTTTTGCGTTCAAGGGCCACATGAATTGCAACTGGCTGCAGGCGCTCGAAGTCGGCATCGACCCGGCACATGCGTCCTATCTGCATCGTTTCTTCGAGGATGAAGATACATCCGCCGCCTACGGCAAGCAGTTTCGCGGGGCGTCGGCCGGCAGCGACATGCCGATGACCAAAATCCTGCGCGAGCACGATCGCCCGATCATCAATGTCGAGCACACCGAATATGGCCTGCGGCTGATTGCGCTGCGCGAGCTCGACGACGAGCGCACCCATGTGCGCGTCACCAACCAGCTGTTCCCCCATGCCTTCGTCATCCCGATGTCGACGGAGATGACGATCACGCAGTGGCACGTGCCAATCGATGACGAGAACTGCTACTGGTACGCGATCTTCACCAGCTATACGAACGCTGTCGACAAGCAGAAGATGCGCGACCAGCGGCTCGCACTGTATGAGCTGCCCGACTACAAGTCGCGCAAGAACCGCAGCAACGATTACGGCTTCGATCCGCATGAGCAGGCGACTGAGACCTACACCGGCATGGGCACCGACATCAACGTCCACGACCAGTGGGCGGTGGAATCGATGGGCCCGATCCAGGACCGCACCAACGAGCATCTCGGCCAGAGCGACAAGGCGATCGTGCAATATCGCCGCCTGCTGCGGCAGGAGATCGAGAAGGTGTCCGGCGGCGAGCAGCCGATGCTGTTCCTCGACGAGGCCACCGCGCGCAGCATTCAAGGTCCCGCCACCATGGACGGCATCGGGCCGACGCAAGGCTGGGAGCTCTACTGGATGGAAGTCGATGTCAAGCGCCGCCGCGGCGCGCCCTGGGCTGCGCCGGTACCGCGCGAGATCGCAGGCCGGGTGCATCATCTGACGGCGGCGGAGTGATGGTTGTGGCATCGTCATTCCGGGGCGGTGCGCAGCACCGAACCCGGAATCTCGAGGTTCCGGGTCTGGTCCTTCGGACCATCCCGGAACGACGAACAACGTGGGAGTAACGCCGTGAGTTTTGTCGAGCGTCACGGCCTGTGGTCGGACGAGCAGAAGGAGGCGGCACACCGCCTTCGCCGCATCGTCGAGGAGAAGAATCTCGAAGTCATCCGTCTGGCCTTCCCCGACCAGCACGGCATCCTGCGCGGCAAGACGCTGATCGCTGGTGAAGCGGTGCGCTCGCTGGAGAGCGGCTGCTCGATCACGACGACGATGCTGGCCAAGGACACCTCGCACAGGACGGTGTTTCCGGTGTTCACCGCCGGCGGCGGTTTTGGCATGAAGGAGATGGAGGGCGCGGCCGATGTACTGATGGTCGCCGACCCCACTACGTTCCGCGTGCTGCCCTGGGCGCCGAACACCGGCTGGCTGCTCTGCGACCTCCATTTCAACGACGGTCGGCCGGTGCCGTTCGCCACCCGCCATCTCTATCGCAAGGTGCTCGATCAACTCGGCAGCCGCGGCTACGATTTCGTCGCCGGCCTCGAGGTCGAATTCCATCTGTTCAAGCTCGACGACGCCCACTTGGCGCCGGAGGATGCCGGCCAGCCGGGCCGGCCGCCATCGGTCAGCCTGCTGTCGCACGGCTACCAATATCTGACCGAGCAGCGCTACGATCTGATGGAGCCGGCGCTCGAGATTATCCGCCGCGACGTCATTGCGCTCGGCCTGCCCCTGCGTTCGGTCGAGGTCGAGTTCGGCCCGAGCCAGTGCGAATTCGTTTTTCAACCGACGACAGGCCTCGTACCGGCTGACAATATGGTGCTGTTTCGTTCAGCGGTGAAGCAGATCGCGCGGCGCCATGGCTATCACGCCACCTTCATGTGCCGGCCGAAGCTGCCGAATGTGTTTGCGAGCGGCTGGCACCTGCATCAATCGCTGGTGTCGCGCGCCAACGGCGAGAACGCCTTTATGGCGAGGGAGGGCAGCGAACCCCTAAGCCCGTTCGGCCGTGCCTGGCTCGCCGGCCTGATCGAGCATGCGCGGGCTTCCACCGTGTTCACGACGCCGACCATCAACGGCTACAAGCGCTACCGCACCTACTCGCTGGCGCCGGACCGCGCGATCTGGGGCCGCGACAACCGCGGCGTCATGATCCGCGTGCTCGGCGGCGCGGGTGATCCGGCAACAAGGCTGGAGAACCGGATCGGCGAGCCGGCGGCGAACCCCTACCTCTACATGGCCTCGCAAATCCTTTCCGGCCTCGACGGCGTCGACCGCAAGCTCGATCCTGGTCCGTCGGCGGATACGCCCTACGAGACCAAGGCCGCGCTGCTGCCGAAGTCGCTGCGCGAGGCGGTGTTCGCGCTGAACGACGATCCGTTCTTCCGCCAAGCGCTCGGCGCCGAGTTCGTGGACTATTACGTCCACATCAAGAATGCCGAGATCGAGCGGTTCCAGGCCGAAGTCTCCGACTGGGAACATCGCGAATATTTCGAGATGTTTTGAGACGCGGCACATAAGTCGTCCGTCGGACGACGGCAGTCTGCCGTCGTCCTTGAACGAGCCGTCAGCTCGCGAGCAGTTCCTTCAGGGCTGCGTCGATGACCTTGATGTCTTCAGGGCTGGTGCCCGGTCCGCCGGCGAAATGCCCCCAATAGGTTTCGACGACGCGCAGCTCTGCGTTCGGCATGTGCTCGACCTCGATGGCGCTGTCTTCCGGAGGGAAATACAGGTCCGTGGAGGCCGGCATGACAATGGCCTTCGCCTTGATCCCGGCCAGCGCCTTCTTGTAGTCGCCGTTGTAGATCGGGTTGTTGGAGATATCGCCGTTCTGCCAGGTCCACAGCATGGTCAAGAGATTGTTGGCATCCTTGGAGAGCAACCAGCCTTCCCAGAAGCCCACCAGGAAATCCTCCAGCGAGGCGTAGCCCATCTTCTTCAGATCGGCTTCGACGCGGTAGAACGTCTGGGAAAAACCCCAGCCTGCATAAACGCGCGACGCGGCGCGGAGGCCCTTCTGCGGCTGCTCCTTGTAGAAGCCGTCCATGAAGGCGGCGTCGGCCTGAAGTGCCGCCTTAACGCCTTCGAGGAAGACGAAGTTGTGGCGCGAGCATTTGGCCGAACCCTGAAATGGCAGGATGCGCTCGACCATCTCGGGGAAGATCGCGCCCCAATGGAACGTCTGCAGCGCGCCCATCGACCAGCCGGTCACTAGCTTGACCTTGCTGATTCCGAATTTTTCCGTGACCAGCCGATGCTGCTGCACGACATTGTCGTAAGCGGTGATCTTCGGGAAGCGGGACCCATTGAACGGCGCCGGCGTGTTGCTTGCCGAGGTCGAGAGGCCGTTGCCGAACATGTTCGGCACGATGATGATGTATTTTTCCGGATCCAGCGCCATCGTTGGCCCGATCAGCCACTCGTTTTCCAGATGAGTCCCGGAATACCAGCAGGGATAAACGATGACGTTGTCCTTGGCCGCGTTGAGCTTGCCATAGGTCTTGTACGCCATCTTGGCGCCGCGCAGGATCTGCCCGCATTGCAGCGTCACGTCGCCAAGCTCGAACACCTCATAGTCAGCCATGGAAGTCCCTCTCTGGTTTTGAGTTTACGCAGTTGGTGAAGTCGTTTTGGCAAGCAGCCGCGCGAGGTGACACGGCCACGTCGCCTGAACGACATCGCCGATCGTGTAGGGATCGCGGAAGAACACCCGTTCGGGAACATAGGCGACGAACTCGTCTTCACCGGTCGCATCCAGCATGACCTTGACGAAGTTGCCCTGATATTCGACTGCCAGCACCCGGCTCGCCAACGATGAAACATCGGGCGCCAGATCAATGCCCGGCCGGATCAGGTCGACATCATCCCGACGGACCGCGACGTCGATGATGTCGCCCTTGCCGACGCGCGACGCCCCGACGGGGACGGCGACATGCTTCATCTGCGGCGCTACGAAGCTGACGAGATTGTCCTTGATGGCATCAATACGGCCGGAGAACACGTTCTGCCCACCCAGGAACTCGGCCACGTAGCGATCTCTCGGCGCTGCATAGACGTCTCGCGCCGGGCCGGCTTGCTTGATCTCTCCGCGGTCCATCACGACGACCATATCGGCCAGTGCGATAGCCTCGAGCTGCGAATGGGTGACGTGCACGAAGGTGATGCCGAGGTCGCGCTGCATTCGCTGCAGCTCGAGCCGCATCCGCACCCGCAATTGCTCGTCGAGCGCGGAAAGCGGTTCATCCAGCAGCAGCACCCGGGGCTCGGTGATGGCGGCACGCGCCAGCGCGACACGCTGCTGCTGGCCGCCGGAGAGTTGGGCCGGCAGCCGGTCGGCCAGCTCCGAAAGCCGAACCTTCTCGAGCATCGCATCGGTTTGCCGGTAACGATCCGCCTTCGACAGGCCGCGGATGCGCAGCGCAAACGCGACATTGTCCCGTACCGTCAGATGCGGGAACAGCGCGTAGGATTGAAACATCATCGCCGTGCCGCGCGTGACCGGCGGCAATCCCACCACGTTTTCGCCGCCGATCAGAATCTCGCCGTCGGTTGGATCTTCATGCCCGGCAATCATGCGCAGAATCGTGGTCTTGCCGCAGCCGGATGGACCGAGAAAGCAGCAATAGGCACCATCGGGAATCTTCAGGTTGATGCCCTGCACAACCGTGTGCACGCCGTCATAACTCTTTGTCAGGCCGGCGAGTTCGATGTCACCGCGCAGAACCGCCATGGCTTGGTCTCCGATCAGGACGCGCGAGCGCCCCGACGTCTTTGAATGAATACGATGGTTCCCAGTGCCGCACCAATGATCGAGAACGAGATGATCGTGGTCACGGTGCCGAGCGCATAGAGAGACGGTGATGTGACGTTGAGCGTCATGCTCCATATCTCAAGCGGCAGGGTGTTTTGCGGACCGGCGGTCTGAAGCGTTCGCGCAAACTCGTCGTAGGACAGCGTGAATCCGAACAATGCGACGGCCACCAGACCAGGCGCCAGAACGGGAATGATCACAAGTCGAATCGTTTGCCACGCCGTGGCACCGAGATCACGCGCCGCCTCCTCCCAGGCCGGATTGAAGCGCGACATCACGGCGAACATCACCAGCACACCAAACGGCAGCGTCCACGAGAGTTGCGCACCCAGGGCCGACGCATAGGGGGACGTTTCGATGCCGATCGCGTTGAACAGCAGTCCCACACCGATGCCCAATACCAGGCCCGGCGCCACCAGGCTGCCGATCATCAGCGCGAACACGATATTGTCGCCCGGGAAGCGCCTGCGGAAAGCCATCGCCGCCATGAACGAAACCACCACCGTGATGACAGTTACCACGATCGCGAGCTTGATGGAGCGATCAAATGCACCTTTGACATCGCCGGTTCTCACCTGCGTGAACAGATCGATGAACCAGTGCAGCGACAGCCCCTTCATCGGGAATACCAGGCCGCCGCGCACGTCCTGGAACGACAGGATGTAAATGCAGATCATCGGACCGTAGAGCGCGACGACATAGCAAGCGAATAGCGTCGCCAGCAGGTAGAAGGTCCACGGCCGTCCGCCACGGCTGGGTGCGATCGCCCGCTTCGTCATACGCTCGTCAGCCATCGTGACCGCCTGCGGCGCCGTACTCATCGGGTGATTTCTTTTCTTATATCGACGGTGCGCAGGATCAGGGCAACCATCGCCAGCAACACGACCGTCAAGACGATCGCGCTCGCCGCCGCTCCCGGATATTGCAGCACCGAAATGTCCTCGTAGAAGGCGCTCACCACCGATGCGGAGCCGCCGCCGGACATCACCTTGGTGACGAAGAAATCACCCATGACAATCGATGCCACGAAGATAGAACCCAAGGCGATCCCGCTCTTGGACAGCGGCACGATGATCAAGCGCATAATATCGAAGCGGCTGGCCCCCGCATCGATCGCGGCCTCGACGACCCGCTTGTCGATACGGGCCATCGAATTGAAGATCGGCACGATCATGAAGATTGTGAGCTGATGCACATAGGCAACCACGACCGCAAATCCGGAGTAAAGCAGGAATTCGAGCGGCTCACGGATCAGGCCGATCCGCAACAGCGCGGAATTGATCAAGCCTTCCTTGCCCAGCAGCGGAATCCAGGAAATCATTCTGATGATGTTCGAAGTCCAGAACGGCACCGTGCAAATCAGGAACAGGCCGATCGCGAGCAGCGGATTGCGGACATGGAAGACCAGGAAGTAGGCGACGAAGAAGCCGAGCAGCAGCGTGAAGAACCAGGTGAGGACGGTGAATTTCACCGTCGCGAGATAGAGATTGAAGGTGAGACCCGAGGTCAGCACCGTGGCGTAGTTGGCCAAGGTGAAGGTCGGGATCAAGCCGCCGAATCCGTCGGTCTCGAACACGCTGGCGGCCAGCACAACCAGAATGGGCAGGACGAAGAATGGGATCAGCACGAACATCAGTGGCGACACATACAGCCAGCTGATGGTCGATCGAGATACTTTCATGAAACTTCTCTGGAAAATCCACTCACCTCGTCGGCCGATCTTCGGCCGACTGCCCCGACGATGATGGCCCTGCTCAGGCGACCTTGAAATCGTTCCAGCGCTTGTTCATGTACGCCGACTCTTCCATCAGCGTGTTCCAGCACGAGATGTTGGTGACGCGTTCAACGAACGAACCGCCGTCGCGAACCGTGCCGGCCGCCTCCATCGGGACGCCATACGGATCGGTCACGGGCTCGGGAGCCGGTTTTCCCTCATACCAGAAGGTGTATTCCGCCGGCGTCATGAATTTCTTCGCGGTCGAAGGCACCGGGCTATAGTAGCCGTAGCGGCTGACGAACGCGCCCTGCCAGCCCGACATGTACCAGTTCATGTATTCGTAGGCGGCATCGAGCTTTTTGCCGGTGAGATGCTTCATCAGCCCCATGCCGTTGCACCAGCCGCGGTAACCTTCCTTGCCGTCCTTGAAGTTCACTGGCGCATAAACGCAGGGAACCTGCTTGACCCGAACGGCCGCGACGGCCGGCGACCACATCGACTGGATCACGACTTCTCCGGCCGCCATCAATTGAACCGATTGGTCGAACGTGGTCCATGTTGCGCGGAACTGGCCGGCCTTCTTGAGTTCAATCAGCTTGTCGCAAGTGAAGTCGATCTCCTTCTTCGTCATGTTTCCCTTGTTGCCGTATTTGATCAGCCCGGCGCTTTCGAAGCACAGCGCGGCATCCATGATGCCGATCGCAGGCACGTCAAGAATGGCAGCCTTGCCCTTGAATTTCGGATCGATCAGATCCTTCCATTGAGTCACGGTGTGGCCGACGAGATCTGGCCGGTAGCCGATCGAATCCGCGTTATAAACCTGCGGCACGTTGGTCAACCATTCGGTGACGCCGTCACGCAGGTCGGTGGAGTCGGGCTTCTCGATATAGAGCGCTTCATAGGGCGAAATTCCCTGGCGCGGAATCTTGTGACCGTCGAGTTCGCCCTTTGTGAAGATTGGAAGGAAGTTATCGAACTCCTTGATCTTCTTGGCCGAGATGCCCTGGATCACGCCGCGCTTGGCTGCAAGCTTGGCCTGCCAGCCCTCGAGATCCGCGATGTCGACGCTGTTGGGCTGAGTGATGAAACGATTGATGGCCGCCGATGTGTCAAGGTTCTGCATCGTGACCTTGAAGCCGAGATCCTTGGCCGCCTGATCACCGATCGCCTTCACGACGGAGTACGACACGCCGACATGGCGCAACTCGATATCCTTGATCTCCTGCGCCCAGATCGTGGGAAATCCGGTCACGGCATCGGTTCCGATCGCCGCGCCGGCGGCCGCGGCACCCGCCTTCAGCAATGATCGCCGGCTGACGCCCTTGGTGGATTTGCCCGCGTCACTCTTGTCCTTGACCGCCATTTTGCTTAGCCCCCGCTCGAAGTTCGAGACAGTGTCGGGCGCTTGCGGGGAATGTGTTATTCGGCGTTTACCCCATCCCCCGTCGGCAAAGCACGTATTTCAATTTTCGCGACGGGCGAGTAGCGCGCAGGCAAATGGGCGTGTGGAGAATGATTAGGCAAAGCGGTGTTGACAAAGGCATCACAGCATCGTCTTTGCCGCCACTGCTCAGAATGAGTGCAACATCCGGTTGGTCCCGCGGATCAAGTCCGGGCCGGGCCTTTGCTCGAAATGCTCAATGGCGCGAGCTATCGCGCAACAGGCACGCGGCCAATTCCGTGCGGTTATGCGCGCCAAACCGCCGACAGAGATTGGCGACGTGTTCCTTGACGGTTTGATCCGAGATGCCCATCTCGCGCGCTATTTCCTTGTTGGTCTGGCCGCGGCAAATCCGGACCGCGACATCCGCGGAACGTGGCGGGAGCCGCAGCGAGAGCATGGCCGGCGACGGCGACACCGCGCGCTCGGGCAGCATGATGGCGTCGCGGTTCTGCTCGAGTTCACCGGAATTCATCATATTCGTCACGGCCAGCGAGCCCGCCCGGCACAGCATGTCCATCCGCTGCCGCAGCAGCGGGGTATACGGAGCTTCGGCATCCATCGTCGCGGTGAACAGCACGCCAATGATCTTGTGGCCGCACCGCAGGGGCCCGCCCATGTTGTAGCTGAAGCCCCATTCTCTCAACATCTCGAACGACGCGCTGCGCGGCCAATGCTCCGAACCAAGCAGCGATGCGCCATCGACGACGCGGCTTCGGGTCAGAATGCAGTCGAGCACGGGATCACGCTTCCAGAAACCCGCTTTGTAATTGTCGAGCAGGCCTTCCGCGACATGGCGGCTGTAGACCAGTTCCGGCTCGGCGCCGTCGAGCAGATAGAGGCCGACAGTCGGAGATCCGGTCAGGCTGCTGATCGCCGAGCAGCAGGCGACGCCTAAACCGCGCACCGACCGGCTCTCCGCGATGGACATGAGTCCATCGGCGAGCCGGCGCTCGCGCAGATGATCCAACTGCATTCGTCCCGCTGGCACCGCCACTCCTTGCGCGCTCGCGCTGCACCGGCCTCTAGGAATCTGCCCCAGGACGTGTGCGCCGTTGACGGATCTTATAGGCTTAAAATTTCTGCGCTGCCTTACGATTGGTCAAGCGAAAAGAAGCGGCAGCAGCGCTTCTGCTCGGCCCTACCGCAGGCCACGGCCGCGAATACCCCCCATGCTGGGGGATTGCCGGGTTGCCGAGCCGTCTCCTACCATCCTGACATCGCAATCGCGCGACGCCCGAGTGCCGGCTCCGACCGCCGTCTCGTGATCGCGCGATTCGGCGGGACACGCCGACATCGATCGCAGGTGCACTCTCCCGCCCGCCCAATCCCTGGCGGACGAAGGAAGTCGCGTGCCCGGGATCGGCGGACTCCTGCCATCCGGTTTCAACCACCCGCTCCGCGCCACCGATCGGTGAACGCGACGGGATCGATCCTGACCTGGAGATATCGACCATGAACGTGTCTGCTCAGCGCGCCGCCAAACCCTTCGGCACCACGACAGCCGCCGAGTTTCACGCCCGTCTCGACGCGCTGTTGCCCCTGGTGGAATCCAGGGCAGGCGACGCCGAGGCCCAAGGCTATCTCACCGATGACGTGGTCGCCGCGCTGCGCAAGGCCGGCATCTATACCATGCTGTTTCCGAAGCAGGTCGGCGGCGCGGAATTGCTGCCCTTCGAAGCGATGACGGTGATCGAACGTCTGTCCTACGCCCACGCGTCGGCCGGCTGGTGCGTAATCGGCAACAACATGGAAGGCACCACCCTCGCCATCTATGTCGAGGACGAAGGTATCAAGACAGTCTTCGCCAACGGCCCCGACATCACCATCGCCGGAAACGGCGTGCCGCGCGGCTTTGCCCGACCGGTCGAGGGTGGCTACATGATCCGCGGCAATTGGGCCTATGGCAGCGGCATTCAGCACGCTGAATGGGTGCATTCCGGCTGCTTCGTCACCGATCCAACCGGCAAGGACATGGTGATCGGGCCCAACGGCCAGCCCAAAATCGTCGTCACCCATCACCCGCGCGCAACCATCAAGCTGATGGGCAACTGGGATGTGCTCGGCCTGCGCGCCACCGGCAGCTTCGACTACACGATCAGCGAAGGCACCGAGCTGTTCGTGCCGACCCATATGACATACGACTTCGACATCGGCGCACCCCGTCGCGGCGGCGTGCAGGGCGCGCTCGGCCTTGCCGGCTACAGCGCCTGGGCTCATTCCGGCTGGGCGGTCGGCGTCGGGCGCCGCATGCTCGACGAACTCGTGAAAGTCATCGTGCTGCGCCAGGATGCTTTCGGCAAGTCGAGCGAGAGCGCGAGCTTCAAGTTCCAGTTCGCCCAGGTCGAGGCGCGCTTTCGTGCAGCACGGGCGCTGGTGCACGAGACCTGGCGCGAGGTGTCGGAGAGCTGCGCGCGTGGCGAAGCCCCGACGCTCGACCAGATGACGATGATCAAGCTGTCGCTGCGCCACGTTCATGACGTGATTTCCGACGTCGGCACCTTCGCACACCGCGCCGCGCGTGGCGCCTCGCTGCACAACACGCCGATGCAGCGCTTCTATCGCGACATCCATTCGGGGACGCAGCACATCCTGATGGCCGACCAGATCGTCGAGGAATGCGGGCGCGCTTTGCTCGGCCTTCCTGCGCCGGGATCGCAATGGACCGTGTTCGGGGTCACGGGCTGAGCCGATCATCGAGACATGAGGATGGCCACGTGACGAAGCCTCGCATCGTCGGCTTCTGCGGCAACACCTCGCGGCCGTCCAAGGCGCGCGCGCTGGTGGAAGCCGTCGGCGCCGAGTTGAGCGCAAGGCATCCGCTCACCTTCGAGGTTGTTGATCTGGTCGATGCCGGTTCCGGCATCGCCGCATTCAGCCGCACTACGCTCGATGACAACGCCCGCATTGTGATCGAGGCGATCGAGCGCGCCGATGGCCTTGTGATCGGCTGCCCCGTCTTCCAGGGCTCCTATCCGGGCCTGTTCAAGCATGTCTTCGACCTGATCGAGCCCAGCACCCTGCGCAATCGTCCCGTGGTGCTGACGGCCGTCGGCGGCGGGCTGCGCCACTCCCTGGTGGTGGAGCATCAGCTGCGCCCGCTGTTCGGCTTCTTCGAAGCCTGCACCGTGTCGACCGCAATCTACGCCAGCCGCGGCGAGCTCGCGCCCGGCGAAGCGCTCGCCCCGATGATCACCGCGCGAATCGCCAACGCGGCCGAACAGTTCGCCGCTCTCTTGAGGGGCCGTCGCGCCGACGCCGCATGAGTAACCTCGACACCCAGTGCCCGGCCCTGCGGCCTTCAACCGGAGACTTCGACCATGCTTGATGCTGCCGCCAAGGCTTTGCCTGACCTGACCGGCTTCACCCGTTCGGAACACGATATCAACGGCGCGCGGACGGTCGTTCACACCATCGGAAGCGGACCGGCGCTGGTGTTCCTGCACGGCACCGGCACCTTCACCGGCTTCGACATGGCGCGCGAATGGGCCGCCCGACACACCGTGATCATCCCCTACCATATCGGCTTCGGCGATTCCGGCGATGCAGATGCGATCGACACCGCCGAGGATCACGTCCTGCACTATATGGACCTGTTCGACCGAATGGGCCTCGACGGGTTCGACCTCGCCGGGTTTTCACTCGGCGGATGGCTCGCGGCCGAATTCGCGATCCGCCAACCGCAGCGGGTCCGCCGGCTCGTGCTGGTCGCCCCCGCCGGGCTCGTCGTCGCTAGCGCGCCGGCACCGGGACTGTTCGAGATCGCTCCTCAGGACCTTCCGTCCTACCTCGCGCACGATCCGGCGGCGGCACTGCGCTATTTCCCGCAAGCCCCCGATCCTGCATTCGACGCGCGGCTTGGACGCGAGGTCACAAGCTTCGCCAAGCTGATCCGCAACGAGCCGCAGGGCAACCCAAAGCTCGCGCATTGGCTGCATCGGATCGGCGCACCGACCCTAGTCCTGTGGGGCGCCGAGGATCGCCTGCGTCCGACCGCCCAGGCGCACGCCTGGATGGCCGGCCTTGCGGACGGACGTCTCGTTCTGGTGCCGGCGACCGGACACCTCGTGTTCGAAGAGACGCCGGCAGCCGCACGTCACGTCACCGATTTCCTCGCCGGCTGAGCCGGCCGATCCCAATCCCGCAACAACAGAGGACACCACCATGGGCGACATGCCTCCCGGCGTCACGGCAAGCAACGACGGCTTTGACGATATCGTTTGGAACATCCTGGGTCAGACCTACACCCTCAAGCAGCAATCCGAAGCCTCGATGGCCTGGCACGCCGTATTTCCGGATGGCACCTTCGTGCCGCCGCACGTCCATCCGACCCAGGACGAATTCGTCTACGTCCTGAGCGGCCGCTACGATTTGTCGCTCGACGGCAAGGATTTCGTCGCCAGGGCCGGCGACCTGGTCCGCATGCCCAAGGGATTGCCGCACGGAATCTTCAACCGATCGGGCGAGACCGCGACCAGCCTGTTCTGGGTGGCGCCGACGCGCTCGCTGAAGACGTTGTTCGCGCGCATCCACAATGTTCCGGACCCGCAGCAGGTTGTGCGCATCGCCGCCGAGCACGAGGTCAATTTCCTGCCGCCTCCCGCCTGATGTCGCGTTCACCTTCACCTGATCTCGATCCCCAAGAGGAGCAATCATGAGCTGGACCACCATTGCCGAGACCGATCGCCAGAGCATAGCACGCTGGCAAAAAGGGATGCTGATGCTCGCGATCCTGTGCGAGATCTTCCTCGCCGCGGACTGGTACGCGTTCGCCGCCGTGCTTCCCTTCGTATCCGAGACGCTCAAGCTCAATCCGGCCGAGGCCGGCCTCGCCCAGGGCATCTTCGCGCTCACCTATGGCGTCGGCATGGTGGTCTGGTCTCCGGTCAGCCGGTCGATGTCCGCACGCAACATGCTGCTGATCGGGCTCGCCGGCACCGGGCTCGGCATGGTGTTGCAGGTGTTCGTGCAGAGCTATCTCCAGCTCGTCGTGCTGCGGCTCGTGATCGGCTTCTTCGATGCCGGCATCTTCATCGGAAACATGAAGCTGATCTTCGGCTGGTTCCCGCAGAGCAGGCGCGGCTCCGTCGTCGGCTTGATCCTGGCAGCCTACAGCCTCGCCATCACCATGGATTTCGCACTCGGCATTCCGCTGACACTCGCCACCAGCTGGCGTACCTTCTTCGCCGTCCTCGCAATCGGTACGCTGAACGTCGCTGTCATCGACGCCCTTGTGGTGCGCAACGGTCCGCGCGAACTCGGCATCGCCAATTTCAACTGGGGCAACGAAGCGGCGCGCGAGGCGCTGCCGCTCGGCGAAATCTTCCGCTCGAAATGGATCGCCGTCGGCGGCTTCGGCATCGTGGCCTGCACGTTCGCGATCGCAGGCACCGCCACCTGGGTGGTCCCCGCCTTCATCACCGTCCAGCATATACCTCCGGAAGCCGGAGCCGTGATCGGCACCGTGATGGGTCTGTCCCAGGTGGTCTTCCTCGTGATCGGCGGCTACATGTCCGATCGGCTCGGGAAGCTCTTCATGATCAAGCTTACCGCCTTGCTGGCGTTCCTGACCGCGCTGATGTTTCTGTGGAGCGTCGTCACGCCGCTGCCGTTCTCCGCGCTGGTGCTGCTGGCCGCAATCAGCGGGATCGCCCTGCTGGGCGGCGGAGCGATTTTCGCGCTGCTGAGCGAGAAATATTCCGACGCGCTCGCCCCGGCCGCGATCGGCTATGCCGAAGTGTTCGGGATATTCTCGGCGTTTGTCGCGCCATGGTTGATGGGAGCCATCATCAACGCCTCCGGCGGTTCGTTCACCGGCGCCTTCGCCGCCTTTGCGATCATCGAGGCCATCATCGTCGCGCTGCTGATGATCCTCGCCCGGGATAAAATCGGCCAAACAGAGGTGATTGAAAGCCCTGCGGAATAGAATAACGAGCCCCGTTCAAATTCCTAAATAGCGGTGCTGCAGATCCGGCTCCGCGATCAGCTGCTCGCTGGTGCCGCTCCACACCGTCCGGCCGCGCTCGATGATGTAGTGGCGGTCGGCGATGCGGGAGAGGTTTCCGACGTTCTTGTCGATCACCAGCACCGACTGCCCCTGTGCCTTCAGCAACGACAGGCAGTTCCAGATCTCGTCGCGGATCAGCGGCGCGAGGCCTTCGGTGGCCTCGTCGAGGATCAGCAATTTCGGATTGGTCATCAGCGCGCGGCCGATCGCGAGCATCTGCTGCTCACCACCGGACAGCGTAACGCCCATATTGCTACCGCGCTCGGCGAGCCGCGGAAACAGCGCGTGGATTTTTTCGAGCGTCCAGGGATCACGGCTGCCGAGGCGATTGCCTGACGCGGCGACGAGGTTTTCCCGCACCGTCAGGTTTGGAAAGATCTGGCGCCCCTCTGGGACAAGCCCGATACCGAGTTTTGCGATTCTGTAGGACGGCAGGCCACGCACCTGCTCGCCGGCAAAGCGGATGGCGCCTGATCGCGCGGGGGTCAGGCCCATGATCGAGCGGATCGTCGTGGTCTTGCCCATGCCATTGCGGCCCATCAAGGCGACCATCTCGCCGGCCTTGATCTGCAATGACAGGCCGAACAGCACCTGGCTCAGACCGTAGCAAGTCTCGATCGCATCGACTTCAAGCAGGTTCTCGCCATCAGCCACTTCTGTTTCAGACATGGGTAACCACCACATGCTGATCGCCAAGATAGGCCCGCTTGACCTCGTCGTGCTTGCGGATCGCGTCGGGCACATCGCAGGCGATGACGCGGCCATAGACCAACACCGTGATGCGGTCGGCGAGCGCGAACACGGCTTCCATGTCGTGCTCGACCAGCACGATCGTCACTTCCATGCGCAACTCCTTGAGGAGCGCGACCATCCGCGCGGATTCGGTGACGCCGAGGCCCGCCATCGGCTCGTCGAGCAGCAGGAGCCGCGGCTTGGTGGCGAGCGCGACCGCAAGCTCGAGCTCGCGCTGCTCGCCATGGCTTAATTGCGACACCACGATATCGGCGCGTTGGCCGAGACCAACGCGCTCAAGCGCCGCGCGCGCGAGTTCGCGCAGGTGCTTCTCCTTGCGCGCATTGCCCCAGAAGCGGAAGGAGTGGCCGTCATGCGCCTGGGCGGCCAGCGCGACATTGTCGATCGCCGAAAAGTCCTTCAGCAGGGACGTGATCTGGAACGAGCGCGCCAGCCCGAGCCGGCTACGCTTGTAAGCCGGCAACCCGGTGACGTCGCGGCCGCCGAAATGGATGGTGCCGGAATTTGGCATCAACTGTCCGGTGAGCTGGCTGATCAGCGTGGTCTTGCCGGCGCCATTGGGGCCGATGATGGCGTGCAGCTCGCCCGGCACGACCTCCAGCGAGAGGTTGTCGGTCGCGGTGATGCCGCCGAAGCGGCGGACCAGATTGTCGACACGGAGCAAGGGATCAGGCAAGGAATCAGCCACGGCTCATCCTCCCAAGCAGGCCCATGATGCCGCCCCGCCCGAACAGCACGATCAGCAGCAGCACCGGACCCAGGATCAACCCGGAATATTCGGTGAACTGCGACAGCAACTCCTCGAGCAGGAGATAGACGATCGCGCCGATCACCGGACCGAACAGCGAGCCCATGCCGCCGAGGATCACCATCACCATCAGGTCACCGGAGCGGGTCCAGTCCATCACGGCGGGGCTGATGAAATCGGTGTTGTTGGCGAGCAGCGCGCCCGACAGTCCGCAGATCGTGCCTGCGATGACGAAGCAGACCAGGCGATAGCGGTTGGCCTGGAAGCCGATTGCCAGCATGCGCTGCTCGTTGGAGCGGACGCCCTGCACCACCAGACCGAAGCGGGAATTGACGATGCGCCAGATCAGATAGAGGCCGCCGAACAGGCAGCCGAGGCAGAGATAGTAAAACTGCGTACGGTCAGACAGGTTGATCAGGCCGGCGAAATCGCTGCGCTTGTAGATGGTGAGTCCGTCGTCGCCGCCATAACGCGACAGGCCGGAAGCGATGTAGAAGACCATCTTCGCAAACGCCAGCGTGATCATGATGAAGTAGACGCCGCGGGTGCGAAGCGAAAGCGCGCCGATCACGAGCGCGAACAACGCAGAGACCACGAGTGCCACCGGCCACTGGATGAAGCCGGAGCCGATGCCCTCGGCGGCGAGGATGCCGACCGCATAGCCGCCGACGCCGAGATAGGCGGCGTGGCCGAAACTCATCATGCCGCCATAGCCCATGATCAGGTTCAGGCTCGCAGCAGCCAGCGCGTAGATCACGATGCGGGTGAACAGCGTGAGAATGAAGATATTGCCCGTGACAGTCGAATAGACCGGCAGCAGGACCAAGGCGGCGCAGAGCAACGCCGCGACGGAATTGGAAACGTTAGGCTTGGGCATCATCGCTTGGCGGCCGGAAACAGCCCCTCCGGCCGGACCACGAGGATGATCGCCATCAAGAGGTAGATCAGCATCGAGGACAGCGCGGGTGCGGCGGTCGAGGCAGCAGCCCCGCTCAGCACCTTGCGCAGCAGGTCCGGCAGGAAGGCACGGCCCATCGTATCGATGACGCCGACGAAGATCGCCGCCAGGAATGCGCCGCGGATCGAGCCGATGCCGCCGATCACGATGATGACAAAGGCGAGGATCAGGATGTTCTCGCCCATGCCGATCTGCACGGTGAGGATCGGCGCCTGCATCAGCCCGGCCAGGCCGGCGAGCGCGGCGCCAAGGCCGAATACCAGCGTGAACAGCAGCTTGATGTTGATGCCGAGCGCACCGATCATCTCGCGGTTGGAGGCGCCGGCGCGGATCAGCATGCCCACGCGGGTGCGCATCACGACCAGATAGAGCAATGCGGCGACCGCCAGCGCGACGGCGATGATCATCAGCCGATAGGCCGGGTAGAACACGCCGGGGATGATCTCGACCGGCACGGTCAGCCAGAGTGGCAGCGGCAGCGCGAGGCCGGCCGGGCCCCAGATCAGCCGCACGGCATCGTTGAAGAACAGGATCAGGCCGAAGGTCGCCAGCACCTGGTCGAGATGGTCACGGCCATAGAGATGCCGGAGCGCGACATATTCCAGCGCGATGCCGAGCAGCAGCGTAGCGCCGAGCGCCAACAGGGCGCCGAGCACGAAGCTGCCGGTCCAGGCCACGAAGGTCGCCGCAAAATAGGCGCCCATCATGTAGAGCGAGCCATGCGCCAGATTGACGAAATCCATGATGCCGAACACCAGCGTCAGGCCGGCTGCGAGCAGGAACAGCAGCAGACCGAACTGCAGGCCGTTCAGGAGTTGTTCGACGACGAGATACATCGTGAGGCTACATCACCTTTAAACAAAACAGCGGCAGCATGCGCCGCCGCTTGCGGAGTATGTGTTCTCCCTCGCCCCGCTCTTCGCGGGGAGAGGGTTGGGGTGAGGGGCTCTCTCCACGAGTCGAATTCGCGGAGATGACCCGTCACCCGATTGCTTCGCAATCGACCTCTCCCCGCAAGAGCGGGGCGAGGTGACTTCCAATCACTTCATCGAACACTTGTCGTGGAAGCGGTCCTGGTCGTCCTTGACGATGGTCGCGACCGTCTTCAGCGAGAGCTGGCCGTCGCCGTCCTTGACCACGTCCTGCAGATAGAAGTTCTGGATTGGGATGTGGTTGCTGCCGTACTTGAACGGGCCGCGCAGCGACTTGAAGTTGGCCTTCTCCATCTCGGCCTTCATCTCGTCCTTCTTGGTGAGGTCGCCCTTCACCGCGATGACTGCGCTGTTGATGAGCTGGGCGGCGTCATAGGCCTGGGCGCCGTAATAGGTCGGGCGCAGGCCGGTGTACTTCTTGCGGTAATCCTCGACGAACTTCTTGTTCTCGGCGTTCGGCAAATCGTTGACCCATTCCTGCGCGCCAGGGATGCCGATCGCGTTGTCCTTCTGCAGCGGCAGCGACAATTCGTCGACGGTGAACGCGGTGTAGAGCGGGATCTGCGCCTTGATGCCGGCCTGGGCGTACTGGTTCAGGAACTGGACGCCGGCCGCGCCCGGATAGAACACGAAGATCGACTCGGCCTTGGAGTTGCGCGCTTTCGACAGCTCGGCGGAGAAGTCGAGCTGGCTCGGCCACACCGTGTATTCCTCGCCGACCACCTCACCCTTGAAGGTGCTCTTCAGCCCGGCGAGCATGTCCTTGCCGGCGGCGTAGTTCGGGCCGATCAGGAACACCGACTTGACGCCCTTCTGGTTCATGTAGAGGCCCATCGCGGCGGGCGTCTGGTCGTTCTGCCAGGAAGTCGAGAAGGTGTAGGGCGAGCACAGCTCGCCGGCGAGCTGCGACGGACCGGCATTGGCCGAGATCAGGAAGGTCTTCGAGTCGGCCGCGGTCTTCAGCGACGCCAGCAGCACGTTCGACCAGATATAGCCGACGATGAAATCGACCTTGTCGGACTGCACCAGCTTCTCGGTCTTCTGCTTGCCGACATCGGGCTTCTGCTGGTCGTCCTCATAGATCACCTCGACCGGCTTGCCGTCGATCTTGCGGCCCAGATGGTCGAGCGCGAGCTCGAAGGAATTGCGCATATCGTTGCCGATCACCGCAGTCGGGCCGCTGAAGGTCGAGACAAACCCGATCTTGATGCTGTCAGCCGCCGTCGCGGGCTGCGCCAGCGCCAGAGCCGAAACCACGGCCATGGCGCTTGCCAGCCAAAATGCCTTTTTCATAGTCACTCCCCTCCTCAGCAAAGTCCCGCCAGCCCGCGAACCCGGCCTGGCTCCGCGCTTTGCGCGCGCCGTTTTCAGTGACGTGTTTTGTGCGCGATATCGCAAGTCTGCAGCAAGCATGAACCGACGCCCCGGCTTTAGAACCTTCGGCGCATACCCCAGCACCTTGCACCATAATTCGTCTAAACCGGCCGTGGCAAGAAATATAATGCCGGTTGCGTAGGCAACTATTGTCGCAGGCATCTGCCCGAAGAACCCAAATCCCAAAACCCCAAGCCTTTGGCGCACCGCAGCAGGATTTACGCATTCGGTAAAGCAACCGGAAACCACGCGCCGACACGCCGGCCAACGCTTCATGGTCTCGAAAGCACTGGCGGGCGAAGCTCGGCCGAAAGGGAAGCGTCACATGTTGGGTTACCTGTTCGGCTTCAACGCCCGGATCGGCCGGCTGACCTTCGTGGTCGGCACCTTCGGGCTCTGCATCGGCTTTGCGTTGATTCTCGCGGCGATCATCGGCAGCTTGCCGCGAAACCATGATGTGCTGCTGGCCCAGGCCGCGAACAGTCCGCAAATCGTCATCGCCTTCTTTGCCATCCTCGCCATCAACTTTATGCTGCAGTCGATGCGCATCCGCGACATCGGCTGGGATCCGGTCTGCGTGATGGTGGGGTGGGTCGCACTGGTCGTGATCGACTACGTCGTCGCCGGCAAATTCCCCGAATATGCGCTGACCTATCAGCACACCGGCACGGTGGTCGGCGCGCTGGTCAATGCCGGGCTGACGCTCGCTTTGTTCTTCTGGCCGGGCGGGTATTCCGAAGACGCGCCGGCGCAGCCGCGCGGCCGTAGCGGGACATCCGATGGCGCCTGGCGCAAGCCCACCGCGCCACCGGCCGCAGCCACCAACCGCATCGCGCGCGTGACCAACGGCGAATTCGGCGGACGGACGCGGTAGCTGATCTTTCAAGCGCTCCCGCTCTCGGCTGTCGTCGCCCGCGAAAACGGGCGATCCAGTATTCCAGAGACATTCGTGCTTGAGCTGATGGGCCGCGGCGTCCTGGGTCGCCCGCTCCTGTGCGCAATTGCGCACAGGCCGGGCGATGACATCTGTGGATGGGACGCAGCTTCGCATTCTCGCGACATGCGAGCCCGGAATGACGAGAGTGGTGTTTACCCTCGATCCACCACGCACTCCGCGCCATCGATGGCATACGCCGCATGGCGGAAATCCCTGATCGTCGCGACCTTGTCGGCGGACCAGTTCAGCAGCATGAAATATTTCGGCCGGTCCGGCTCATTCGGATCGAACACCAGAATCGCTGGACGTCCGTCGACCTGCCCGGCCACCAGGCGCCAGTCATCGATCTTCGAATAATTGCCGAAATAGGTCGACACTTCAGCCTTGCCGTTCAGCCTGGTCCGGTTGACGAGTTCGAGCCTGATGTCGTCGGCGATCATCGCCCTGATCGCGTCGAAGTCGCGGGCGTTGAAATGGCTGACATAGGCATTCAACCTGAGACGGTCCGCGTCCGACAGCCCGGGCCACGGCGCATCGTCAGGCTCGCGAGCGAATTCGCGTAGCTGCGTACGCCCGCGATGCAACGCGGCCTTCACCGCGGGCAGGCCGAAATCCATGATGCCGCAGACTTCCGCAAGCGAGCAACCGAGCACGTCCATCAGGATCACGCTGGAGCGCTGCGCCACCGGCAGGCGCATGAAAGTGCGCAGGCTGGTCGCGGCGATCTGGCGGCTTTCCACGTCGTCAAGCCGGTCGGCAATCATCTCCACCTCCTCAGCCGAACGCAGCGCCTCCAGCCGGTTGCGGCGACGCAGGAAATCAAGCGCGGTATTGTGCGCGATGCGGAACAGCCAGGCTTGCGGGTTCTGGATCGGCGCAGCGGAAGCGAATGCTTCCACTGCCTTGATCAGCGCATCCTGCAGCACGTCCTCGCCGTCGATGACCGAGCCGACCATGCGCGCACAGTAGCGATGCAGTCCTGGCCGCGTCGCTGCCAGCAATGCGTCGATATCGGTCGCCGCCGGCGGATCAGGAAGTGGAGTCATCGTTCCTCGCCCGGTCTGTTCAGGTCTCGTCCAGCATCCGATAATTGCCGACGATACCGACCGCCCGAACCAGCGGCGGCTCGACGCAACGGTCGCGAATGCCGTCCTGGAACACCTGAAACGCTTTGAGCTTCGGGATCGGGCTCGAGCCGTCCTCGGACGCAGCCTCGACGAAGTGCAGGAACGTATCATCTTCCAGGCGCAGCGTCAGGTAACGAACGCCGTCCGGCTTTGCCGCGTTCAGCTCGGCAAAGACCGCCGCCACCAGCTCGGCATTCGTGTCCGCCATCTCCGGTCGGGTTTTGTACCTGATCAGGGTCCGTCTCATGGGTCTCTCCTTGGGAACAAAAGGTTGTCGTCCCCCCAAGGACGTTTGCCGGCCGCCAAAGGATGCGGCCCGGCAAAGATATTTTCGTGGCCGCATCCTTTGGCTCTCTCGCCTCGTCTTGCCGGCAAGGCGCGCCGCAACAGGGTGGCGCGACAAGGGAGACCAACCATGCAGATCCCCGACAATCGCGCCGAACAGCGCTGGGTGCTCGGCATCACCGCACTTGCATCCTTCATGATGGCGCTGGACACCATGATCATCACGACGGCATTCGCGACCATCCGCGCCGAGCTCAGTAGCCCGCTGCAAACGCTGCAATGGACCGTCAACGCCTTCAACCTGACTTTTGCCGTGCTGCTGCTGACCGGCGCCGCGCTCGGCGACCGCTTTGGGCGCCGCAGGATGTTCGCGGCCGGGATCGCCCTGTTCGTGATGGCTTCCGCGGCCTGCGCACTGGCCGGCAACGCCGGTGCGCTGATCGCCGCCCGTGCGCTGCAAGGCGCCGGCGCGGCGCTGGTGATGCCGCTGGCGATGGCGATCCTGAGCGGCGCCTCCGGCCGCGAGGACCGCGCCCGCGCGCTCGGCATTTTCAGCGGCATTACCGGATGCGCGCTGATCATCGGCCCCGCGATCGGCGGCTTCATCACCGAACATCTCGGCTGGCGCTGGATCTTCTGGATCAACCTGCCGATCGGCCTGGTCGCGATCGCGCTAGTGCGGGCGCGCTTGCGCGAAAGCTTCGGCCCGGCCGCACCGCTGGATATCACCGGGTTGTTGCTCGTCGCCCTCGCCGCGCTGGCGCTGGTCTGGAGCCTGTTGCGCGGCAACGCCGTCGGATGGGCCAGCGCAGAAGTGATCGGCACGCTGATCGCCGGCCTCGCGTTCACGGCCGGCTTCGTGCTGTGGGAGCTGCGCGCCGCAGCACCAATGGTGCCGCTACGGCTGTTCGCCTCGCGGCCGTTCGCGGCAGGCATCGCCGCGAGCGTGCTGTTCTATGCCGCGATGTATGGCGTGCTGTTCCTGCTGCCGCAGTTCCTGCAGATCACGCTGGGGTTCGACCCGTTCGGTGCCGGACTTCGGCTGTTGCCCTGGACCGCGACGCTGTTCGTTACCGCACCGATCGCCGGCGCTGTCGTCAACCGCTTCGGCGAGCGGCCGCTGGTCGTGACCGGCCTGCTGATGCAGGCGATCGGGCTCGGCTGGATCGCCGAGATCGTGAGCCCCTCGGTGCCCTACTCCGCGTTGGTCGTGCCGCTGGTGCTCGCCGGGGTCGGCGTGTCGATGGCGATGCCGGCGGCGCAGAATGCCGTCCTCGGTTCAGTGCCGGTCACTGAAATGGGCAAGGCGTCGGGCATCTTTAACATGGGCCGCTTCCTTGGCGGGATGTTCGGCGTCGCGGCGCTGGTGGCGAGCTTTTCGGCCGATGGCGCGGCGGACTCCGCCATTCATTTCACCAGCGGATTTGCCGCGGCGATGAGCCTTGCCGCGACGCTGTCGTTCGCCGGTGCGATCGCCGGATTGCTCCTGCCGGCGCGACGCCGCGCGACCGTTGCAACCGTGCCGCAGGATGCGTGACGATAGCGCTTCGCTATCGACCGATCGGGTAATTCGTCTTGGAATATTCGTCTTGGAATGGACGCGCGAATGACTACATAATCAGGCGACGAAGCCATTCGAAACCGAGGGCGACATCGCATGACGCAAGCACCGGCCAAACCCCATCGCGTGGTGATCGTCGGTGCCGGCTTCGGCGGACTCGAGGCCGCATTCGGGCTGTCAGGCGCGCCGGTCGAGATCACCCTGATCGACCGTCGCAACCACCATCTGTTCCAACCGCTGCTCTATCAGGTCGCGACAGCGTCACTCGCGACCAGCGAGATCGCCTGGCCGATCCGCTATTTGCTGCGCGACCGCCCCGATGTGACCACCTTGTTTGCCAATGCCTGCGGCGTCGATGCAGCCGGCAAGCACGTGCTGATCGATGACGGCGACAGCATTCCCTTTGACACGCTGATCCTCGCCACCGGCGCACGCCACGCCTATTTCGGCCATGACGAATGGGAGCCGTTCGCGCCCGGGCTGAAGACCCTGGAGGACGCCACCACGCTGCGGCGGCGCATCCTGGTTGCCTTCGAGCACGCCGAGCGCGAGACCGATCCGGAGATCCGCGCGGCACTGTTGACCTTCGTCGTAATCGGCGCCGGCCCAACCGGCGTCGAGATGGCCGGCACCATCGCCGACCTCGCCAATGACACGCTGCCGCGCGACTTCCGCCACATCGACACCCGCAAGGCGCGCGTCGTGCTGATCGAGGCCGGCCCGCGAGTGCTGGCCGGCTTTCCCGACGATCTCTCGGCCTATGCGCAGCGCTCGCTGCAAAGCCTCGGCATCGAGGTGATGCTCGGCGAGCCCGTCACCGAATGCTCTGCCGACGGCGTGGTCTATGGCGGCAAGCGGTTGGAGGCTCGCACCATCGTCTGGGCCGCCGGCGTCCAGGCCTCGCGCGCGGCCGAATGGCTGAATGCGCCGGCCGACCGCGCCCAGCGGCTGCAGGTCGAGCCTGATCTCACCGTGCCCGGCCATCCCGATATCTTCGCGGTCGGCGACACCGTCACGATCAAGGATTCCGACGGCAATCCGGTGCCTGGCATCGCGCCGGCGGCGAAGCAGGAGGGACGTTATGTGGCAGCCCAGATCAAGGCGCGGCTCAAGGGCGAAACCCTGCCGCCGTTCCGCTACAAGCATGCCGGCAGCCTCGCGCAGATCGGCAAGCGGCTCGCAGTGATCGACTTCGGCAAGTTCAAGCTGCGCGGCACCATCGCCTGGTGGATCTGGGGTATCGCTCACATCTACTTCCTGATCGGCCTGCGCAACCGCCTCAGCGTCGCACTGAGCTGGATGTGGATCCACGCCCGCAACCAGCGCGCGGCCCGGCTGATCACGCAAGGCAGCAGCAAGGTGGACAAGTAGAGGCGCGCTTCGGCGATACGCGCATTCAGTCTGCGTCATTGCGGGGAGCGATAGCGACGAAGCAATCCATCCTTCCGCGTATGCGGCACGATGGATTGCTTCGCTTCGCTCGCAATGACGGGATAGGTTGTAACTCAATCTCGACCACCGACCATTGTGTACCGCCGCTTCGCGTGAAATACTTGCCGTAGCAACAATCTTCCCTGGGAGGGAAACAATGCAGATCGACGCGCGCGCCATCGCGCTGGCGGCTTCGCTTGTCACGCTGATGTCATTCTCTGGCGATGCCGTGGCATCGGAAATGGTCGGCGATCCCGCGGCGACCTGCAGCGGGCTGGCCGGCCCGGCCGACGGTGCAGTCACAATCGGTAGCGCCACATTACAGGCGCCAACGCCGCTCACTGTGATGGAGAAGTCGGCGACGCCGGCCGGACGCATCGTCCCGGCCAATCCCGCCTTCTGCAAGGTGCTCGGGCATATCGCCGCGACCGATCCTGCAGCGCCGCCGATCAAATTCGAGGTCAATTTGCCGGTCGAGTGGAACGGCCGCTCGGTGCAATATGGCGGCGGCGGCTTCAACGGCGTGCTGATCACCGGCCTTTCGCTGCCGCCGGCCTATCCGTTCGGCAAGGCCGCGCCGCTGGCGCTGGGCTTTACGACCTACGGTACGGACTCCGGCCATGAGTCCAAACCCGGCGAGCCGCCGCAACTATTCGCGCTCAACGACGAGGCGTTCGAGAATTTTGCACACAAGGCCTACAAGAAGGTCCGCGATGCGGCGCGAGCGCTGATGGTGCGCGCCTACGGCAATCCGCCGGCCAAGATGTACTTCATGGGATCGTCGGAAGGTGGCCGCGAGGCACTGACCATGGCGCAGCGTTACCCCGAGGATTTCGACGGCATTTTGGCGCGCGTGCCTGTGATCAACTGGGTCGGCCTGCAGCATGCCGGCACCCGCTCGGGCGTCGCAACGATCGGCGACGGCTGGATCCGCCCCGCGCAGGTAAAGCTTGTCGCCGATGCGGTGCTGAAAGCCTGCGACAAGGATGACGGCTCCGACGACGCCCTGGTGCAGAATCCGGTCGGCTGCAAGGCGCAGTTCAAGCCGGAGACGCTGCGCTGCGCCGCGGGCCAGAGCGGCGACGATTGCCTGACCGACAAGCAGATCGCGGCGATCGATACCTTGCATTCGACCTACAAGTTCCCGTTCCCAGTCGCCAACGGGCTCGACGACTATCCGGGCTGGGGCGTCTCAGGCGAGAACACGCCGGCCTTTGGCCCGACCGGCGGCTGGATCGCCTGGTGGCTCGGCACCTCGGCACCGGCGCAGCCGCCGGCCCCGACCAACGGCATCGCCTGGATCTATGGCGCCGGCGGGATTCAGTATGTGTTCGCGCGTGATCCAAAGCTCGATGTCACGACCTACAAGCCGGAGGACCACAAGGAACGCGTGCTGCAGGTCTCCGCGCTGATGGATTCGACCGATCCGGACCTCAGCCGCTTCCATGCCCACGGCGGCAAGCTGGTGATCCTCGAGCACATGGCCGACTACGCGCAAAGCCCTTATGCCGGCATCCGCTATTTCGAAAACGTCGAGAAGACGCTCGGCAAGGACAAGACGGCAGAGTTCGCGCGGCTCTACACCGCGCCCGGCGTCGACCACGTCGGCTCCGGCGCGCCGGCCAATGTCGACATGCTCGCGGTGCTGGTCGACTGGGTCGAGAACGGCAAGGCGCCCGGCGATCTCGAAGTCGTCGAGCAGAAAGTCGCGGCGCCGGACTTCGCCCCACTGCGCGCACTGCCGTTGTGCCGCTGGCCAGCCTGGCCGCATTACAAGGCGGGGCCGGTGACAGGCGCGGTGAGTTTTACCTGCGCGCCTTAGGATCGAGGCGCATGGAGGACCGTAGGGTGGGCAAAGGCGCGCTTGCGCCGTGCCCACCATTTCTGCGGTGATCGAAGTGGTGGGCACGCTGCGCTTTGCCCACTCTACGGCATCTGCGTACGCGGCAACAACGTCACTTCACCAGCGCGCATCCGCCATCCGCGAGCGGGCGGAACGCCTGGTCGGCCGGGATGGTCGCGATCAGCTTGTAATAGTCGTACGCGTATTTCGACTCCTCCGGCTTTTTCACCTCGAACAGATACATCGGATGGATGACGCGGCCGTCCTGGCGGATGGTGACGTCGCCGAACAGTTTGTCGGCCCCCTTGAAGGTCTTCATCTGCGGCACCACCGCCTTGGCGTCGTCGCTGCCGGTGGCGGCGACGGCGTTAAGATAGGCGAGCGTGGAAGCGTAGACGCCGGCCTGGTTGCCGCTCGGCATCTTGCCGTTCATGCCGGGACGCGCGGCAAAGCGCTTGGCAAACGCGCGCGTGTCGTCATTCATGTCCCAGTAGAACGCCTCGAGCAGTTGCAGGCCCTGCGCGACCTTCAGGCCCATGCCGTGGACGTCGTTGACGAACAGCAGGAACGCCACCAGGGTCTGGCCGCCCTGCTGGATGCCGAACTCGGCGGCCTGCTTCACGGTGTTGATGGTGTCGCCGCCGGCATTGGCGAGCCCGATCACTTTTGCTTTCGAGTTCTGCGCTTGCAGCAGGAAGGAAGCGAAGTCGGAGGTGCCGAGCGGATGCTTGCTCGAACCCAAGACCTTGCCGCCGTGCTTCTCGATGTAGTTGGTCGCTTCTGCCTCGATGCCCTTGCCGAGCGCGTAGTCGACCGTGACGAAATACCAGTCCTTGCCGCCGCGCTGCATCATCGCCGCCGCAGTGGTGTTGCCGGTCGCCCAAGCGTCGTTGACCCACTGAATGGTGTTGGGCGAGCAGGCCTTGCCGGTGAGATCGGAGCTTGCGGTCGAGGACGCCAGGAACGTCATCCTGGAATCGCGCAGGAGGGAGTTGATGGCGAGCCCGACAGCCGAGTTCGGCACGTCGACGATGGCATCGACGCCGTCGACGTCAAGCCATTTGCGCGCGATCGCCGAGCCGACGTCGGCCTTGTTCTGGTGATCGGCATAGACGATCTCGACCTTGATGCCCTTGCCGCCGCCGTTGAAATCCTCCGCGGCCATCCGCGCGGCCTCGACCGAGCCCAGGCCGTTGGTGTCCTGGAAGATGCCGGAGATGTCGTTGAGCACGCCGACCCGCACCACCTCGCCGGATATCTGCGCATGCGCCACGCCGGCCGCGCAGGACAGTGCCAGCGCCAGAGCCAACCCAAAGCCCCTCATCGTATTTCCCCTCTTGTGTTGTTCGTGAGCCAGCCTGTCAGGCCGGCGTGATCTCGATTGGCAGGTTGTTGAGCCCACGCAGCGTATTGTTGAAGAGGCGCCTTGGCTCGCCGGTGATTTCGATCTTGGCGACGCGCCGCGCCAGCGCCGCCATCATCACCTCACCTTCGAGGCGTGCAACGAGTTGGCCGACACACATGTGGATGCCGGAGCCGTAGCCGACATGGCCGGAGGTGCGGCGGGTGATGTCGTAAGTATCGGGCTGGTCCCAGCGGCGCGGATCGCGGTTGGCGGCGGCGAGGAACATCAAGACCTTCTCGCCTTCGGGGATCGTGGCGCCGCTGAGTTCGACGTCGCGTGTGGTGGTGCGGAAGAAGGTCTGGACCGGGCTTTCGAACCGCACGGCTTCCTCAAAGGCGTTGCGCGCCAGCGTCGGGTCAGCGCGCAGCTTCTGGAACTGGTCGGGGAAGCGCGCGAGGCAATAGACCGCGGCGCCGATCCCGTTGACGGTGGTATCGAGACCCGCCGACAGCAGTGAGCGCACCAGCAGCGGCGCCTCGGTCGCGGTGATGGCGCCGTTATCGACGTGGGCGTGGATGCAGGCGCCGATGCCATCAGGGGTGAGATTGTCGCGCTGGCACTGCTCCGCAATATAGGCCTGGTGCGGCGCCGAACGCTCGATTGCCTCCTTGCGCAGCTGATTCGGTGGGCCGAAGGCGTTGAACACCAGGCTCGCGTAAGGCAGCAGATGCTCGCGGCCCTCCGACCTCAAGCCCAACGCATCCGGGAAGATCGACAGCGGATAGGCTTCGGCGAGGTCCTCGATCGCATCAAAACTGCGCTTCTCGAGCAGGGCATCGACGCGGGCCTCGGCGGCGACGGCAAAGCGCCCGCGAAGCTGCTTCATCACGGTCGCCGACAGCACCGTGCTCAGCACCGTGCGGGTGCGGCCATGGGCGGGCGGATCGGCCTCCAGGATCAGGCTCGGCGGCCGCCACGGCTTCTCCTTGGCGAAGTCGCTCAGGCCGACGCCGCGGCTGGAGCAGAACGTCGCGGGATCGTTCAGCACCGCATGGACCTCGGCATAGCGGGCCACGCCGTAGACGTTCCATTTGTCGAGATAGACCACCGGCCCTACCTCGCGCAGCCGCTCATGGGTCGGGAACGGGTCGGCGAAGAACTCCATCGCAAAGGGGTCGACGTCGAGATGCGGGACGGACGTGCCGGATGCTGTCATCGAGACCTCCCGAGGTTTGATCTTGTCAAGACGGGCCGCATGTCTATTGCTCCCGGACCATTTCACAGCGATGATTTGAGAGATGAGTACGCCACTCCCCCGAAAGCCACGCCGGCCCAGACCGGCCGATCCCGCAGATGCCGCCAGCGGCCTGCTGCTCGACCTCGATCGCTACGTGCCGGCGTTCATCACCTTCATCGGCAACAAGCTGTCGAACAGCGCCACCGCCTTTTACCAGAAGAATTTCGGCGTCAACGTCACCGAATGGCGGATCATATCGCAGCTTGCGATCGAGCCCGGCATTCCGGCCTCGCGGATCTGCCACGTCATCGGCTTCGACAAGGGGCCGGTCAGCCGCAACCTCGCGGCGCTGCAAAAGCGCGGCCTGCTGGCGATCCGCACTGCACCCGACGACGGCCGCACCCATTCGATCACGCTGACCGCCCGCGGCCGCGCCGTCCACGACAGGGTGATCGTCGCCGCGCTGGATCGCGAGCGGCGGCTGCTGGCCTGCCTGAAAAAGGACGAGCGCGAGGTGCTGATCGACCTGCTGCGCCGGCTGCACGAAAATCTCGGCGCCGTGACCGGGCAAAGCACGAGCTGACGACGGCGCCCCGGCGCTGGCGGCCGTTCGCATTGCCCGCATTGCGCAGCAATCCATTGTCCCTCCCGACAGGCGAGCCGTTGACCGGCTCATCCCTTGGCTTTCTAAAAACGCTCGCACAAATTAGTTGCCTTAGCAACAAATAAAACGGCTGACGGCTGCGGCGACGGTCGCGTTCAGCCGCCGCCGATCATGTCAGGATGGCTGCCGCGATGCAGCGCCTCGACGAGCTCGGCGCGGCGCTCGCGGATCAGCCGGGCATTCAACGACCCCTTCTCGGTGATTTCCCCGGAATCGAAACTCGGCGGCTGTCGCATGATGATGGCGCGCGCGACGCATTGCGACGCGCCTGTCACCCCCTGGTTGAGACGAAGCAGCGCCGCGGCAAGTTTGCCACGATAGGCGGGGTCGTCAGGATCGTGGCCGGCGGCGCATAACAGCAACAGCCCGACGTCGTCGCGATCGGCGCCGGTCACCACGACATCATTGATCAGGCCCGCCATCGCGGCGTGCGCGCGCAGCCTGATCGCGGCGGCATCGACCCAGGTTCCGGTCAAGAGCTTGAAATCTTCCGTCGTCCGTCCGTCGAACATCACCCCCTGCGTGGCATCGTCGGGATCGGCGAGAATGACGGCGTCGCCGGTGCGGAAATATCCCTCCTCGTCGAACGCCGCCGCGGTAGCCTCCGGCGCGTTCCAGTAACCGTCCATCACGTTCGGCCCGCGGACGCGCGCCTCGAGCTTGCCCTGGTGCGGCACCAGTTTCAACGCGAGCCCCGGCATCGGAATCCCGATATTGCCCGGCGCCAGCACGGCGCGGTTGATCATGGTGATCGACGGCGCGGTTTCGGTCAGTCCCCAGCTCGTGGTCATCGGAATGACGCGGCCGCTGGCGCGCTGTCCGATCGTCACCAGGTCCTGCCACAGCGGCGCCGGCAGGCTGGCGCCGGCGTAGAACATCAGCGCGAGATCGCCGAAGAAGCTTTGCCGAACCTCGGCATCGCTCTCGAGCACCGCAAGCAGCAGCTCGTAGCCTCTCGGAACGTTCCAGTACAGCGTCGGCCTGACCTCGCGGAGATTGCGGATCGTCCGCGCAAACTCGCCGGGGATCGGCTTGCCGTCGTCGATGTAGAGCGTGCCGCCATAGCGGAGCACGGTGTTGAAGCTGAACGAGCCGCCAAACACATGGCTCCAGGGCAGCCAATCGAGGATGACAGGCGTGTGATCGCGCAGGAACGGCCACATCACGGCGATCTGCGATTGCGACGTGCACATCATCCGGTGCGTGGTCGGCACGCCCTTCGGCATGCCGGTCGAGCCCGAGGTGAAGAGAATTTTTGCAACCGTTTGCGATGGCAGCTCGCGGGCGCGATGCAACACCGCCGCATCGGCCGGATCGGCCAGCAGCGACTGCAGCGCCGTCGCGCCGGCGATCTCCGCGTGCCCCTCGCCCAGCACGATCGCGCGGCCCTTCATCTCGTCGATTGCCAATGCGCGCGCGAACGGCGCCGCCTCGGCAGCAAAAACCAGTCCGGGATCGAGACTCCGCAGGATCGCACGGAGCTTGCCGAAATCGCCGCTCATGGTGGAATAAGCGACCGACAGCGGCGCATAGGGAATGCCGGCCATCATCGCCCCCAGCGCGACCAGCTGGTGCGCAATGCTGTTGCCGGAGAGGATCAGGATCGGACGGGACGGCCCCAGCTCTCGCGCCGCGAAGGCTGTCGCGAGCCGCGTTGCCGCCTCATGGGCGTCGCCATAGCTGATGGTCCGCCAGGCCCGGCCATCTGTGGTTCGTTCCGCGAGAAAGGTCTGGTCCGGGCGCGCCTCTGCCCATTCGCGGAGATAATTGTGCAGCAGCGCATCCGTCGGCACGAACGGCACCTCGGTGCGAAGCACAAGGGCGCCGTCGGGACGCCGCTCGACGCTGACATCGGCATCGAGAAAGCTGAGCTCGAGGGCCGGCTGTACCACCGCGGGGTCTGGCATGACGGAGCCTCCGATCGGACTGCAGCACAAGCTGCCTATTTCAGCAACGGACAGCCGCCATCCTTTTCAGGCCGGAACGCGTCCTCGCCGGACACCGTGGCAACGACTTTGAGCAGATCCCATTTCGACTGCGATTCCTCGGGCTTCTTGACCTCGAGCAAATAGAGCGGATGGATCTTGCGGCCGTCGGCGCGGATGTAGCCTTTTCCGAACAGCGGATCGTCGGTCGGGAGCGCCTTCATCGCCGCGACCACGGCACGACCGTCACCGGCGCCGCCGACCTTGTCGACGGCCTTGAGGTAGTGAATGACCGACGCATAGACGCCGGCCTGCATGTCGTTCGGATAATTGTTCTGCGGGTGGCGCTCGGCAAAGCGCTTGGCGAAGCTGCGCGTGCCTTCGTTCAGATCCCAGTAGAACGGGTTCATGATCTGCGCGCCCTGCGCCGCCTTCAGCGTCAGCGCCGGCAGCCCATTCATGCCGAGGATCAAGCCGACCAGCTTCTGCTTCGCAGTCAGGCCGAATTCGGCCGCCTGCTTCATCGAGGTGATGGTGTCGTCGCCGGCATTGGCGATGCCGATGACGTCGGCGCCGGACGCCTGGGCCTGCAGCAGGAACGACGCGTAGTCGGCGGTTCCGAGCGGATGGCGGACCGCGCCGACCACCTCGCCGCCGGCGGCCTTGACCGCTTCCATCGCCTGCTTTTCGAGGTCGTGGCCGAACGCATAATCGGCCGTGAGGAAGAACCATTTCTTGCCGCCTTGCGCGACCACGGCACGGCCGAGGCCGCGGCCATAGGCGTAGGTGTCGTAGGTCCAGTGCACGGTGTTCGGCGTGCATTTTTCACCGGTCAGCAGCGCCGTGCCGGCGCCGGAACCGACGAACACCTTGTTCTTCTGCTCGCTCATGGCGGCAACCGCGAGCGCTATCGCCGAGTTCGGCAGGTCGAAGATCGCATCGACATTTTCGTTTTCGTACCAGCGCCGCGCGATACCGACACCGATATCGGGCTTGTTCTGGTGATCGGCGGCAACAACTTCGACCGGCTTGCCGGCGGCCTTGCCGCCATAATCCTCGACCGCCATCTGCGCGGCGATCACCGAGCCGATGCCCTGATAGGTCGAGAACACGCCGGACTGATCGTTCAGGACACCGATGCGGACCTTGTCCTGCGCCTCTGCGCCGGATGCGAGCAACAAGGCGGCCACGGCGAGCAGTGGCCGTATCGCGCGTCGCGAAAAAACATGGCCCAACCGGACCTCCCAGCGTTACAACCCGATCGGCAATCTTCATGCTGCCGAATTGCTTATATAATATAAGCATTTTTGGCGATGTCAATTCGGTTCGGGAATCACGCGCCCATGCACAAGCGAACGAGCCTTTCCGCGAACAAGTCGCTTGCTGACGACGTCGCTAACGGACACCCGAAACGGCCGCTCGATCTGACGGCGCTGCAGCAGACGCCGGGTTTCATGATCCGCATGCTGCAGATCCAGATCTTCGAGGAGTTCTTTCCGCACTTCGCGGAGACCGGTTTCTCGCCCGCCGAACATTCGGTCATGATCACGGTCCGCGACAATCCTTCCGTCACCCAGAGCGAGGTCGCGAACGCGCTGCGCATCCAGTTGCCCAATCTCGTGAAGATCCTGGCGAAGCTGGAAGGCAAGGATCTCATCAAGCGAAAGCGGTCGGATCGCGACAAGCGCGCCGTCGAACTGGTGCTGACGGCCCGCGGCACGCAGGCGGCCGCGCGCGCCTGGGCGCTCGCGCAGGAGTTCAACCGACTGACGCTGGCGCCCCTGGGCATCAAGGATGGCCGGCAGTTCCTGCAGATGCTGAGCCGACTGGTCCGTGCGCGCAGCGCAGGAGCGGATTAGCGGCAAGGCGACGCGCCGGTTCGCCGCGCTCGGATGACACTGCTCATGAAATAGGCAAGCAGGCCACGATGGATCTGCCCGACCGACCCGTGCGGCTTGCGTATGATTGCCCTAAACAACTGACATCGTGCGACAATCTGCTTGGTGGCCCCCGGTGGCCAAATGTACACAATGGCACATCGCTTGCTTCGATCAGGCTGCAATTCCTTCGCGCAGGGCGCCGTTGCCTTGCCGCTTAATGGACGGGACCAACTCACGTGACTGAAACCGTCGCTGCAATATCAGCTGCGCACCGCGCCGGCACCATGACGCCGGCGCAGACCATCGCGCGCAGCTACCAGCGCATCCGCGAGCACAACGATCCCGCCATCTTCATCAGCCTGCGCGACGAAAACGACGCGATCGCCGAGGCCGAACGGCTCGCGACGAAAGACCCGGCACAGTTGCCGCTCTATGGCGTGCCGGTCGCGGTGAAGGACAATATCGACGTCAAGGGCCTGCCGACCACTGCCGCCTGCCCGGCCTTCTCCTATCTGCCGGTGCACGATTCCACGGCGGTTGCGAAGCTGCGCGAGGCCGGCGCCATCATCATCGGCAAGACCAATCTCGACCAATTCGCCACCGGGCTGGTCGGCGTGCGCTCGCCCTACGGCATTCCCAAGAATCCGGTGCGCGGCGATCTCATTCCGGGCGGCTCGAGTTCGGGCTCGGCGGTCGCGGTCTCCGCCGGCCTGGTGCCGCTCGCACTCGGCACCGACACCGCCGGTAGCGGCCGCGTGCCGGCGATGCTCAACAACATCGTCGGCCTCAAGCCGAGCCTCGGGCTGATCTCGACCGCGGGCCTGGTGCCGGCCTGCCGCACGCTCGACTGCATCTCGGTGTTCTCGCTCACGGTCGATGATGCGATGGCCGCGCTTGCCGTGATGGCGGGTCCCGACGGCGCCGACCCGTTCTCGCGCAACCGGCCGCTGGGCGACCTCGCGGCGTTTCCAACGCAACTGAAGCTCGGCATTCCCCGCAACGGCCAACTCATCTTCTTCGGCGACCGAGCGTCGGAGAAGGCCTATGGCGAGGCGCTGAAGCGATGGGAAGCGCTCGGCGCAACGCTGGTCGAATTCGACCTTGAGCCGTTCTACGAGACCGCGCGGCTGCTCTACGAGGGACCGTGGGTCGCCGAACGCTATCTGGTGATCCGTAACCTGCTGGCGTCATCGCCCGACGCCATTCATCCCGTGACCCGCGAGATCACCGCGGCTGGCGCGCGGCTCACCGCAGCCGACACGTTCTCCGCGCTGTACCGCCTGCAGGCGCTCCGCGCCAGCACCGCACGCGCCTTTGCACAGCTCGACGCGGTCGTGCTGCCGACGGCGCCGACGATCTATTCGACCGCGCAGGTGCTCGCCAATCCGGTCGAGCTCAATTCGCGGCTCGGCACCTACACCAATTTCGTCAATCTGCTCGATCTCTGCGGGCTGGCGCTGCCGGCGGCAATGCGGTCCGACGGCGCGCCGTTCGGCATTACGCTGCTGGCACCGGCCGGCCGCGACGCTGATCTTGCCAGCATCGGCCGCGCCTTCCACGCCGACACGAAGCTGCCGATCGGAGCCAAGTCGCTGCCTCAGCCGCCACTCGCCGCGATTCCGGTGGTGATGCCTGACGAGATTCCGATCGCGGTGGTCGGCGCGCATCTCTCCGGCATGGCACTGAACGGCGAATTGACCGCGCTCGACGCGCGCCTGCTTGAGGAAGCGGTTACCGCGCCGGATTACAAGCTCTATGCGCTCGACACCACACCGCCGAAGCCCGGCATGCTGCGCGTCGAGGCGGGCCAGGGCACCGCGATCAAGCTCGAACTTTGGGCGATGTCACCGGCCGCATTCGGAACATTCGTCGCCGCCATCCCGCCGCCGATGTCGATCGGCACGGTCCGGCTTGCGGATGGACGCGAGGTGAAGGGCTTTCTCGTTGAGCCGGCTGCGATCAACGGCGCCAAGGATATTTCGGCGTACGGCGGTTGGCGCGCGTTCATGGCGGAGAAGGCCTCCTAGTCGTCATTCCGGGGCGCGCGAAGCGCGAGCCCGGAATCCATCCCACCAAGGCGACGGCCTCAGGGAAAGCGCGCCGACCAACCAGTGACATCTTATGCGGACGAATGGATTCCGGGCTCGGCCGCTTCGCGGCGCCCCGGAATGACGAACTTGATACGTTGCGCCAGCCTACACCGACACCGCGTAGATCTCGTACTCCCCGCGCACCAGCTCGATATGGGCGCGCATCGCGGCGGCGGCCCCGGCCTTGTCGCCGCGCATGATGGCGACGACGACGCGGTCGTGCTCGGCGTGGGACTTTGCCAATCGCCCGAGATTGCGGAACTGGGCGCGGCGGAACGGCTGCACGCGCACACGGGTGGCCAGCGTCATCTCGGCGATATAGGCGTTCTGCGATCCGGCATAGATCGCGTTGTGGAAGCGCTCATTGACCTCGTGGAAACGGTCGGGATTGCCGGTGTAGCTCAGCACCCGCAATTCCTCGTGGATCGTCTCCAGCGCGTTGCGTTCCGCCGGCATCATGCGCTCGGCGGCAAGGCCGGCGCACATCGCCTCCAGTTCGGCCATCGCCTCGAACATGCCGGTCAGTCTTTCAAGCGAAGGCCGCGCCACCACCGCGCCGCGATGCGCGCGAGCATCGATCAGGCCAGAGGCCGCAAGTTGCCGCAGCGCTTCCCGCACCGGGGTGCGCGAGACGTTGAAGCGGCGCGCGATCTCGGTCTCGTCGAGGGCGGCGCCCGGCGCGAGCGTACCGCGCACGATCTCGTCGGCGAGCTGTAGCCTGAGTTCCTCGGCGCGGGTCACCTTGTCCAGCGGCGAGGCCGGGCGATCGACGCGGCGCACGACCGCCTCGGGCTCGGTGCCCTGCGGTTGCGGTGCGCGTGTCGGAAGCTCGTCCAGGCTCATGCTTCAAGTATCCGTTTCAGGCAGCTTTGGGCTCGTCGATGATGCTGACATGGGCCGCGACGATTCTCCACCCCTCGGGGAAGCGAATCCAGGTCTGCATCTGGCGTCCCACTCGGCCCGGCGTGGATTCGCGATGGAACAGCGTCGAGGCGATCGCGGTGTCGCGGCCATAGGTCGTGATCACGGTGCGGTCGATGCTACGCATCAGCCCGACCGGCGAGCGCCCGGCGCGGAACGCCATGATCTCGTCATAGCCATAGAGGTTTTCACCGATGCCATAGCGGAGCGTGCGCTTGTCCTTGCGGAACAGCTCGTCGAGCACCGCCACGTCGTTGGAGATCAGCGCCTTTTCATAGCGTTCGAACTGCGCCGTAACCTCGGCGAGCACGTCGGGTCGATCGATATCCATGGTTTAGAGTCCCCTCGGCGGCGGCGCGGCCGCAACACCCATCTGTTCCAGTGCGTAGGCCACCCGCAGCGCGATGTCCTCGCGCCAGGGCGCGACGATGAGCTGCACGCCGATCGGCATCGGCTCCAGCGGCACCGGCACGGCGACAACGGGAAGGCCGATGAAGGAAATCGGCTGGGTGTGAATGCCGATATTGGCGCGCACCGGCAGCTCCACACCGTCGAGCACGAAGTTGACCTGTCCGAGTTTTGGCGCGGTGCAGGGCGTCGCCGGCGCCAGGATCACATCGACCGACTTGTATAGCTCCAGCACTTTTGCGCGATACCAGCGGCGGAATTTCTGCGCCTTGTCGACATAGGGCGCAGGCACCATCGCGCCCGCGATCAAACGGTCGCGCACCGCGGGATCGAAATCATTCGGACGCTGGCGCAGGCGATCGAGGTGCAGCGAGGCGCCCTCGGTCGTCGTGATGATGTAGGCGGCGGCGCGGGCGCGCGCGACTTCAGGCAATTCGATTGTCTGCGTGGCGCCGAGTGCCTTCGCCACACGCGCGACGGCTTCGATCGCTTCGGGAAACACGTTCTTTTGAAAATAGCCGCCGGCGATCGCGATGCGCAAACCGTCGATATCATGGGTCAGCAAAGGCAATGTCGGCTCGAGCGATCGGCCGGCACAACCGACGTCATCGGCATCCGGCCCCTGCATCGCATCATAGGCGAGCGCGAGGTCTTTCACGTTGCGCGCGAACGGGCCGAGATGATCTAGGCTCGCGACGAACGGAAAGGACCGCGCCCGCGACAACCTTCCATAGGTCGGCTTCAGTCCAAAAATGCCGCAGAACGACGAGGGCACGCGGATCGAGCCGTTGGTGTCGGAGCCGAGCGAGATCGGAACCAGCGCACCGCCGACAGCGCTGCCGGAGCCGCCCGAGGAGCCGCCGGCCATCCGCGTCGGATCGTGCGGATTGCGCGACGGGCCGTCATGGACGTTTTCGCCGGTGAAGTCGTAGGCGTATTCGCCCATGTTGAGCGCGCCGACCAACACGGCGCCGGCCGCTTCCATCCGCTCGATCAGCGTGGCGTCGCGCGGTGACGGCGGCAGGTCGCGATTGATCTTTGAGCCCGCGCGGGTGGAGAGCCCCTGCACGTCGAACAGGTTCTTCACCGCAAACGGCACGCCTGCAAGTGGGCCGACCGATTGGCCGGCTGCAATCGCGGCGTCGATCGCTTTCGCCTTGGCGCGGGCACGATCGGCGGTGACGTCGGTGAAGGAGTTGAGGACCTTGTCGTGAACAGCGATCCGCGACAGCGCGGCTTCTGTCGCGTCGAGCGCGGTGATCTTACGGCCTGACACGGCCTGCGCGATGTCGGCGGCTGACATAAGGGCAGATTTCTCGGACATCGCGGTCTCAGGCCGAATAGATCGCGGCGGACTCGGTCTCGTCCGGCAGCGGGAAGTCGTCGACCAGCCGCGCCAGCCTCAGCGAGACCTCGAGGTTCGCACGCACCGCGGGACGCCAGGCGTCCTCCACCGGCAACGCCATCGCGCTGGCGACGGCATTGATATAGTCGTCGAGATGATCGGCCATTTCGCTCCCGTTAGGTTCTCAAGAGACCGGCAACGGCGGATGCGGGATCGCCGTCAGCAGCTCCCTTGTATAGGCATCCTGCGGATTGCCCAAGACCTGTTCGGACGAGCCCTGCTCCACGATGCGGCCTGAGCGCATCACGATGACGCGGTCGCATAGCAACCGCACCACATTGAGGTCGTGGGAGACGAACAGATAGCTCATGCCCATCGACTGCTTGAGGTCCTGCAGCAGGTTGAGCACGACCGCCTGCACGGAAACGTCGAGCGCCGCGGTCGGTTCGTCGAGGATGACGAGTTTCGGATGCAGCGCGATCGCCCGCGCGATGCCAACGCGGGCCTTCTGGCCGCCGGAGAGCTGGTGCGGAAAGCGATCGAGCAGATTGAGCGGCAGGCCGACCAATCGCGCCAGCTCCTCGCAACGATCGCGCAGCGCGTCGCGGCCCTTGATGTCGCTGAGCTGCATGATCGGGTCCGCGATCGCGCGCGCCGCGGTGAAGCGCGGATTGAGGCTGTCGGTCGGATCCTGGAACACCATCTGGATCTGGCTGCGCTGCGGCAACCGCGCAAACGACTGCGGCATGATCGCGCCGATGTCCCCGCCGTCGAACATGATGCGGCCGGAGGTCTGGTCCAGCAGCCGCATCACCATCATCGACGTCGTCGACTTGCCGCAGCCGGATTCGCCGACCAGTCCGACGCTCTCGCCATAACCGACATGGAAGCTGATGCCGTCGACGGCGCGGAAGACATCCTCCTCCACCGGCGGCTTGCGGCCGAACAATTTTGACAGTACCGCGCCGGCGCCCTGGCGGGGATATTCCTTGACCAGCTTTTCGACGAGCAGGAGCGGCTGCTCCCTCGCCCCGCCCTTCGCGGGAAGAGGGGCCGCTTCCGCGGGCGCAGGGCGAGGAGAGGCGAGAGCCTCCTCCTCCGGCAACAAATCGCGCAACGACACGCCGATCCGCGGCGTCGCGCGCATCAGCTTCTTGGTGTAGGCGTGCTGGGGTGCGGCGAAGATGTCGGCCGACTTCGCCGTCTCGACCACGCGGCCCTTTTCCATGACAACGACGCGGTCGCAATAGGCCGCGGCGAGGCCGAGATCATGGGTGATCAGGATGGTCGACATCGATCGGCGTTTTGTCAGTTCGACGATCAGATCCATCACCGCCTTCTGGGTGGTGACGTCGAGGCCGGTGGTCGGCTCATCGGCGATCAGGAGCTGCGGATTGCAGGCCAATGCCAGCGCGATGACAACGCGCTGGCACATGCCGCCCGAGAGCTCGAACGGATAGGCGTGGTAGCGTTCGCGCGGACGGGCGATCTTGACCGCCTCCAGCGCCTCGATCGCCTTCTCGCCGCGATCGGCGACGGTAGCCTGCTGGACGTGCTGGCGCAGCACGTCCTCGATCTGGTCGCCGACTTTGCGGATCGGATTGAGCGCGGCGCGCGGATTCTGGAACACCATCGAGACCTCGCGGCCGCGCAGGTCGCGCATCTGGCTCTCGGTCGCCGCCTTGACGTCGATGCCGGAGAACATCACCGAACCCTCGGCGATCCTGCCGGCGCGGTCGAGGATGCGCATCACGGCATACGACGTCACGGATTTTCCGGAGCCGGACTCGCCGACGATGCCGACGGTCTCGCCCTTGGCGACGGAGACGTTGACGTGCTGCACGGCCTTCACAATGCCGCGGCGGGTGTTGAATTCGACGGTGAGGTCGGAGACGTCGAGCAGCGGCTGGGCGGTCATGCGCACCTCCCCTCATGCGAGGCGTCATCCAAAAATCCGCAAAACAACCCCATGCAAAGTAGCGGAGCGGTATTGTGGCACCGTGTTGAGACAGTCATCACGTCCTCCGCTGCGGGTCGACGATGTCGCGCAGGCCGTCGCCGAGCAAATTGAAGCAGAACACCGCAATCATCAGCGCAAGGCCGGGGAACAGCGCGATCCACCACTCGCCCGACACCATGAAGCCGGCGCCCTCCGCAACCATGATGCCCCATTCGGCGGTCGGCGGCCGGACGCCGAGACCGATAAAGGAGAGGCCCGCGGCGTTGAGGATGGCATAGCCCATGGTCAGCGACATCTGCACGATCATGATCGGCATGATGTTGGGCAGGATATGCACCAGCAGGATGCGGAATTCTCCGTTGCCGGACAGCCGCGCCGCCTGCACGAAGCCGGCATTGCGGCGGACATTGGCCTCGGCGCGCGCGACGCGGGCATAGAGCGGGAAGTTCACGATCGCAGTCGCGATGATGATGTTCTGCACGGTGTTGCCGAGCGCGGCGACGATGCCCATCGCCAGCACGAACAGCGGAAACGCCATGATGGTGTCGGCGATGCGGCCGACGATGCGGTCGGTCCAGCCGCCGAAATAGCCGGCGGCGATGCCGGCGAGCCCGCCCATCAGGAACACCAGCACGACGGAGGCGACCGCAATGAAGGTGTCGAGCCGTGTCGCAACAACGACGCGGCTAAAAATGTCGCGGCCGAGTTGGTCGGTGCCGAACCAGTGCGCGGCCGACGGTGCCTTCAGTGCCGCCACAGTATCGGAAGCGAGCGGATCGTACGGCACGATGTAAGGACCGAACAGCGCTGCGAACACAATCAGGACCAGCAGCCCGAAGGCGAAGCCGGTGACCTTGTTCTCGTCCAGCACATAACGCGTTTGCTCGATGATCGCGGCCAAGCCCGAGGTGCGTGCGGGACCGGCGGGTTCGACTGTCGGCGCAACGGTGCTCATGGCTTTCTCCTTGGAGCATGATCTCTTTCGGAAAACCGGTTCCCACTTTTCCGGATCATGCTCTTAGCCCTCCAGCCTGACGCGTGGATCGATCACACCATAGAGAATGTCGATGATGAGATTGAGCAGCACGTACATGACCGCCATGGTCAACACGAAGCCTTGCACTGGGGCAAAGTCGGATGCGATCAAAGCTTCCACCGCGTAGGAGCCGATGCCGGGCCAGGCGAACACTTTCTCAACCAGCACATTGGCGCCGAGCAGGAACGAGAACACCATGCTGAGCGTGGTGATGACAGGCAGCATCGCGTTGCGGAACGCATAGGTGACGATCACCTTGCCCGGCGACAGGCCGCTGGCGCGCGCGGTGCGGACGAAATCCGACGACAGCACCGCCAGCATCGAGGCCCGCGTCATCCGCGCGATCGGCGCCAGCGAGAAGATCGCAAGCGTCACTGCGGGCAGGATCAACTGGCTGAACGCCGACCGGAACGCCTCGAAGTCACGTGCGATCAAGGTGTCGATCAGATAGAAGCCCGTGACGGTCGGCGGCGCGCTGGCGAAGACGTCGAGGCGCCCGAGCGGCGCCGGCGACCAGCCGAGGCGGAAATAGAACACGTAGACCAGCACAAGCCCGGTGAAGAACACCGGCAGCGACACGCCGGCCGTGGTCGTGACCCGGCAGAGATGGTCGATCCATGAGCCCGGCCGCGTCGCCGCCAGCACGCCGAGCGGAATCGCGATCACGATCGAGACGACGAGACCGAGCAAGGTGAGCTCAGCTGACGCCGGCAAGCGATTGCGCAATTCCGCCGCGACCGGCTGTCCTGTCGTCAGCGAGTTGCCGAAATCGCCATGCGCGAGATCGTTGGTGTAGTGGAAGAACTGCTCGATCAGCGGCTTGTCGAGACCGAGCTTCTTCCTGATCTGCTCGACCGCTTCCTTGCCGGCCGCAGGGCCAGCGAAATACGCCGCCGGATCGCCCGGCAACGCGCGCGTCAACAGGAAAGTCACGATCACGACGCCGATCAGCGACGGGATTGCGAACAGAAGGCGTTTGCCGATGAGAGTCAGCATGGCGTGCTCCCAATTGCCTTGTGAAAAGCCCTACGGGGACTGGATGGGCTCCCTCTCCCACGCAACCGGGGTCTACCCCGGTTGCGCATCGTTGATTTGCGCAAGTCGGGCAAGCCCGACTTGCGATGGGAGAGGGTTGGGGTGAGGGGTAGCCCCAAGCGAGGTCGGAGTTCGTGGCTACCCCTCACCCTGCCCCTCTCCCACAAGGGGAGAGGGAATGAGAGAGCAGTGCCCACCTCACTCGGAAACTCAGCCGGCGTCATGGCCGTGTCGCGCGCCATGCATCACCCCTTCGCCATCGCGCGGTAGTCGAGGCGGCGGTGGAACCAGTATTCGTAGCCCGAGATGTTCTTCTGCATCGCGACGTTGACGAAGGGCTGGTAGAGCGGGATGCGCGGAATGTCGCTGAAGGCGAGATCGACGAAGCCTTTCACGTCGGCGTCATAGGCGGCGGTGTCGCCGTTGGCCGCGGCGTTGCGCGCGCCGTCGATCAGCTTGTCCATCTCGCCCGACTTGTAGCTCATGGTGTTGAAGACGGAATTGTTGCCGTGATAGCACCAGTAGAAAAAGTACTCGGGATAATCGAGCCAGCCCGAGAACACGTTGGTGAACAGCGGCATCTCCTTCTTGTTCAATTCGGTGCGCCAGTTGGCGCCGGGCACCTTGTTGATCGTGGTCTTGATGCCGAGCTGGGCGAGGCTCTCCTGCACCAGCACGCAAAGCGGCTCGTTGACGCCGGCAAAATTGAGATCGAACGAGATCGTGGTCTCGAAGCCGTTGGCGTAGCCGGCCTCCGCGAGCAGCGCCTTCGCCTTGTCCATGTCGGTGTTGTATTTGGTCGGCTGCGGCCAGGCGACCTCGGTCGGCTTGTCCTTGGGCGCGCCGAACATCGGATTGGCGAGCCCGAACATCACCGCATCCATGATCTTCTGATACGGAATCGCATAGGCGATCGCCTGACGTACCTTGGGATTGTCGAACGGCGGCTTGGTGACGTTCATGCCGATGTACTGGATGCCGTTGGAGAACGGCAGCGAGACCACGTTGAGCTTGCCGCTCGCCTTCATTTCCTGGAAATCCTTGAACGGCAGCTCATAGGAGATGTCGGCGTCGCCACGCTCGAGCAGTGCGCGGCGGTTGCCGGCCTGCGGCACCATCCGCCAGATCACGCGCCTGATCTTCGGCAACGGACCACCGACCCAATCGTCGTTGCGCTCCATCACCACTTCGGTGCCGGCGGTCCATTTCGTCACCTTGTAGGCGCCGGAGCCCGCGGTCTGCTGTTTGGTGTATTCGAGGCCCCAGGGATCCTTCTCGCTGGCGTTCTTCTTCACCAGCTCGGAATTGATGACGCAGGGCACGATCACGGCGAGATCGGGAATCGTCAGCCGGTCCTTCTTCATGAAGTCGACGCGCACGGTGTTGTCGTCGACCACGACGAACTGCTCCGGCTTGGTCAGCGAGCCCGCGCTCATCTGGAAGGTCGGGAAGCCGCCGACCGTCACCGCGCGGTCGAGCGACCATTTGACATCCTTCGCCGTAACCGGCGTGCCGTCATGGAATTTGGCGTTCTTCTTCAGCTTGAAGGTGACCGACATGTCACCGACGACCATGTCCTCGGCGAGTTCAGGCTTGATCTTGTCGCGGTCGTAATAGGGCACACCGCCCGGACCGCTCTTCATCTCGTGGCTGATCAGCCGGTCGTAGCAATTCCACGACACCTCGTAGCCGGGCACGTTGGTGCCGATGCCCTGGATGTCGAGATTGTTGGGGCCGCCCTCGGACACGATCAGCAGCGTCTCGGAGCGGGCATCGGCCTTGGCCGGCGACCAGATCGCGGGGGCGGTCGGCGCCAGCGTCCCCGCTGCCAGCCCGGACACCGATTTGAGGAAATCGCGACGCTTCATGGGATGCTCCAAATGCCTTTTGGAAAATGGCTTTGGAACAGGGATCGCAAGGTTTGTGCCAATCCTTAAGGGAATCTTATTTTGGATTAAAAGACTGACATATAAAGATAAATCTCTGCACCGACATCAAGGTACGGTCCGACACATTGCATACAAAGCCGAACTATTTGCTCAATCTGAATGCACTCGAGGTGCGCTGCTCTTATTCTCGCACCGCGTCAGGCGGCCGGAAACTGGGGCTTGGACCCATTAGCACGTAGCCAAATTCGGTTTGAAGCTATCATTAGTTTGTGCTAATCATTAGTGGTGGCTTATTTTACTATGAGAATCTGTTTTCATGACCGAACCGAAAGGCCGCGTAAGCATGGCCGGCAACAGGCATCGACCAGCCGTGGCTAAGGACAGCGCACAACTGGCCGCCCTGGGCGATGCGACCCGCAGACGAATATTCGAACTGCTGGGCGCGCGGCCTCGCACTGTCGTTGAACTCACCCGAGAACTGACTGTCTCCCAGTCAGCCGTCTCCCAGCATCTGAAGGTGCTGCGCGAATCTCGTTTGGTTCGTGCCGAGCCAAAAGGGGCGAGCAACATTTACCACATCGATCCAGCGGGGCTCGGCCAGATGCGTATCTGGCTTGACCCGTTCTGGAGCAGCACGCTGGAAGCTTACAAAGTGGCCGTCGAAAAATCAGTGGAGGACCAGAAATGAGCATGCGTGTATCAGCCGCGCCCATCAAACAATCTATCGTGGTTGAGGCGCCAATCGAGCTTGCGTTCAAGGTCTTTACGGAAGACTTCGGCAGCTTTAAGCCACGCGAGCACAACCTGCTCTCCGTCCCCATCGCAGAGACGGTGTTCGAGCCTCGGATCGGCGGTCACGCCTATGATCGGGGTGTCGACGGCAGCGAATGCCGCTGGGCGCGTGTGTTGGCTTTTGAACCGCCGAATCGCGTGCTTCTAAGCTAGGACATCAGCCCGCGCTGGCAAATCGAAACCGATCCCGACAAGACCAGTGAATGGGAGGTGCGATTCATCGCCGAGACGCCAAGCCGGACTCGGTTGGAGCTTGAGCACCGTCACCTCGAACGTCATGGCCAAGGTTGGGAAGGCGTGCGCGAAGGCGTTGTAGGCGATCAGGGTTGGCCGCTCTATCTAAGACGGTTCGCCGAGCGGATTGCCCGCGAGCCATGATACTCGCGTAACCCGTGCGACATGATCGTAATTGCGGAGGTCCGTATGGCAGCCTACTCGCTTAGCATTGTCGGGGTGCTTGTCCTTTGCCTCCTGTCAATTTTACTCGCGATCTATTCAGGATCGTTCAAAGGCAGGACCGGGGCGCTCTCCGGACCTGTCCTGCCGTTGGACGACGAGAATCTGCTGTACCGGATCGATCGCGTCCACATGAACGCGGTAGAGGCGCTGCCACCTTTTGTCGTGCCGGCAATACTGGCTATGATGGTGGGGGTGGGACCCGTCACGCTTGCAACGCTCGTATGGGTCTATGTCGCAATTCGCCTCATCCACGTTGCGATCTATCTGCGCGGCGGCAAAGCGGCCAAAGGCGGCAGCATCAGAACCATTCTCTATGTTTCAGGTGCGCTCGTAACGATCATTCTCATTGCCGTAACCGCAGTGGCAGCCATCCACTAGGGTATCAACACCAGGCCGCCTGACGACGGCGACAATTTTCAGCTTTTGGCCCGAAGCGAGTAACCTGTGCAATTCGCAAATAATGGCCCAATGCAGACGTTGGGTTGCAGTGCGAGTTCAGTATGATCTGATGAAGCTGCTAAACTGGAAATTCTGTACCGATTGCCATGGCGTCGTGTGATTATGGCGCCGATGATCCGTCAATGTGAAGCCCGCGCCGAGCAGAGCGGTGATGCTGTCAGCGCTGTGACGTGTCACGGGCAAGCCGCTGCATTTCTCCGGACCATCGATTGCGAATGTGCCGATAATAACATGACCGCCAATTTGTACAGCTCGTCGGACGCACGCGACATAAGCCGCTTGTTCTTCCGGCGCGTTGAGAAAATGGAACGCTGCACGGTCGTGCCAGATGTCATAATTCCGCGTTGGTCGCCACGTCGTCACATCGGCGACGATCCAGTCCACGCGGTCGCTAGCGGCACCGAGCCGTGCACGCGACGCCGCGAGCGCCGCGTCGGACAAATCAAGGACAGTCAGATCTGCATATCCGGCGGTCAGCAACGCATCGACCAATCGAGCCGCTCCACCACCGACGTCAACAATTGGTGAGGTAGGCTCCGCATCGGCAAATGCGATGAGTTCGAGCGAAGGCGACGGGCTCTCCTGGAACCAGCTTACCTCGCGTTCGCCCTTGCGCTCGTATACATTCTGCCAATGAGCGGCCCGGCCTGAAATCGTCATGAAGCCGGATCCCTCCCATGTTGTCCCGCCGATACTCGAGGACGACCGGCAGATTTGTGGTTCACGGCCTAGTCCGGCCAAATCAACTGCTGGAGCTGCACGAGGTCGTCGACCTTGTCGGGCCAGCGGTCGATGCAGATGTGCCGGAGCGGATCGCTGGCCCGATGCAGCAGCATCAGCGCCATCAGCCGCCGCTTCAGCGCAAACGTCACGTCGTTGCGCGAAATGCCGAAGCCGTCGAACAGGCTGTGCACTCGGCGCGGATGGCCGGCGGCCATGAAGGCGCTGGGACCGAGCAGATCGTACTCGCCCCATCCGGTCTGCACATCGCCGAAGTCGAACAGCCCGGCGACATGCCACCCGTCGCCGCGGCGCGCCAGCAGGAAATTTTCGGGGATGTATTCGCCAACCAGGATCACCGGCGGCGCATCCATCGGGATCAGCGCGGCGGCGTCACGCAGGAGATCGTCGAGCCCGGCGAGAAATTTCTGCGGCAGTCCGAGCCGTTCGTGGCGCGCCCGGCACTGCGCAATTTGCTGGCGCATGTAAGCGTCCCAGCGCGGCTCGATCGCGAGCAGGGCGCCCGGCGGGACGCGCTGGACCTCCGCGATGACGGCGCCGATCTCGGCGAGCACGCGCTCCTTTTCAGCCTCCCCCAGCGACGGCCACACCTCCGATCCGACGACGCCGGAAAGGCGCGTGATGACGAGATAGGGCCAACCATCACGCTCGCCCGCCGCGACGACGTCCGGAATCGGAATGCCAAGCCGACCGCGCAGCTCCGCGAGCGCACCGCGTTCGGAGACGAATTGCCGAGCCAGAAACGGCGGGAAGAGTTTCAGGATCAGGTCGTCACCGAGCCCGACGACGAGGTTGGTGCCGGTCGCAAACACATGCGGCGCGGCGCAAGACAACCCGTGACCATGGGCGATATCAAGCGCGACTGGCAACCAGCGCGAAATGTCGCTGCGCCAGGCGCGGTAGGTGTCGTAGCCCGTGATGGGTGGAAGGGACGTGGTCATCAGTTAAGCCGTCATTGCGAACGAAGCGAAGCAATCCATGCTTCAGCGCATGCGGAACGATGGATTGCTTCGTCGCTTCGCTCCTCGCAATGACGTCGGCAAGATCGAGCCACCCTCACCTATCCGGATTGGCGCGCTCGAACTGGCGCAGCAGGCGGTTGCCGCGCTCGACGGCGTTGTCCATCGCGGCCTGCGCGGTGCGCTTGCCGGCGAACACCTGCTCGAGCTCGTCCTCGATCGCGTCGCGGATCAAGACGAACGAGCCGAGGCGAATGCCCTTCGAATTGTCGGTCGGTGGCTTCAGCGTGACTTCCTCGATCGACATGGAGGCGCCCGGATTACGGTCGTAGAAGCCCTGCGCGCGGGTGAGATCGAACGCGGCGCGGGTGATCGGCAGGTAGCCGGTGTTCTGGTGCCAGGCGGCCTGCACCTCGGGCCGCGACAGAAAGGCGAAGAGCTTCGCCACCCCGGCATATTCGGCGCGCGGCCGGTCGCGCAGCACCCACAGCGTGGCGCCGCCGATGATCGAGTTCTGCGGCGCGCCCTGGACATCCGGATAATACGGCATCATGCCGTAGCCGATCTCGAAATTCGAGTTGGCCTTGATGTCGGCGCGCGTGCCGGACGAGCCGATGAAGATGCCGCATTCGCCCTTCTGGAAGCGCGGCTCGGCGGTCTGCCCGCGGCCGCTATAGTCGAAGGTCTTGTCGGCCTGCCACTGCGCCAGCATCGCGATGTGGCGCAACACAATCGGATTGTTGAAGACCAGCTGCGCGTCCAGTCCGCCGAAACCATTGCCCCGGGTTGCGATCGGCAGATTGTGAAACGCGGAAAAATTCTCGACATTGATCCAGGACGGCCACGACGTGGTCACGCCGCACATCGCACCTGCCGCACGCAGCCGCTTCGCCGCTGCGCCGACCTCGGGCCAGGTCTTCGGCGCGACGTCCGGATCGAGCCCGGCCGAGCGGAACATATCCTTGTTGTAGTAGAGGATCGGCGTCGAGGCATTGAACGGGAACGACAGCATGTTGCCGTCGACATCGGCGTAATAGCCGGCCACCGCCGGCAGATAGGCCGACGGCGTGAACCCCTCCGACTGATCGCGCATCAAGTCGAACACCGGATAGATAGCGCCGCGCGCCGCCATCATGGTCGCGGTGGCGATCTCGTTGACCTGCACGATCGCCGGCTGACTGCGCGAACGGAATGCGAAGATCGCCGCGGTGACGGTCTCGGTGTAGTTGCCCTTGTAGGCGGGCACGATCCGGTAATCGGATTGCGAGGCGTTGAAATCGGCGGCGAGCTTGTCGACCTGCTTGCCGAGTTCGCCCGACATCGCATGCCACCACATGATGTCGGTCGCGGCCCCCGCGGGCGATACAAGCAGAATGGCCGCGGCGACGGCAAGCAGCAGGAATTTCGAGACCAACTTCACAATGAGCCATTCCCATGTCAGGTCATGCCGTCATAAGGTGCTAGAACCGTAGTTTCAATCTATCCCTCTGGTTGCAGCGCGGAATTAACGAATTGGCCGATGGGCGAACCATCCACCTTCTGCTAAAAACCGTTGAACCTTTTGCTCCCACCCTGGACACAATCTACAAGGGGAATTGTTGGTGTATCGCCGCGCCGGACTTTCGCGGACCATGACGCTTGTCGTCGCGCTGTTGTGTACGGCGGTTTCGGCGAGCGCGTTTGCGCGCGAATTCCGCGCTGCCGACACCCAGAACGAGGATTATCCGACCGTCCTGGCGTTGCGTTATATGGGTCGGCTGATCGCTGAGCGGACCGGTGGCCGGCATCAGGTGACGGTGTTCCATTCGCACCAGCTCGGCGAGGAAAAAGAAACGCTGGAGCAGACCCGGGCCGGGGCAATCGACCTCAACCGGACCAACGTCGCTCTGATCGGAACCATGGTGCCCGCCGTGAAGGTGCTGGCGATGCCGTTCCTGTTTCGATCGCTCGACCACCTGCAAAAGGTGCTGGACGGCCCGATCGGCACCGACATCCTGAACAGTTTCGAAGCCTTTGGCTTCGTCGGGCTTGCCTTCTATGATTCCGGCGCCCGCTCGATCTACAGCCGCGTCCGCCCGGTGCGCTCGCTCGACGATCTCAGGGGGTTGCGACTGCGGGTGCAACAATCGGAGCAGATGTCCGACATGATCCGCGCGCTCGGCGCCGAACCGGTCGAAATGCCCTACGGCCAGGTGCTGACCGGCCTTGCCAACGGACTGATCGACGGCGCCGAAAACAACTGGCCGTCCTTCGTCACCACCGGTCACTATAAATATGCCGGCTACTACTCGCTGACCCAACATACCGTCAGCCCGGAAGTCCTGGTGATGTCGCAAAAGGCCTGGGCCAGCCTGTCGCCGGACGACCAGAAGATCTTTCGCGAAGCCGCCCAGCACTCCAGCCTCTACATGCGGGAGAAATGGAACGAGCTCGAGGAACGCTCGCGCAAACGGGCAGAAGAGGCCGGCGTCAAGATCGTGACCGATATCGACCGCAAGCCGTTCGAGGCGGCGACGGCCGGCATCTATGCCAAGGCCGAGCGCGATCCCGCGATCGCAGCGCTGATCGAACGCATCCGCAAGGTGGAGTGAGCTGATCTTGGACGCGCCCCAACAGCACAGGACAGTGGGACGGCCGCCGGGCTTCGCGGCGGAGAGCCGCTTCCGCATCGTCCAGCTGCTGCGCGCGGTTCCGATCCGCTGGCGCATCCTGTCGATCGCGCTGCTCAATTCCGCCGTCGTGATCGTGCTCGCCGTGCTGATCTGGAATGGCTCCAAGGTGCTCGGCTCGGCCTGGGACGACGTCCGCCAGGTGCGCGAATCCGACAAGATCCTGGCCCGGCTCGAAAGCGAGACCTCCAGGCTGCAGAACCTGATCCACCGTTACATCAACCAGCCGAGCCCGGACCTGTTCGCCGAAATCCTGCTGCTGCGCGAGGCCGTGCTCGGCACGCTGACGAACCGCGCCTCGACCGACCCGATGCTGTCAGGCTCGGTGGAGCAGCTCGAACGCGTCACCAGCCGTTTCCTCGACGGCTTCGGCGAATTGCGCACGGTACAGTCGGCCATCGGCAAGACCTACAACGAGCAGGTGCTTGCGCCGACCAGGGACATGGCCGGCCTCTATTCGATCATCGAGGGCGCGACAGGTCATCGCGACGCGCTGATCTGGCCCTCGCTCGGCAAGTCTCGCGAGGCATTCACCTCGCTCCTGGTCGCCGCCAACGCCTACTATTTGTCGCTCGACTCCGCGTCGGCCGACGAGGCCCGCCGCAACACCGATACGATCGAGAACACGATCCCTGTGATGACCGATCTTGCCGAGAACGACCTGCAGCGCATGGCGCTGGCACGGCTCAAGGTCAAGACCGAGGAACTGCGCGACGGCCTCACCAAGCTCAGCGAACAGCTCACCAACCGCACCGAATTGTTGCGCAACACCATCGACGCCAGCCAGGCCGACGCGATCGGCGCGATCGACGACCTCTCGGCCAAGATGCGCCAGCGCGAGCAGAAGGCGCAGGAGACATTCGACCGGACGCTGGCCGCGATCTCGCGCCGGGTGCTGTCGATCGCTGTGCTTTTTCTCGGCATCATCATGTCCGCCGGCGTCCTGATCGCGCTGTCGATCCGGCTGCCGCTGGCCCAGATCATGGCATCGATGCGCGCCATCACGTCGGGTGACTACGACCGCCCGGTGCAGGGCACGTCGGCCAAGGACGAGGTCGGCGCCATGGCGCGCGCCGTCGAGGTGTTCCGGGAGAACGCGATCGCCAAGAGCAAGACCGAGGATGAGCTGCGAACCGCCAAGGAAAAGGCCGAGACCGCGCTGATCGAGCTCAACACCACGCAGCAGAACCTGATCGATGCCGAGCGCCTTGCGGCGCTGGGCGGCCTCGTCGCCGGCGTCGCCCATGAGGTCAACAATCCGATCGGCATCAGCCTGACGGTCGCCTCGAGCTTCGCCCGGCGCGCGGAAATGTTCGAGAACGACCTGAAGACCGAGCCGCTGCGCCGCTCGAAGCTCGACGAATTCGTCCGCACCTCGCGCGACGCGTCGCAGCAGCTCGTCGCCAATTTGCAGCGCGCCGGCGAGCTGATCCAGTCCTTCAAGCAGGTCGCCGTCGACCGCTCGCATGCCGAACGGCGCCCGTTTAATCTGGGCGAAGCGACTGACCAGATCGTGTCGAGCCTGCGTCCGGTGCTGAAGAAAGCCGCCACCGCGCTATCGGTCGACGTGCCCGAGGGCCTGCTGATCGACGGCTACCCGGGCGCCTATGGGCAAATCTTAACCAATCTTTTCCTCAACGCCGTCAATCATGCCTTCGCCGACGGTCGCTCCGGCACGATCACGATCACGGCCCGGGCGCGCGGTGCCGACGATGTCGAGATCATCTTCGCCGATGACGGCGCCGGCATGACGCCGGACGTGCAGCGGCAGGCGTTCGACCCCTTCTTCACGACGCGCCGCAACGAAGGTGGTACGGGTCTCGGGCTGCATATCGTCTATAACCTGGTCACCCAGCAGCTGGGCGGACGCATGATGCTGGAGTCAAGGGTAGGACAAGGCACCACTTTTCGCATTATCATGCCCAGGATCGCTAAAGGGCAGCCCACGAGCCAGCCCACGATCACTGACGCAGCAGCCGACGGAACCAGTCAATGGCCGAACAGGACGATGTCCTCCAACTGATCGACGATACCGAGGCTCCTCCGGAGGATTCGTCGGTACGCAAATGGAAGATCGCCGTCATCGACGACGATCACGCGGTCCATGAGGGCACCCGCTTCGCGTTGAGCGACTACAATCTGAACGGCGCGACGCTGGAGATCGTATCGGCCTATTCCGCGGCCGAAGGTCGCACGCTGATGCGGGACAACCCCGATATCGCCGCCGTCCTGCTCGACGTCATCATGGAGACCGACGTCGCCGGCCTCGAGCTCGTCGAGTACATTCGCAACGAGATCAAGAACGAGACGGTCCGCATCATCCTGCGCACGGGACAGCCAGGCCAGGCGCCGGAACGGCGCGTCATCGTCCAGTACGACATCAACGACTACAAGGCGAAGACCGAGCTCACCGCCGACAAGCTGTTCACCTCGCTGACCGCAGCGCTGCGCAGCTACCAGCAACTTGAGCGCATGGTGCAGACCAGGCGCGGGCTGGAGATCATCATCGACGCCGCCTCGACGCTGTACGATTTCAAGTCGATGCAGCGGCTGGCCGAGGGCGTGCTGACCCAGCTCGCCTCGCTGCTCAATGTCGACTGCGCTGGCATCCTGGTGCTGCGCGACGACGGCAACGCCCCCGCGCCCGACTTCTCGGTGCTGGCCTGCTCCGGCTGCTACAGCCGCTTCATCGGCACGACATCTTCGAAGGCGCTCGATGCGGATCTGCGGTCGATGGTGGAGGCCGCCTTCCATCGCCGCAAAAACGAGTTCGCCGACCATCGCAGCGTACTCTATTTGCGCACCGGCAGCGGCCGCGAGGTCGTGGTGCTGCTGCAGGCGGAACGCCAATTGTCCGACACCGACCGTGCGCTGGTCGAGATTTTCTCCAGCCGATTGTCGATCGCGTTCGACAACGTGATCCTCTACCAGCAGCTCCACGAGGCCAACACCCAGCTCGAAGACCGCGTGGCGCAGCGCACCCGCGCGCTGATGCAGGCCAACCGGCGGCTGTCGGCGCAATGGCTGCGGCTGCAGCGCGCCAACGGCTTCAAGAACGAGATCCTCGGCACCGTCGCCCATGACCTGAAGAATCCGCTCGGGGTGATCCTCGGCCGCACCGAAATGCTGACCGAGTTGATCGGCGCCGGCTCGCCCAAGGAGAACGTCACCGCGCAGGTCGAGCACATCAGGGACGCCACCAAGCGGCTGACCTCGATGGTCGACCATTTGATCTCGGACGCGATGGCCGACGCGTTCGACATCACCATCCGCCGCGAGCCGGTCGACATCGCCGGCCTTGTCAAGGAGGTCACCGACTCGAACCTGCCCTCGGCCATCAACAAGCAGCAGAGCATCTCGGTCTCGGGGCCGCAGCATTTCGTCACGATGTGCGACACCGACCGGATCCGCGAGGCAATCGACAACCTCATCAGCAATGCCATCAAATATTCGCCGATCGGCGGCAAGATCAATGTTGCAGTCAGCCACGAGGGCGAGAACACCGTGATCCGCATCGCCGACCAGGGCCCCGGCCTCAGCCCGGAGGATCTAGGGCGGCTGTTCGGCCGGTTCCAGCGGCTGTCGGCCAAGCCGACCGCGGGCGAGAGCTCGACGGGCCTCGGGCTTTCGATCGTCAAGCGCATCATCGACATGCATGGCGGCCATGTGACCGCGCAGAGCCCCGGCCCCGGACAGGGGTCGACCTTTACGGTTACATTGCCCGCGACAGAGACATCATGAGCCAGACCCCGCATATCTTCATTGTCGACGACGAGGCGCCGGCCCGCGAAATGGTCGGCGATTACCTCAAGATGCACGGCTTTAGCGTGACGCTGTGCGATGGCGGCAAGAGCCTGCGCAAGGAGATCGAGACCAGCGTGCCCGATCTCGTGGTGCTGGACCTCAATATGCCCGAGGAAGACGGGCTCTCGATCATCCGCGACCTCAAAAGCAAGATCAACGTTCCCGTCATCATGCTGACAGCTACTGCCAGCCCGATCGACCGCGTGGTTGGGCTCGAGCTCGGCGCCGATGATTACGTCGCCAAGCCCTGCGAGTTGCGCGAGCTGATGGCCCGCATCCGCTCGGTGCTGCGGCGAAGCGCGCCTGCCAGGACCGCGACGCCGGAACCGGCTGGGGCAAAGGCCGAAAAGGAGCAATTGGTGCGGTTCGGCACCAAATGGCTCGATCTCGAGGCCCAGGCGCTACGCGACGACGAGGGCAACGAACATCCGCTCACCGCCTCCGAATTCGGCCTGCTGAAGGTGTTCGCAGCCAACCCGAAGCGGGTGCTGTCGCGCGAACGGCTGCTGGAACTCGCCAATGCGCGCGACGCCGAGGCCTTCGACCGCGCCGTCGACCTGCGCATCATGCGCATCCGCCGCAAGATCGAGATCGATCCGACCAAGCCGGCCGTGATCCGCACCATCAGGGGCGGCGGTTATTTGTTCTCGCCGACAGGGGATAAGGCCTGATCCCTGCGGGCATTTGTTGTCGTCCCGGCGAAGGCCGGGACCCATAGCCACAAATGCCTATGTGGCGCGAAATTCGGGCCGCAACGAGTGCCAACAACGAACATCGGTGGTTATGGGTCCCGGCCTTCGCCGGGACGACGATTTGGTTGTGTGGCGCGTGCGGATTCTAGGTCGCAAAGGCTGTCAATCCGCGCAAAAATCCCTAAGTTTCGGCCATGCCGAAAACAGCCTCCGACGCCTCCGCCAAATCAGCTCCGAACACCGCCACGCCCGTTGCCGCCAAGGCCCTGGCAAAGGGCGACCATGTCTTTCTGGTCGATGGTTCGGGCTACATTTTCCGCGCCTATCACGCGCTGCCGCCGATGAACCGCAAGTCCGACGGGCTGCAGGTTAATGCCGTGCTCGGCTTCTGCAACATGCTGTGGAAGCTGTTGCGCGACATGCCTGCGGACAACCGGCCGACGCACCTGGCCATCATCTTCGACAAGTCGGAAATCACCTTCCGCAACAAGCTTTATCCCGACTACAAGGCGCACCGGCCGCCGGCGCCCGACGACCTGATCCCACAATTCGCGCTGATCCGCGAGGCGGTGCGCGCCTTCGACCTGCCCTGCCTTGAACAGGGCGGCTTCGAAGCCGACGATTTGATCGCGACCTATGCAAGGCAGGCCGGCGAACGCGGCGCCACCACGACGATCGTGTCATCAGACAAGGACCTGATGCAGCTCGTCACCGACAAGGTCGTGATGTACGACACCATGAAGGAGCGCCGCATCGGAATCCCGGAGGTGATCGAGAAGTTCGGCGTGCCGCCGGAGAAGGTGGTCGAGGTGCAGGCGCTGGCCGGCGACTCCACCGACAACGTGCCCGGCGTGCCCGGCATCGGCATCAAGACCGCGGCGCAACTGATCATCGAATATGGCGACCTCGAACAGCTGCTGTTCCGCGCCGGCGAGATCAAGCAACCGAAGCGGCGCGAGTCGCTGCTCGAGAATGCCGAGAAGGCGCGCATCTCGAGGCAATTGGTTTTACTCGACGACAAGGTGGCGCTCGACGTGCCACTCGACGACCTTGCGGTGCACGAGCCCGACGCACGCAAGCTGGTCGCGTTCCTCAAGGCGATGGAGTTCACAACCCTCACCCGCCGCGTCGCCGAGTATTCGCAGATCGATCCCGCCAACATCGACGCCGATACGGCGAACAAAAGCGCAGCCGCCGCGAAACCGGCAGCCGACAATCCCATCCGCTCCGGCGACCTCTTCGCAAGCCCCGCGGCCCCCGCGAAGAGCGGCAGCAGGGAAGACAAGTCCTTCAGCCCAAAGGGCACGCCGGTCACGCTGACCGAGGCGCGCACGGAGGCCATGAAGAAGCTGCCGTTCGACCGCAGCAAATACCCTGCGATCGGCAGTCTCGACGCGCTGACGGCGTGGATCGCCCGTGTCGGCGACGTCGGTCATGTCGCGATCGAGGTGTTGAGCGACTCGATCGACCCGATGCAGGCGGAGATCTCAGGCATTGCACTGGCGCTGGCGCCCGGCGACGCCTGCTACATACCGCTCGGCCACAAGCAGGCCGGCGGCGGCGCAGGCCTGTTCGATGCCGGGCTCGCGCCCGACCAGATCAAGGCATCGGACGCGCTCGCCGCGCTGAAGCCGCTGCTGGAATCCGCTGGGATCCTCAAGGTCGGCTTCAACGTCAAGTTTTCAGCAGTGCTGCTGGCGCAACACGGCATCACCCTGCGCAACACCGACGACGCCCAGCTGATGTCCTATGCGCTCGACGCCGGCCGCGGCTCGCATGCGCTGGAACAGCTTGCCGAACGTTCGTTCGGTCATGCCATGGTCGCCTATGGCAGTTTGATCGGCAGCGGCAAGGGCAAGCTCAGCTTCGATCAGGTCCCGATCGACAAGGCGACCGAGTATTCGGCGGAGAGCGCGGACGCGACCCTGCGGCTGTGGCGCATCCTCAAGCCGCGCCTGGTCGCCGACCGCATGGCGACGGTCTACGAAACGCTGGAGCGCCCGCTGGTCTCGGTGCTGGCGCGGATGGAGCGGCGCGGCATCTCGATCGACCGCCAGGTGCTGTCGCGGCTGTCGGGCGATTTCGCCCAGACCGCGGCACGGGTCGAGGCCGAGATCCAGGAAATCGCCGGCGAACCGGTCAATGTCGGCAGCCCCAAACAAATCGGCGACATCCTGTTCGGCAAGATGGGGCTCTCAGGTGGCACCAAGACCAAAACCGGCGCGTGGTCGACCACCGCGCAGGTGCTCGACGACCTCGCCGAACAGGGCCACACGCTTCCAAGCAAGATCCTCGAGTGGCGGCAGGTCTCGAAGCTGAAATCGACCTATACCGACGCGCTGCCGACCTACGTCAATCCGCAGAGCCATCGCGTCCACACCACCTACGCGCTGGCTGCGACCACCACGGGCCGGCTGTCGTCGAACGAGCCGAACCTGCAGAACATTCCGGTGCGCACCGAGGACGGCAGAAAAATCCGCCGCGCGTTCATTGCGACCCCGGGTCACAAGCTGGTGTCGGCGGACTACTCCCAGATCGAGCTGCGGCTGCTTGCCGAGATCGCCGACGTGCCGGTGCTGCGCGAGGCGTTCCGCGACGGGCTCGACATTCATGCGATGACGGCATCGGAAATGTTCGGCGTGCCGATCAAGGACATGCCGAGCGAGGTGCGCCGCCGCGCCAAGGCGATCAATTTCGGCATCATCTACGGCATCTCGGCGTTCGGCCTCGCCAACCAGCTCGGCATCGCGCGCGAGGAAGCCTCGGCCTACATCAAGAAATACTTCGAGCGCTTCCCGGGCATCCGCGCCTACATGGACGACACCAAGGAATTCTGCCGCAGCAACGGCTATGTCACCACGCTGTTCGGCCGGAAGATGTACTACCCCGAGATCAAGGCCTCGAACGCCTCGCACCGCGCCTTCAACGAGCGCGCCGCGATCAACGCGCGGCTGCAGGGCTCCGCCGCCGACATCATCCGCCGCGCCATGATCCGGATGGAAGACGCGCTCGCCGAGAAGAAGCTCTCGGCGCAGATGCTGTTGCAGGTGCATGACGAGCTGATCTTCGAGGTGCCCGACAACGAGGTCGCAGCGACGCTGCCGGTGGTGCAGAAGGTGATGCAGGACGCGCCGTTCCCGGCCGTGAACCTGTCGCTCCCGCTGCAGGTCGACGCGCGGGCCGCGAACAACTGGGACGAGGCGCATTGAAAGTCACCTCGCCCCGCTTGCGGGGAGAGGTCGGATCGCATGCAGCGTAGCGAAATGCGATCCGGGTGAGGGGGAGTCTCCGCGAATCCAAGTCTCACCGTCAATGCGGAGAGAGCCCCTCACCCCAACCCTCTCCCCGCAAGGGCGGGGCGAGGGAGTAGACCGCCGCCGCGGCGATTGCTCCGAGAGCAATTGCAACATGGCCTCTCGGCGAATGGCACGCTAAAAATAAGCGTATCCCTCCGCGAGTCCTTTCTGATGCCCCACATCTCCGCTTTGCTTGGCTTTGCGCTCGTCTGCTTCGGCATGGTGCTGACGCCGGGACCGAACATGATGTACCTGATCTCGCGCTCGATCACGCAAGGGCCGGCGGCCGGCATCGTCTCGCTTGGCGGCGTGGCGCTCGGCTTCGTGTTCTACATGCTGTGCGCGGCGTTCGGCATCACCGCGCTGCTGTTCGCGATTCCCTATGCCTATGACGCGCTGCGTTTTGCCGGCGCGGCCTATCTGCTCTGGCTCGCATGGCAGGCGCTGAAGCCCGGCGGCCGCTCGCCATTCCAGGTCAAGACGCTGAAGGTTGACGGCCCGCGCAAATTGTTTGCGATGGGTTTTGTCACCAATCTCCTGAACCCGAAGATCGCGATGCTCTATCTCGCGCTGCTGCCGCAGTTCATCGATCCCACCGGGGGCAGCGTGCTGACGCAGTCGCTGGCGCTCGGCTCGATCCAGATCGCGATCAGCATCAGTGTGAATGCAATGATCGCACTCGCCGCCGGCTCGATCGCGGTGTTTTTGGGAACGCGTCCGACCTGGCTCTTGGTACAGCGCTGGCTGATGGGCACAGTGTTGACCGGGCTCGCAGTGAAGATGGCGCTCGAGGCGAGACGGGCGTGATCTGTCTTCCTTCTCCCCTTGTGGGAGAAGGTGGCCATAGGCGGCCCCCGGCCGCCGTTCTTCAAAGAGGACGCCGATGCTTTGCATCGGCTATGCGCAGTCCGCGACGGATGAGGGGCCTGCATCCGCGGAGAGGCCCCCTCATCCGGCTCGCATCTAGCGATGCGAGCCACCTTCTCCCACAAAGGGAGAAGGTGAACTCAATCCAGCTTCGCTTCCATGCCCCGCTTCGTGCCAGGCCGCGCCATCAGCGTGTCGTACCAGCGCTTGACGTTGGGGAAATCGACCAGATCGACCTTGTGGCGCGGATGGCGCCAGGCCCAGCCGAGAATGGCGAAATCGGCGACCGAGAGATCGCCGGCGACATAGTCGCGGCCGGCGAGCCGACGGTCCAGCACACCATAAAGGCGGCGCGTCTCGGTCATGTAGCGCTTCAGGCCATAGGCCCGGTCCTGCTCGTTCTCCAGCGCGATGAAATGATGCACCTGGCCTGGCATCGGGCCGAAACCGCCCATCTGCCACATCAGCCACTCATAGACAGGAATCCGCTCAGTCAGCGATTTCGGCAGGAATTTGCCGGTTTTCTCGCCGAGATAGAGCAGGATCGCGCCTGACTCGAAGCTACTGACGCGCTTGCCATCCGGTCCATCCGGATCGACGATCGCCGGGATCTTGTTGTTCGGGCTGATCTCGAGGAAGGCGGGCGCCATCTGCTCGCCCTTGCTGATATTCACCGGGATCACCGTGTAGGGCAGCCCCATTTCCTCCAGCGCCACCGAGATCTTGCGGCCGTTTGGCGTGTTCCAGGTGTGCAGCTCGATGGTCATTTCCGCTTCCCTTCCAGATATTTGGCCCTTGCTTACGGGGAACCCGGCGAGGCGACAACCCGCGCTTTCCGCAGGCGTGTCAGCCGGAAATCGCGGCGCGGGCGCTGTTGACGGCGTCATATCCACGCTGGAATGTGCCGGCCGGCGCCGATAGATTGCCGCCGCCTCGAACCCGAAGAGAAGACGCCTTGTCCAGATCAGCCTCCCGCGCCCGCCTCGCCGAGATCATCCGCAAGCGTTCGTTCGGGCGCGGCGAGATCACGCTGGCATCGGGCCGCAAGAGCGACTTCTATTTCAACCTGAAGCCGACGATGCTCGACCCCGAGGGCGCGGCCCTGCTCGCCGAGCTCACCTATGACGCGCTGAAGGACGACAATCTCGATTTCGTCGGCGGCCTGGAGATGGGCGCGGTGCCGCTGGCCGGCGCGATCGCGCAATTGTCCTGGCTGAAGGGCTACCCCATCGCGGCCTTCTTCGTGCGCAAGAAGCCGAAGGAGCACGGCGCGCGGCTCGCGGTCGAAGGGCTCGCCAAGGGCGAGACGCTCGTGGGCAAGCGCATCGTGATCGTCGAGGACGTCACGACAACCGGCGGCTCGGCGCTGAAGGCGGCCGAAGCCGTGCGCGAGGCCGGCGGCGAGATCGCGCTGGTCTTCACCATGGTCGACCGCGAGGAAGGTGCGACCGAAACGTTCGCGCAAGCCGGACTGGCGTTCCGTTCGCTGTACAAGGCCAGCGAGTTCTTGAAGAGCTGACGGGTCTCTGTTCTCCCTCGCCCCGCCCTTCGCGGGGTCGAGACGAGCGAAGCTCGCTCTTAGAGGGTCGGGGCGAGGGGCTCTCTCCGCGAGCGATATCTGTGGTGGGACCTGTACCCCCTCACCCGGATTGCATCTGATGATGCGATCCGACCTCTCCCCGCAAGCGGGGCGAGGTGAAGGGAAGTCTGGACGCGCGACTTCTTTCCGTCCGTTCCCCTTCCTGATCAATCGCTCGTTTACCATCCCGCACTATGGTGAATCGCGCCGGGGCAATCGTCGCCGCGGTGTGTTGCGTCGGGTGGAGTTCGCGTTGCGTACAGAGTTCAATGATCGGCGCGTGCGGCGTCGCGTGATGCTTGTCGCCGCAACGCTTGCGGGCTCGATGATCTGCGTCCCCGCCCCGGTCTCGGCCGAAGGGCTGTTCGACCTCTTCTTCGGCGGCGCGCAGAAACAGCAGGCGCGCCAGGCCCCGCCGCAAGCCAATTTCTTCGCCGATCCGTTCGGCCTCAACCAGCAGCCTGAGCGGCCGGCCCCGACACAGCGCGTCGCTGGATCCGGTCCGGCATTCTGCGTGCGCAGCTGTGACGGAAAATATTTTCCGCTGACCATGCGCGGCAACGCCACGCCGGTCCAGATCTGCCAGGCGTTCTGTCCGGCGAGCCCGACCAAGATCTTCTACGGCAGCAATATCGACAGCGCCGCCTCGAACACCGGCGAGCGCTACGCCGACAGCGAAAACGCCTTCGCCTATCGCAAGGCGTTGCGCGCCGACTGCACCTGCAATGGCCGTGATCCGGCTGGCCTCGCGCCAATCGACCTCGCGCTCGACACCTCGCTGCGAGCCGGCGACGTGGTCGCCACCACCGACGGTCTCGTCGCCTATACCGGCATCCGCGTCGGCAACGACCAGTCGTTCGACTTCGCGCCGGTCGCCTCCTATCCCGGCCTGACGGCCGAGATCCGCGCCCGGCTCGGCGAAATGAAGGTCGCGCCGGTCAGCGCCGAACTGGCGGGCGACGCGCCGCTGCCGGAAACCAGCCGCGACGTTGCACCGGCGACCCCGGTCTCGGTGGTGCCGAAGACCACGCAGAAGCCCGCCAAGCGGGCGGACGCGAACTGACGGCTTCAGCCGTCATTCCGGGATGGTGCGTCAGCACCAGACCTCAGATGCGCAACTGCGCATCGGGGAATCTCGAGATTCCGGATTCGATGCTTCGCATCGCTCCGGAATGACGGCGCGACAAATAATCAACGCCCGACGATCACGCCGATCACGTTCGGCGCCGCCAGATACTTGTCCTCGATATCCGCGCGTGCCGCGGCGCGGTTCTCCGGATTGAGCAGGCCGCGCTTCTCGGCGAGGATCATCCAGCAATAGCCCCACCAGTCGGTCAGCATGCCGTGATCGTCGACGAGGTCGTAGCCATGCTCGCCCGCGAAGATGCGCGCATGCGCTTCATCGAGCTGGTCGAGCCAGGCGTGATCCTCGACCGAAAGCAGGTCGTCGCTGAAATCGTCCGTGGTGTAGCCCCAGATCGACATGCAGACCGCATTGAACTCGCGGTCGATCTGGTCGTCGTCGATCGGCTGGCGCCGCGAGGCCTGATGCAGCCGCGACAGTGAGCGCGCGAAATCGGCGATCCGGGTGAGAGCGAACTGATCAAAGGCGATGGTGGACATGTAGTCCTCGCGGAGACTGATAGACCATAGATGTTGTATCGGCACTGCACCGAATCACAACGATATATCAAAGACTTGCTAAAGTGTTCTTAATTTGTTCCGACCCCACGTAGCAGCAAAGGCGACTCCCGCCCTCTTTAGTAGAGGCCAATTTTAGGAGGACCGCAGAGCTACAGCGAGACATGATCCGACGCGCCATCGAACTCGGCCATCTGACGGGCGTGATCACCTTCGATCAGCTCAATGACCTGCTACCGTCAGCCACGACCGAACCGGAAGACATCGAGACAATCATGCAAGCGCTGAGCGACGAAGGAATTAACGTCATCGAGGGGGACCAATCGTAGTCCGGATGATGTGCCACGAAAGCAATACGGGCCGCTGACGATGTCAGCGGCCCCGCCACGATAATAAATTCGGAAGGAAATTGCCCTGCCCCACGCTCGGCATCTCTGTCGTAGCGCAGTGGTCAAGATCCGGAAATCCGTGTCACCCCGGTGTTCCCGACCGGGCGATTACCTCGCATGTTTGTGCTTTGGCAATCAAATGCCGACAAGGCTTTGGGGGAAACACATGAGGATTATTGCTTGGATCTTGTCTGCCGCGCTTGTCCTGAATGCGAGCGCGGCGTTCGCCTACGACGCGCAGGGCTCGGGAAAGATCTCCAGCGGAAACTGCACCTGCAAGACGCACTGCGACCAGTTCGCCAAGTCGGGCCAGCTTGCCGGCCCGGCACTCGCGCAATGCAAGGTGGATTGCGCGCAAAAATACGCCGGCTGCAACAAGGGTTCGGCGCGCTGAGGCCGCACAACCGCGCTTCGGCGCAGGTCAGTTCGCCGACAGCAATTTGTCGCCGCACGCGTTCGCGTCAAACTTGCCGCCGCATTGCCGCTTGATGGCGGCGCAGCGGGCGGCAGGGCTGGCGTTCGGCGCAGCGCTGAAGCTGCAGCTCAGGCCGTCGGCGCTGCGGCCCAATTTATCTGCTGCGTTCGCCGCGCTGCTGGCGGTGATGCAGATCACGAGAAATGCTGCGGCTGCGATCTCGATCAACAGTCTCATCACGCATCCTCCGCTAAACTGTCGCAAAATCTCGGCTTTCGAAGCCGAGTGTAGCACCGGCGATGGCAAGGCCGAATGCCCTAAACCGGCCCGGTCCTTGCATAAAAATACGCCAGCGCTGTGCACGGCAACGTTTCAGACGGTTTCGATTGCAGTGCAACGCGGGTATGGTTGTGTAGAGTCTGAATGGCGGGGATTGGCGCGTTGCAAGAAAAAACACACTACCCGGCACTGAACCAGCCGGTCGACGAACTGGCGCTGGGCGAAATCAAGAGCGCGATCCTCGCCAAGCTCAGGCTTGCGATCGGCAAGGACGCCGGCATGGCGACCCGGCGCGACTGGTACAAGGCAGCAGCGCTGGCGCTGCGCGACCGTATCGTGCATCGCTGGCTGACCGCCGAGAAGCAGAGCTACGACGCCGGCTCCAAGCGCGTCTATTATCTCTCGCTCGAATTCCTGATCGGCCGCCTGTTCACCGACGCGCTGAACAATATGGGATTGCTGCCGGTGTTCGAGGCCGCGCTCGGCGATCTCGGCGTCGACCTCGCCGATTTGCGCAAATGCGAGCCCGACGCGGCGCTCGGCAATGGCGGCCTCGGGCGCCTCGCCGCCTGCTTCATGGAAAGCATGGCAACGCTTGCGATCCCCGCGATCGGCTACGGCATCCGCTACGATTTCGGCCTGTTCCGCCAGATCATGAACCAGGGCTGGCAGCAGGAATATCCCGACGAATGGCTCGCATTCGGCAACCCCTGGGAATTCCAGCGGCCGGAGGTGGTCTACAACATCCATTTCGGCGGTCATGTCGACCATGTCGACGACCGCGGCCGCGATCGCGCCACCTGGCAGCCGACGGAAACCGTCGAAGCGATGGCCTACGACACGCCGATCGTCGGCTGGCGCGGCCAGCACGTCAACGCGCTGCGTTTGTGGTCGGCGCATGCGCCGGATCCGCTCAGGCTCGACGTCTTCAACAGCGGCGACTACGTCTCGGCCAGCGCCGAGCAGGCGCGCGCCGAAGCGATCTGCAAATTCCTCTATCCGAACGACGAGAGCGCGGCGGGCCGCGAGCTGCGGCTGCGCCAGGAATATTTCTTCGTCTCGGCCTCGCTGCAGGACCTGATCAACCGGCATCTGTCCGCCGACGGCCAGTTGCGCAGCCTGGCGCAGAAGGCGGCCGTGCAGCTCAACGACACCCATCCGAGCCTCGCGGTCACCGAGCTGATGCGCATCCTGGTCGACCTGCACAACTTCCGCTGGGACGAGGCCTGGAAGATCACGGTCGCCACGCTGTCCTACACCAACCATACGCTGCTGCCAGAGGCACTGGAGACCTGGCCGGTCGAATTGTTCGAACGGCTGCTGCCGCGGCATCTCGAGATCATCTACCGGATCAACGTGCAGCATCTCGCGCTCGCCGAGGAACGCTGCCCCGGCGACATCGAGTACCGCGCCTCGGTGTCGCTGATCGACGAACGGAGTGGCCGCCGGGTTCGGATGGGCCAGCTCGCCTTTGTCGGCTCGCATCGCATCAACGGCGTCTCGGCGATGCATTCTGACCTGATGAAGGAGACCGTGTTCCACGACCTCCATCACCTCTATCCCCAGCGCATCACCAACAAGACCAACGGCATCACCTTCCGCCGCTGGCTGATGCTGGCCAATCCAAGGCTGACCGCGCTGTTGCGCGAGACCTGCGGCGAGGCCGTGCTCGACGACTTCTCGCTACTCGAGCGGCTCGAGACCCACAGCAGCGATATTGGATTTCAGCAACGCTTCCGCGACGTCAAGCATCACAACAAGCTGGCGCTGGCGCGGCTGATCGGCGAGCGCAACAACATCAAGGTCGATCCGTCGGCGCTGTTCGACGTGCAGATCAAACGCATCCACGAATACAAGCGGCAGCTGCTCAACATCCTGGAGACGATCGCGCTCTACCACGCGATGAAGGATGACCCGCAGGCCAACTGGGTGCCGCGGGTGAAGATTTTCGCGGGCAAGGCGGCGGCGAGCTACCGTTATGCAAAACTGATCATCAAGCTGATCAACGACGTCGGTGAGGTCGTGAACAACGACCCGGCGCTCGCCGGCAAGCTGAAAGTCGTCTTCCTCGCCGATTACAATGTCAGCCTCGCCGAGGTGATCATCCCGGCCGCCGACCTTTCCGAGCAGATCTCGACCGCCGGCATGGAGGCCTCCGGCACCGGCAACATGAAGCTCGCGCTCAACGGTGCGCTGACCATCGGCACGCTCGACGGCGCCAACATCGAGATCCGCGACAATGTCGGCGAGGAAAACATCGCGATCTTCGGCCTGGAGGCCGGCGACGTCATGGTCCGCCGCAAGCAGGGGCTGGACGCCAGCGACGCGATCCGCAACTCGCCGCGGCTGGAGCGCGCGATCCGCGCCATCGAAAGCGGCGAATTCTCGCCCGGCGATCCCGCGCGCTTCGCCTCAATCGGGCACGCGCTGCGTTATCTCGACCACTACATGGTCTCGGCCGATTTCGAGTCCTACTACGCGGCGCAGCGCGGCATCGACGCGCGCTGGCAGGTGATCCCGGCCTGGACCCGCGCCTCGATCCTCAACGTGGCGCGGATGCCGTGGTTCTCCTCCGACCGCACCATCCGCGAATATGCCGAGGATGTCTGGCACGTGCCGGTGCATCCGAGCGCGCCACCGGTGCTCGGCACCCAGCGCGAGGCGAAGGGGTAATACCGGGATACGGAAATCCATTACGTCCGGCGTTATTGAACTCGGCGCAGTAGCCCGCGATATTGCTGCCCAGATGAGACCGTCATTGCGAGGAGCGATAGCGACGAAGCAATCCATGCCTCCACTTGTAGGGACATGGATTGCTTCGCTTCGCTCGCAATGACGGAAACGAACGTCTGCGATCAAGGAATCAAATGCTCACCAAGACCCCGCATTTGTTCGACGAAGCCACCGCGATCACTGCCGGCGACAGCCGCTGGCAGGGGCGGACCAGCCCGGATTACTGGGCCTTTGTCGGTCCGTTCGGCGGCTGCACCGCCGCGACGATCCTGCGCGCCTTGATGCAGCATCCGCAACGCGCTGGCGATCCGCTGGCGCTGACCGTCAATTATTGCGCGCCGATCGCCGAGGGCACCTTCGATCTCGACCTCCGTTTGGTGAAGGCCAACCGGTCCAGCCAGCACTGGTCGGTCGAGATGACGCAGGGCCGCGGCGAGGTCGCGACACTGGCGACGGCCGTGTTCGCGGAACGTCGCCCGTCATGGTCGCACCAGCCGGGCGAATTTCCCGGCGCGACGCCGTTCGAGCAGACCCTGCCCTATCCAAAACTCGCGATGACCTGGGCCAACCAGTACGACTTCCGCTTCGTCGAAGGCGACCCGAAGCTTGGCAGCGGCGCGGCGAAGGCGCCGTTGAGCGCCTATTCGAAGATGTGGATTGCCGACCGCGTACCTCGCAAGGTCGACGCACTGTCGCTGATGTCGATGTCGGACGCCTTCTTCGGCCGCGTGTTCCATGCGCGGCGCGAGCTGGTGCCATTCGGCACGGTCTCGCTGACGACCTATTTCCACGTCGACGCGGCCGACCTGGAGGAGGAGGACACCACCCGCTTGCTTGCCGTCGCCGACGCCCGGATTTTCCACAAGAGTTACGGCGACCAGCATGGCGAATTGTGGTCGCCGGCCGGCCGCGTGCTCGCCACCACGACGCAAATCGCCTATTTCAAGGCCTGAGCAGGAAGGCGTAGGGTCGGCAACGGCGCAGTCGCGCCGTCTCCACTCCTACGAGGCCGTGACATATGTCCGAAGCCCTACCAAACTCCCAGCGCATCGCGCTGCTTGGCGTTCCCATCGAGATTGGCGCGTCGCAGGCCGGCCCGCTGATGGGACCGGATGCGTTGCGCACCGCGGGGATCGCGCGGCTCCTTGAGCAGCTGGGTTTTCACGTTGACGACCACGGCAACCTTGCGATCCCGGCCATCGTCGCCGATGGCCCGGTGCCGGCAAACACGAGATTCTACGATGAGGTGAAAACCTGGATCCGCGCGCTCTCCGAACGCGCCTACTGGCTGGCGCATACCGGCGCGATTCCAATTTTCATGGGTGGCGATCACTCATTGTCGATGGGGTCGATCAATGGAGTCGCGCGCTACTGGCAGGAGAAGGGCCGGCCGCTGTTCGCGCTGTGGGTCGATGCGCATGCCGACTACAACACGCCGGCCACCACCCTCACCGGCAACATGCACGGCATGTCGGCGGCTTTCCTGTGCGGCGAAGACGGGTTCGACGACCTGCTCGGCGGGCTGCCGCGCGCCTCGATCCCGCCCGACCAGCTCGATGTGATCGGCGCGCGCTCGATCGATCCGCTGGAGCGCAAATTGCTGCGGCAGCGCAACGTCTCGATATCAGACATGCGCCAGATCGACGAGTTCGGTGTCGCCGTGCTGATCCGCCGCGTGATCGAGCGCGTCAAGGCGAAGAACGGTGTGCTGCATGTCTCGTTCGACGTCGACTTCCTCGATCCTTCGGTGGCGCCCGGTGTCGGCACCACAGTGCCTGGAGGCGCGACTTATCGGGAAGCCCATCTCATTATGGAGCTGCTGCACGATTCCGGGCTGGTGCGCTCGCTCGACATCGTCGAGCTCAATCCGTTCCTCGACGAGCGCGGCCGCACCGCACGCGTCGCGGTCGAGCTGATCGGCAGCCTGTTCGGCCTGCAGATCACCGACCGGCAGACCCCGAGCAACGCGGTGTTGCCGGAAATGGGGGAATAGTTCAGCTGTCATTCCGGGGCGACGCCAACGGGTCCGCGCAAAGCGCGGCCCGATGACAGGCTCCGCGTCGAGCCCGGAATCCATTCAACCTCAAAGGCTGCGGCCCGATGGATTCCGGGCTCTCGCTTACGCGAGCCCCGGAATGACGAGCCAGCCTACTCCGCCGCGAGCTTCACTTCCGGCGCGGCGGCGCGGACGTCGGCATCGACCTGGGCTTCGAACTTGGCAAAGTTCTTCTGGAACATGCCGACCAGCGCACGCGCGGTCTTGTCGAACTCGGCCTTGTCGGCCCAGGTCTTGATCGGATCGAGGATATGCGGCTCGACACCCGGCAGCGAGGTCGGCACCGCGAAGCCGAAATACTTGTCGGTACGGAAGTCGGCGTTGCGCAAGCTGCCGTTCAGCGCGGCGGTGAGCAGCGCGCGCGTCACCTTGATCGGCATGCGGCGGCCGGTGCCGTATTTGCCGCCGGTCCAGCCGGTGTTGACCAGCCAGCAATCGACATTGTGCTTGGCGATCAGCTCGCGCAGCAAATTGCCATAGACCGACGGATCGCGGGGCAGGAACGGCGAGCCGAAGCAGGTCGAGAATTCCGGCTGCGGCTCATTGCCCAGGCCGCGCTCGGTGCCCGCGACCTTCGCGGTGTAGCCGGACAGGAAGTGATACATCGCCTGCGCCGGCGTCAGCTTGGCGATCGGCGGCATCACGCCGAAGGCGTCGGCGGCGAGCATCACCACATTCTTCGGATGCGGCGCGCAGCCGGTGCGCGAGGCGTTCGGGATAAACTCGAGCGGATAGGCCGAGCGGGTGTTCTCGGTCTTGGAGCCGTCGTCGAAATCGGGCGCGCGGGTGTTGGCGTCGAGCACGACGTTTTCCAGCACGGCGCCGAAGCGCTTGCTGGCGGCATAGATTTCCGGTTCGGCTTCGCCTGACAGCTTGATGCATTTGGCGTAGCAGCCGCCTTCGAAATTGAAGACGCCGTCTTCGCTCCAGCCATGCTCGTCATCGCCGATCAGCGTGCGCTTGGGATCGGCCGAGAGCGTGGTCTTGCCGGTGCCGGAGAGGCCGAAGAAAATCGCGGTGTCACCGTCGGGGCCGACATTGGCCGAGCAGTGCATCGGCATCACGCCCTTCTCGGGCAGATAGAAGTTCAGCGTGGTGAACACGCTCTTCTTCATTTCGCCGGCATAATAGGAACCACCGATCAGGACGATCTTGCGGGCGAAATCGATGGCGACGACGTTCTCCGATTTGCAGCCATGGCGTTTCGGATCGGCGCGGAAGCTCGGCAGGTCGATGATGGTGAGTTCTGGCACGAAGCTCGCGAGTTCCGACGCTTCGGGACGAATCAGCAGCGTGCGGATGAACAGCGAGTGCCAGGCCAACTCGGTGAAGACACGGGTCTTGATGCGATGGGTCGGATCGGCGCCGCCGTAGAGGTCCTGCGCGAACAGCGTCATGCCTTCGGCATGGCTGATGAAGTCGGCATAGAGCGTGGCGAACTGCTCCGAGGTGATCGACTGGTTGCCGGCCCACCACATCGACTTGTCGGTGAGGCCGTCGCGGACCGTGAACTTGTCCTTCGGGCTGCGGCCGGTGAATTCACCGGTATCGGCGCAGAGCGCGCCATCGGCCGAAAGCACCGCTTCGCCGGATCGCAGCGAATGCTCGTAGAGCTGCGGCGCACCGTAGTTCCAGTGCACGCCCTTGAGATTTTTTAAGCCGAATTTATCGGCACCGAAGGCACCGTTATGCACGCCCGTCTCTTGCACGAAGAACCTCCTCGAACCCGCGTATCCTTGTTCGCGCGAATGTCGCTAAACGCGCCCCGACGCGGTGACCGCCTGTGAAATATAGCCTTCCGGCCTCGGTCCGGCGACCTAATAGTGGGGATCGCCGGGCTTGCCAAGCTACTCGACCGGGTTTTGGTTTATTCCAAGGCAGGCACATCGTCTGATGCAAATACCGCAATGCGGGACAGTTTCGTTTTGCTTTCGCTTTCCTGTTGTTTTCAAAGAAGTCGCGCGACGTTCCGTCGCCATTCCCGGAAAACTACGGCATTGCAATGCACAAACAGTGCCAGCTAACGTGCCGCGCCCTCGCCGATCAGGGCGAACGGCGCCCAGAATGCCGGGTATGCATTTCGTGGCGACGAGGCATCGTTGAGATACGCCAGCATGGCCTGGCGCAGCGCTTCGGCGCGGCCGAGCTTCGGATCGGCCTTCAGGCGATCGAATGTCGATGTCGTCAGCCGCGTGGCCGCTTCCGAATCCACCGACCAATGCGACACCAGGAGCGCCCGCGCGCCCGCATAGAAGAAGGAACGCGCGAGACCGGACAGTGCTTCGGCACCCGGCTTGTCGCCGGCTATCGTGTTGCACGCGGATAGTACCACCCAATCGGCATTGAGCTTCAGTTGCGCGACTTCGCTCGAGGTTAACAGGCCATCGTCGAACTCGGTTGGCTGTCTTGGAATGCTCAACACCAGCGAAGGTTCCGCTACGCCCTTCACATCGCCGGCGACGAGGCCGTGGGTCGCGAAATAGACGATGCCGTAATCTGCCAGGGCTGCGCGTTTTACCGTGGTTTCGCTGGCGTCGCGGCCCACATGAATGTCGGATGCGGTAACGCCGAGATCTTTCGCGACCGCATTCAACTCGTCGGCGGTATCCGGCAGTTGCGGCAGCGCTGCCGCAAGCCGCGCGCGGTCGACGCCGGCACCCTGCCAGAAATCGGTGTAGGCCGACGTGACGAGCGCGCGCGACGCCTGCCTCGTCGCTGGGTGACCACCAGCCTCATCCTGCGACGGATTGAACAAGGGATCGCCAAAGCCGATCATCGGCCTGGTTGCCTCCTCTTTGCGCGCGAACACACGCGACGCCTTCAGGCTCGACGCTGCCGGTAACACCGACACCGCCTGCCGCTTCAACAGCCATGCCGCATCGCGATAGCCGGCAAATGTCTCAGGAATCGCAGCCGCGGGCGGTTCGGTCACCAGCAGATGGAATGGTAGCGCTGTCAACGCTCCCGCCGGCGCGACCAGGAGGCTGCGCTTGTCCTTGATCAGCGCATCGACCGGACCAAGCAGCGTCACGTAGAGTTCATTGGCCCGCGCGAGATCGAACAAGCCGATCTTGCCGGTCGCATCGCGCGCCTTGCCGACATCGAGGCCGCGACGGAACGCCGCGACCTTGGCGGACAGCGCATCGGCGCCGAACGGAACCGGCTTCCAGTCGATGCGATCACGGGTGATCGCAAACACAAAGCTTTCCTTTTCGGCGACAGCGAACAGCACCATCGCTTCATCGGCGGAGAGCAGCGACTGGATTTCGCTGGCCGTCATCGGCAATGGATTCGACAGCGCGGCATAATCGGGGAATTCGATGGCAAAGGTCTTTTGCAGGCCGGCGCGCTCGGCTGCGATCGCGGCGAGCCGCGCGCGGCTGCGCTGCTCGGCCGCGGCATCGCGCTTCGCGCGATCCCTCGACACCGCCGCGAGCTGCGATTTGTCCAGCACATCGGACTCAGCCGCGAGATCCTGATCGCGGCGCACCAGTTCGGCGAGACGATCGGTGCCGGCGGCGAGCCGCACCGCGAGCTTGTTCACCGCCGAAGCCGCCGACGATTGGGTGCCGCGCTGGACCACGTTGAGCGCAGCGTCGAGCGCCTTGTCACGAGGCATGATCTGCTGCGCCTCTGCCGCGAGCAATACCGGCAGCGCGACGCGCAACTGTGCGCGGCCGCTTGCGATCGTGGTCTCCACGATCGGCAGCGCATCTGCGGTGCGGCCTTCGGCCTGGTAGAGCGAGGCGAGGTTGTTGAGCGAAATCGTAAGATCCGGATGGTCCGGCCCGAGCGCGCTTTGCCGGATCGCGACCGCGCGCCGATAGAGCGGCTCGGCATCGGCGTAACGGCCCTGCCGCTCGTAGAGGTCGGCGAGATTGTTGAGCGAGCGCGCGACGTCGGGATGCTCGCGCCCAAGCACCTTCTCGCGGATCGCAAGCGAGCGCTTGATCAGCGGTTCGGCGTCCGCATAGCGCCCCTGCACCTTGTCGACCTGGCCGATATTGTTGAGCAAGGTCGCGACCGCGGGATGCTCGGGGCCGGCAGCCTTCTCGTAGATCGCGAGCGCGCGTTTGAACAGCGGCTCGGATTCGTCGTGACGGCCGAGCTTCTCGTACAGCGTCGCGAGATTGTTGAGCGATTGCCCGAGATCGGGATGATTGGGTCCAAGCGCCTTTTCGCGGATCGCCAGCGCGCGCTTGAACAGCGGTTCGGCATCGGCAAAACGCTCCTGCCGCTGATAGAGCGCGGCGAGATTGTTCAACTCGGGTGCGGCGTCGGCGGAGTTCAGGCCCGACACCTTGTCGAGGACCGCAATGGCACGCTTCAGCAGCGGCTCCGCTTCGGCGTCGCGGCCCTGGCTGCCATAGAGTTGCGCGAGATTGTTCAGTGCTCCTGCGACGTCGCGATTATCGGGCCCATACTTCTTTTCGAGGCTGTCGAGTTGGCCCTGCGCGAGCGGGATCGCGTCGGCATATTTGCCGGCGCGGGCGAGCGCATTGATCTTCGCGCTGAGCGCAGCCACGTCGCCGGCCTGCGCGAATGACGGCCCTGTCGGGCTGGTGCTCGCGGCAAGCGCCAGCCACAGCGCGACGACCAGATGACTACCTGACTTCATGGAGGTCTCGCTCTCCCGCTTCAACGATCGCGCGAGAGGCCAGGGCCGTGCGACATCCAGCGCTGCCATGGGTCGCGCGAGCTGCGACGCCCGTTCAAGGCCGCGGGATTATCCCGTCCCATTAACGTCTGGCGCGGGCCTCGCCGGCGAGCCGGACCAGCATCTTGCGCAGCTCGGTGCCGTTGGTGACCCTGTCAGGGAAATCGAGCCGCAACGTCCTGCGATCGGCCTGCATGTCCATGCCCTCAGGGTCGCAGCCGGTGCAGGCCCAATCCGCACTGTCAGCGCTGAGCAGCCGCGTGGCGTAGAGGTTCATCGCCTCGCGGTGGTCCTCATTCATATGCGTCACCGCCCCCGCCTCGGCCTCCAGCAGGCCCGCGGCATCGCCCAGATCGGTCAAAAACTGCTCGGGCCCGAGATCGACGATGCGGCCAAACCCGGCGACCAGATGGGCGCCGGTGGGCCGGATCCGGAAGAACGCGAAATCCTTAAATTCTACAAAGACTTCCGCCGAGGGATGGGCGGCCAGATAGCGCCGGCAGGCGAGTTCCAGCTCGCCCTCCGCTGCCTCTTCCGCCCGCCCCGCCAGCATGATCCGGGCGCCCTCCAGCGGATCGCCTTCGGCGCGCTCGTCGAGCATCAGGGATACCCTATTGTCGGCCAGGATGTTCTTCGTATGCAGCGCCAGTCGCGAGATCAGCAGAATCGGCGAGCCGTCTGGATGACTGGCCAGATTGACCAGGGAACAATAGGGGTCGCCGCTGGCAGCCATCAGCGTGGCGAGTGCCCCCTGGTGGCTGCGGCGCAGCAGCGAGCGGGCAAGGCGGGCGGGGTCGAAATCGGCGGTCGGTTGCATGGCTCTGTCACGCTATCCTGTTGCAGAAAGGGCTCTTTTTTGCTGCAAAAAGGACCTTTTCTCCCGGCGGCAGGGTGCTATATGGGAATGGAACGCCTCGACCGCAGAAGAGTTTTTGCGGAACTCGGTCACACTTCAGCCCAGCTTGCATTGCTCGTTGACCGCCTTCGAAGCCCATTTACACGGCGCGTTGCTGGAATGCCCGCCGTTTAAACCACTCTCATTGTGAAAGCAGCCCATGCCCACAATCGCCTTGGTCGACGACGACCGCAACATCCTCACTTCCGTCTCGATCGCGCTCGAAGCCGAAGGCTATCGGATCATGACCTATACGGACGGAGCGTCGGCGCTGGATGGGTTTCGCACCTCACCGCCCGATCTCGCGATCCTCGACATCAAGATGCCGCGCATGGACGGCATGGAGACGCTGCGGCGGCTGCGCCAGAAGTCCGACCTGCCGGTGATTTTCCTCACCTCCAAGGATGAAGAGATCGACGAATTGTTCGGCCTGAAAATGGGCGCCGACGATTTCATCCGCAAGCCGTTTTCCCAGCGCCTGCTGGTCGAACGCGTCAAGGCGGTGCTCCGCCGCGGCCAGCCCAAGGACCCGGCTGCGCCGGCGAAGGAGCCGGATGCCCGCGCGCTCGATCGCGGCCTGCTGCGGATGGACCCGGAGCGCCATACCTGCACCTGGAAGAACGAGCCGGTGACGCTGACGGTGACCGAGTTCCTGATCCTGCAGGCGCTGGCCACCCGCCCCGGCGTGGTGAAGAGCCGCAACGCGCTGATGGACGCGGCCTATGACGACCAGGTCTATGTCGACGACCGCACCATCGACAGCCACATCAAGCGGCTGCGCAAGAAGTTCAAGGTGGTCGACGACGATTTCGAGATGATCGAGACGCTGTACGGCGTCGGCTATCGTTTCAAAGAAGCCTGATCTGCGCTTTTCGGACAGTTTGCTGACTGACACGGCCCGCGCGATTGCAGTAAGCTCGCGCGGGCAATCATATGCTTCGCGGGACGACATCCAAACCAACCGGCAGTTTTGCCTGTGCTTGATCGAACGCAGCCTCAACAGGGCCTGAACAGCGAGGACACGTCGCAGTCCGTCGATCAGGACCTCGTGGCGCAAGACCTTGCGGACAAGGAGCCACGGGACCGAGGCTGGCGCCGCCCGCTCGGCTGGCTGCGCCGCGCCGGGCAGTTTTTTTTCGCGCTGTCGTTCTCGAGCCTGACGCGCCGCATCGTCTCGCTCAACCTCGCCGGCCTCGTCGCGCTGGTCGCGAGCATCCTCTATCTCTCGCAGTTCCGCGCCGGCCTGATCGAGGCGCGCACCCAGAGCCTGATGGTCTATGCCGAGATCATCTCGGAGGCGATCGCGGCCTCGGCGACCGTCGAAGGCAATACCGTCACCATCGATCCTGACCGGCTGCTCGACCTCAAGCCCGGCGAGAGTTTTGGCCAGCCGGATGAATCGGCGGACTTCCCGATCAATCCCGAGCGCGTCGCGCCGATCCTGCGCCGCCTGATCGCACCGACCAAGACGCGGGCCCGCATCTTCGACCGCGACGGCGGGCTGATCCTCGACAGCCGCAATCTGTTCGCGCGCGGCGACGTGCTGCGCTTCGAGCTGCCGCCGCCGTCGGAAAAGCCGTCTTTGTTCGAGAAGACCAAGACCGCGATCAAGACCTGGTTCAACCGCGGCGACCTGCCGATCTACCGCGAGCTCGGGCCGGAAGGCGGCAAGGGCTATCCCGAAGTCGCGGAGTCGCTCGAGGGCACCAACGGCAGCAAGGTGCGGGTCACCGAACGCGGTGCGGTGGTGGTTTCGGTCGCGGTTCCGGTGCAGCATTTCCGCGCCGTGCGCGGCGCGCTGATGCTGACCACCCAGGGCGACGACATCGACCACATGGTGACGTCCGAACGCCTCGCCATCCTCAAGATCGGCGGCGTCGCCTCCGTCGTCATGATCGTGCTGTCGCTGCTGCTTGCGAGCACCATCGCAGGCCCGGTGCGGCGGCTCGCCGACGGGGCCGAGCGCGTTCGCCGCCGCATCCAGACCCGCGTCGAAATCCCCGATTTCACCGGGCGCCGCGACGAGATCGGCCATCTCTCAGGCACATTGCGCGACATGACGAACGCGCTTTACAGCCGCATCGAGGCGATCGAGATGTTCGCCGCCGACGTCGCGCACGAGCTCAAGAATCCACTGACCTCGCTGCGCTCGGCGGTCGAGACCTTGCCGCTGGCGCGCAACGAGAACAGCCGCGCGCGGCTGCTCGCCGTGATCGAACACGACGTCAAGCGGCTCGACCGGCTGATCTCCGATATCTCGGACGCCAGCCGCCTCGACGCCGAGTTGCAGCGGCAGGACATGGCGCCGGTCGATCTGCGCCGGCTGCTGACGACGCTGACCAGCGTTGCCAACGAGACGCGGCTCGGCCACGACGTCGCCGTCGAAATCCGCCTCGAGGGCCGCGGACCGAACGACGCGTTCTCGCTGCCCGGCCATGATTCACGGCTCGGCCAGGTGATCTCGAATTTGCTGTCGAACGCGCAGTCGTTTTCCAAGCCCGGCGACAAGGTGCGCATCATCTGCCGCCGCGTCCGCGGCGAGATCGAGATCATCGTCGACGATGATGGACCCGGCATCGGCGTCGATGCGCTGGAACGGATCTTCGAGCGCTTCTACACCGACCGGCCGCACCAGGGCTTCGGCCAGAATTCGGGTCTCGGGCTGTCGATCTCCAAGCAGATCATCGAGGCGCATGGCGGGCGCATCTGGGCGGAAAACCGTCCGGGCCCGGCGGATGAGGACGGCAATCCCACGGCCGCCGGCGCGCGCTTCGTGGTTCGGTTGCCGGCGCTATGAGCGGCAAGGCAAGCGTGCACGCGTCAGCCGTTCTGGTCGGCAGCCTTGCCGTGCTGATCCGGGGGCCTTCGGGCGCCGGCAAGTCGCGCCTGGCGTTCGATCTGATTCTCGCCGGCCGCGCCGGACAGCTCCCTCCGGCCATTTTGGTCGGCGACGACCGTGTCCATCTCGACACAGCCGGCGAACAATTGTGGGTTCGCCCGGCGCGCGAACTGGCCGGCCTGATCGAGATTCGAGGCCTCGGAATCCGCCGTTGTGCCTTCGTCGCGGAGGCTGTGGTGGGATTGGTCGTCGACCTTGCCGCCGATGACGCGGAACGGCTGCCGCCGCCAGAAGCGCTCAAAACCAGCCTTAATGGTGTTATAATACCGAGAATTGCCGTGACAACCAGTTTCCAACCCCTGCCGCTGGTTGTCGCCGCGCTGACGACAACTGAAAGTTCATGTTCCCGTAACCTTGCAGCCGATTGTGGGAAGGGAATTGGTAACCATATCAGTTCCACTATCGCGTCCGATTTGGTCGGCGCAGCCTCCCCTCTCTATCGCCAGGAACAGGGAGACTAGCCAAGATGCCCCCTTGCGCGGGGCCTCTGGATGGTCAAAGTGGCGCGTTCGTGCGGTGCACCAAAAGCGCCCGCGAGGAGTTTCCGATGATTGGTCTAGTGCTGGTGACCCATGGGCGCCTTGCCGACGAGTTCAGGGCAGCGCTTGAACACGTAATGGGTCCGCAGAAACAAATTGAAGCAATTACGATCGGAGCCGAGGACGACTCCGATCTCTGTCGAAGCGACATCATCGAAGCGGTGAATCGCGTCGATAGTGGCGACGGGGTTGCGATCCTCACCGACATGTTTGGTGGGACGCCGTCCAACCTTGCGATCTCCTGTATGAGCCGTCCGAAGGTGGAAGTGCTCGCAGGCATCAATCTTCCGATGCTGGTCAAGCTCGCCAAGGTTCGCGAGGAGCGCTCGCTGCCCGATGCGATCTCGATGGCGCAGGAAGCCGGCCGCAAATACGTCACCATCGCCAGCCGCGTTCTCGCAGGCAAATGAGCGACGAGGCCTCGGGCGCGAACGACGTCGGCCCGAGCGTGCCAGCGAGCGCCATTTCCCGCGAACTCCTGATCGTCAACAAGCGTGGCCTGCACGCGCGGGCGTCGGCCAAATTCGTCCAGATGGTCGAGCGCTTCAACGCCGAGATCTGGGTCACCCGCGGCGGCGAGACCGTCGGCGGCACCTCGATCATGGGCCTGATGATGCTCGCTGCCGGCCCCGGCACCACGGTCACGGTCTCCGCGACCGGCCCCGAAGCGCAGGCCGCGCTGGACGCGATCGCCGAACTCGTCGCTGGGAAATTCAACGAAGAAGGCACGTAAGCGTAGTGTCGTAACGTCAGTGCGGTGGGCAAAGGCGCGCAGCGACGTGCCCACCTTCACACGCTGTGCTCGCGGTGGTGGGCACGCTTGCGCTTTGCCCACCCTACGCACTCTCTGCGAGACCCAGCTACGCTAGTTCGCCGGCGGCACCAGATAGACTTTCCAGATCGTCGAGGGGCCGGGATGGCCCTGGAAGAAGCGCTGCGTGGTCATCACCAGCGACTCGGCGTCCTTGGCATGCTCCGCCATCCAGGCCTCGCACGGCCTCAGATAGTCCGGATCGGTGGTGTCGCAGATGCCGATGAAGCCGTAACGCCTGGCTTCATCGAGCGAGGTCAGTCCGGACGACACTTCGCCGGGCGTGATCGCCGCCGGATGATCCGTGCTGTAGAACGTGATCGGCTCGCTGATATCGGAGCGCGCGGCGACAACCGCCCAGCGCGAATGGAATTTGGCCTGCCAGGTTTCGGTCAGCTCCCGCGCCAGCTCGGAGCGCGCGGCATAGGTCGAGGCGCCGGCGTGGCTGGACGCCATCTCCTGCCTTGCGATCCAGGGCGCGGCCAATAGCGTGGCGATCGTGACCACGAACCAAATCGCCGTGATCGTGAACAGTGCCATGCGCGGCACCCGCAGCGAGGGAATCGCGACCAGCGCCAGCGGCACCAGGAAGAACAGCGGGATGCCCCAATCGGTCTTGATATAGACCGTGAACGCCAGCGCGCCGAGCGGCGGCCCGATCGCGACGATGGACTGCACGATCCAGATGTTGAGCGCCTGCGGCAGATTGATGCCTGGATTTGGCCCACGCGACCAGATCCGCGCCGGCCGCCACGACAGCGAGCTCAGTGACAGCCCCAGCAGGCCGAGCAGGACCGGCGCGGCAAGCAGCCCGAGATTGTGCCCGAGATAGCCGATCACAAGCTGGACGTTGAGCGCGCGGCTCGACAGCGCGTAGACGTCGCCGGCATAGGTGAGCGGCGCGAAGTCCACCTCCTCCAGCCAGACCAGATGGGGGATCATCGCCACGATCATCGTGCCGATCGCGACCCATGGCGCCGGCGAGCGCAGGAATTGCATCCGCTGCGGATGGATCAGCGCGGCAAGCCCGATGGCGCCGATCATCGTCAGCACCCAGTATTTGGCCATCAGTGCCAGCGCAGCGGCGAAGCCGAGCCACAGGCCGGATTTCACACTGCGCTTCTCGAACGCGTTCAGATAGGCCAGCATCAGCAATGGCAGCGGCACCAGCTGCGCCAGGTCCGCATTGTACTTGAAGCCCTTGAAATTGAAGATCGGGTAAAGCGCGAGCACCACCACCATGAAGAACGCACGGCGGCGGTCGACGACGCGCAGCGCGATCAGCCAGCAAACCACCAGCGCGAAGCTGACGGTGGCCATCGCGAGCGCGTAAGTCGACCAGTTGGTGACCGGAAAGATCCTGAACCAGACGCCGGCGATCCAGCCCGACAGCGGCGGATGCTTGCCATAGCCGAGCAGGAAGCGCTGGCCCCAGGCATAGGCCTCCGCGACGTCCATATGGACGTCCTGCGCGGCCTTGAGCCTGACCAGGATCAACGTCCAGAGCACCGCATGGACCAGCGCGAAGCCGATCACGAGCCAGAGGCCGGCCTTGGGATCGGTCGCGCGCGAGACCAGCCATGCGGCAGTCCGCCGGAGCGACAATTTGCGCTTCGCGCGTGATGCGGTGGGGAGATATGAGGCAGTCGACATGGCGAGTGCGTAGCGCGTTTTTCGCATCCGTGGAATCAGCTTGGCGTGAACGTCAAACCCAGCCGAACCATGCCCGAAAATCGATCACGGCGGGTTCGCGGCAAAACCCCGGTGATTCGCGGTCACATCGCTGCAAAATACCGCAATATGGTTGCCGCTCGGGGGTGCGGATGCTATCCCGCGCCCCATGACAACTGCCCCGATTTCGAACATCCGCAACTTCTCCATCGTCGCCCATATCGACCATGGCAAATCGACCCTGGCCGACCGCCTGATCCAGATGACGGGCGGGCTGACGGATCGCGAAATGGCGGGCAAGGAGCAGGTGCTCGATTCGATGGACATCGAGCGCGAGCGCGGCATCACCATCAAGGCGCAGACCGTCCGGCTCAACTACCACGCCAAGGACGGCAAGGATTACATCTTCAACCTGATGGACACGCCCGGCCATGTCGACTTCGCCTACGAAGTCTCACGGTCGCTGGCGGCCTGCGAAGGTTCCCTGCTGGTGGTTGACGCCAGCCAGGGCGTCGAGGCGCAGACCTTGGCCAATGTCTACCACGCGCTCGACGCCGGTCACGAGATCGTGCCGGTGCTCAACAAGATCGATCTCCCCGCCGCGGAACCCGACAAGATCAAGCAGCAGATCGAGGACGTGATCGGCATCGACGCCTCCAACGCCGTGATGATCTCGGCCAAGACCGGCCTTGGCGTCCCCGACGTGCTGGAGGCGATCGTCACCCGGCTGCCGCCGCCGAAGGGCGACCGCGATGCGACCCTGAAGGCGCTGCTGGTCGACAGCTGGTACGACGTCTATCTCGGCGTCGTCGTGCTGATCCGCGTGGTCGACGGCGTGATGAAGAAGGGCGGCCGCATCCGTATGATGGGCACCAATGCGGCCTATGACGTCGAGCGCGTCGGCTTCTTCACGCCCAAGATGACGCAGGTCGACGAACTCGGCCCCGGCGAGATCGGATTCATCACCGCTGCGATCAAGGAAGTCGCCGATACCCGCGTCGGCGACACCATCACCGACGACCGCAAGCCGATCACCGAAATGCTGCCGGGCTTCAAGCCGGCAATCCCGGTGGTGTTCTGCGGCCTGTTCCCGGCCGACGCTGACGATTTCGAAACGCTGCGCGCCGCGATGGGCAAGCTGCGGCTGAACGACGCCAGCTTCTCCTACGAGATGGAGACATCGGCCGCGCTCGGCTTCGGCTTTCGCTGCGGCTTCCTCGGGTTGTTGCACCTGGAGATCATCCAGGAGCGGCTGTCGCGCGAGTTCGACCTCAACCTGATCGCGACCGCGCCGAGCGTGATCTACAAGATGCACCTGACCGACGGCCAGGAGATATCGATCCACAACCCCGTCGACATGCCCGACGTGGTCAAGATCGCCGATATCGAGGAGCCGTGGATCGAGGCCACGATCCTGACCCCCGACGAATATCTCGGCAGCGTGCTGAAGCTGTGCCAGGACCGCCGCGGATCGCAGAAGGAGCTGACCTATGTCGGCTCCCGCGCCATGGTGAAGTACGATCTGCCGCTCAACGAAGTCGTGTTCGATTTCTACGATCGCCTGAAATCGGTCTCCAAGGGTTACGCCTCGTTCGACTATCATTTGACCGACTACAAGGTGGCAGATCTCGTCAAGATGCAGATCCTGGTCAACAACGAGCCGGTCGATGCGCTGTCGATGCTGGTGCATCGGACCCGCGCCGAAGGCCGCGGCCGCGCCATGGTCGAGAAGATGAAGGAACTGATCCCGCCGCACATGTTCCAGATCCCGATCCAGGCGGCGATCGGCGGCAAAGTGATCGCGCGCGAAACCGTCCGCGCACTGCGCAAGGACGTCACCGCGAAATGCTACGGCGGCGACATCACGCGCAAACGGAAACTTCTGGAGAAGCAGAAGGAAGGCAAGAAGAAGATGCGGCAGTTCGGCAAGGTCGATATCCCGCAGGAAGCTTTTATTGCCGCGCTGAAGGTGGATAGCTGAGGTGCGGTCCTGCTGCCGCTCTTCGATGTCCATTCGTGTCTCAACGTGAAACGCACTTTGATTTGAATCGCCATTGAACGGCGAGCCGACTATGCTGTGATCATGTTGCGCATCCTGTCCCTGTCGATCGCCATTCTCCTGTCGTTGCAGCCCGCCGTGTCGTGGAGCGCGCCCGCGCAGAAGCGAAACGTCGCCCGCTGGCATGGCTATGGGTTCCTGCCTGGCTACCGCCAACCACCCAACGAAACCATTCCGGTGCTTGGGCCGCGGGGCGCCGCCCGTGGCTACCCGGACTATTCGCCGCGCTACTGGTATGGCGGCGATCAATATTATTTCGGCCGGCCCGGATTCCACGGCGGAGGCCGCTACAATGGCGGCAGCTACGGCCCGTGCTGGACCTGGACGCCGATTGGCCGTGCCTGGAATTGCGGGTAGCAGCTCGAATCGTAGACGCGATCAGCAACGCTGAAGGCCGGCTGCTGACGATCGGCTGCGCTCCCTGACCGTCTTCCACGTCGCGGACATCTCCCTGAATAGCTGATCTGCAACGGTGTCATCCCACCTTGCCGTCTCCCGCCGAATGCGCCACCATTGCGTAACCCGCCCAACAAGAATGCGAAAAGGGGCAGAGGAACGCATGAACAGGCCGCAGGGATTCGACCTCGTCGAGCGGGCGCGCGCGTTGGCGCCGCTGATCTCAAGCGAAGCCGATGAGATCGAACGGACGCGGCGGCTGACGCCTTCCGTCACCACAGCTCTCGTCGAGAATGGACTCTACCGCGCGCTGCTGCCGCGCAGCTTTGGCGGCGCCGAGGCACCGCTCGACGTGTTCATGCAGATGCAGGAGGAGATCGCCAAGGCCGACGCGTCGACCGCTTGGTGCCTCGGCCAGTGCAGCGTCTGCGCGATGACCGCGGCCTGTCTCGCGCCCGACGCCGCCAACGAGATCTTCAACACGGCGCCCGGCATCCTGGCCTGGGGCGCGATCGGCCACGAGGTTCGCGCCGAGCCCGGCGGTTATCGCGCCAGCGCACGCTGGGACTATGCCTCCGGCTCGCGGCAGGCGAGCTGGCTCGGCGCCCATGTCCGCGTCGTCGAGGCCGACGGCTCGCAGCGCAAGAAGCCGGACGGCTCGCCGGAGATCCGCACCCTCCTGTTCCCGATGGCGTCGGCCACGATGTACGACGTCTGGGATGTGATCGGGCTGAAGGGCACCGGCACCGATTCCTATTCGGTCGACAATCTCTTCATCCCCGAAAAGTTCGCCGCCCTGCGCGATGATCCCACCGCGCTGCGCGAGCCGGGACCGCTCTACAAGCTGTCGACCAACATGGTGTTCAGCATGGGCTTTGCCGCCACCTCGCTCGGCGTCGCCCGCGCCATGCTGGACGCGGCGACCGAGCTGGCGCGCGGCAAGACGCCGCAAGGATTGAAGGCGATGCGCGACAACAATGGCGTGCAGGGCCTGATCGGCCGCACCGAGGCGAGCCTGCGCGCGGCCCGCGCCTATCTCTATGCGACGGCGAACGACGTCTGGCAGGACCTGTCGCAGGGCGGTCCGATCAGCGAAGCGCATCGCATCGCGATCCGCATCGCCTCGACCTGGACCATCCACCAATCGGCCGCGGTGGTCGACACCGCCTATCACATGTCGGGCGCGACGGCGGTGTTCGCGAAAAATCCGTTCGAGCGGCGCTTCCGCGACATGCACGCGATCGCGCAGCAGATTCAGGCGCGCGACACCCAGTACGAGGACGCCGGCAAGGCGATTCTTTCCGGCAATTTGACCGCGGCGCCGACCACCCGCTAGCCGGTACGAAAGTAGCATTAGCTGCTGTTGCCGTGGTCGAAATACGGGCCGCGACGACGCGCAGTTGTTAAGTTTTTTCTGAGACTTTGCGGACGGCGCTAATGCCTGGAGTTCCGCCGGTCCCATGTTCAAGCTTCGATCGATTGCCGCCCGCCTGATCCTGGCGATCTCACTGACCGTTGCGGTCGCCTGCGCCATCCTCGGCGGCTTCTCGATCAGCCAGCAGCGCGCACTGACCCGGCTGGCGCTCGATCAGCAGCTCAAGCTGCAATATGACAGCGTGATTGCAGCGATCGACTATGAGGGACGCGCGGCGCTGGCGGTCTCAGCTGTCATCGCCGCGTTGCCGCCGGTCGGCGACGCCATCGCCAAGGGCGACCGCGACGGCCTCGGAAAGCTGCTCGGCGCCCCCTGGGCGGCGCTGAAGGCGCAAGGCATCCCGCTGATCTCGTTCTGGCAGGCCCCGGCGGTCAGCTTCTACCGCGTCCACACGCCAAAACTGTTCGGCGACGACGCCTCCGCACGGCGCGCGACGGTGGTGGAGTCAATCAAGACCGGCAATCCGATCGTTGGCGTCGAGCCCAGCCGCGAGGCGCTTTCGATCTTCGGCATGACCCCGATCATGCGCGATGGCAAGACGCTGGCCAATGTCGACGTCGGCGTTGCCTTCGGCAAGGAGTTCGTCGACCGCGCCAAGAAGCGCTTTGGCATCGACTTGGCCGTGCATTCCTTCGACGGCCAGAGTTTTCGGCGGCTGTCCTCGACTTTCGGCGACACCGTGATTACGACCCAGGACGAACTCAGAAGCGTGATGAACGGTGCGGCGCTGCTGCGCGACGCTGTTCTCGACGGCCATGCGGTCGAGCTCTACCTCGGGCAGATCAGGAACTATGCCGGTCAGCCGGTCGCCGTGCTCGAGATCGTCAAGGACACCACGGACTACGAAGCCGCTGCTGCCAGCGCACAGCGCAGTCTGATCCTTGGCACCGTCGCGATCCTGGTCGCGGCCGTGCTGCTCGCCTTCCTGCTCGGCCGCGGCCTGTCACGGCCGCTGACTGCGATCACGGCGGTGATGAACAGACTGTCCAGCGGCGATACCGGCGTCACGATTCCCGGCAGCGACCGGCGCGACGAGCTCGGCACGATGGCGAAGGCGGTCGACGTGTTCCGCCGCGGCATGATCGAAACCTCGTCGCTGCGCGAGGCGCAAGAGGCCGACAAGGCCAAGGGAGAACTGGAGAAGCGGGCGCTGCAGCGTCAGATGGCCGACCGCTTCGAATCCGACGTCAAGGGCGTGGTCGCCGCCGTCGCCCGGGCGACGGCCGACATGCAGCGTGTCGCCCGCGAGATCACGACCAGCGTCAGCGGCACCTCCGAGCGGACCTCGGCCGCAGCCGCCGCCTCCGAGGAGGCTTCGGCCAGTGTCAACGCGGTCGCAGCGGCGACCGAAGAGCTGGCGTCCTCGATCACCGAGATCGGCCGTCAGGTCACCCACTCCAGCCACGTCGCTGAGAATGCCGTGGTCAAGGCCAGGGAAACCACCGACATGGTGACGAGCCTTGCTGTATCAGCCGAGAAGATCGGCGACGTGCTGCGCCTGATCAGCGCGATTGCCAGCCAAACCAATTTGCTGGCGCTCAACGCCACCATCGAGGCGGCGCGCGCCGGCGACGCAGGCCGCGGCTTTGCCGTGGTCGCCGCCGAGGTCAAGGACCTGGCGAGCCAGACCGCGAAGGCAACCGAGGAGATCGCCGGTCAAGTCAGCGCGATCCAGTCGGCAACCGGCAACTGCGTGAGCGCCATCGGCGACATCAGCGGCACCATCCGCGAGATCTCGGGCATCGCCACCGCGATTGCGGCCGCCGTCGAGCAACAGGACTCAGCCACACGGGAGATCGCCCGCAGCGTGCAGCAGGCATCCGCCGGCACCGGCGAGGTCTCCACCAACGTCGCGGGCGCGAGTGAGGCAGCCGGCCAGTCCCGCGCCCTCACCGGCAGCGTGCTGGACGCCTCGAGCCAACTCGGTGATCACGCCTCCGCGCTGTCGCACAGCGTCGATACGTTCCTCGCCGGGCTGCGCAACGCGGCCTAATGCGCGATGAGATCAAGTTGCCCCGTCAGCGCGACTTAGATGCGGTCTATATGACGGCCAAGGCGCGCTCTCATCGTGACGCCCGGCGTGCCCGCGCGCCAAACAACTTGCCTCGCCAACCCGCTGCGATGATCACCGCCATCAGCAGCAAAACTGCAGTGTCGAGGGCAAGTTCGAAGATCCTGTCCGCCCCCGAGCAATGGCTGCCGTCGAGGCACGGCCCCGACTCCAGGATCACGGCGGCGCCGGCAGAGGCAAGGAACAGCAGCACGAGATAGACGCAGATCGTCAATACGCGCTCCCAGCGCGCCGGCATCCGGGCTGCCGCGGGCTCGGCTCGCTCGGTGACAAATTGGCCCGATCGCGCCTTGGCGGGATCGCGGATCTGCACCGTCGATCGCGTCACCAGATCGTGAATGGCCTGATTGCGGCGCGTCGCCGCGAGAATGACGAACGAATACCAGCCGAGCAGGCTCTTGAGCAGAAGCCGGGCACACGCCTTCGGGAAACCGACATTGCCGCCGGTCGCGTCATCGACGACGCGGAGGTTGGTCAGATGATGTCCAACGGTACCTCCGGTAAACGACACCAGGATCGGCTCGTAAAGCAACAGCACCGCAATCACCACGATCCCGAGCGCACGCGACAGCGTGTCGGTCGCCACCGTGGAGGCCACCAGCAACGCGCCGAAGATCACAATGAGCGTGATGGCCCAGTCGATGAAGATGCCGCGAAAGCGGCGCGAGAACCGCGCGTAGAGCGGCGACGACGCCGCGACCGGTGGAACGGTGGTACCAACACTCATCGGGCTCATCCCGCTCTTGCGTCCCGCTTACGCTTAAGACGAGACGGCGACGACAGCGGTTCAACCATGGGCTTCCGCTGGATCGCTGGGTGGCCTAGTTTCCGGGACGGAATGCCTGCGGAGCCGCCATGACCAGACCGGTGAAAAAATCGACCGCCAATGTGACAACGAAGCCGCGCCGGGGCAACCCGGATTCCGCAGACGCGCTGTTCGCCGCGTATCCCGCACCGGTCAAGACCCGATTGCTGGCGCTCAGGCGCCTGATCCTCGATACCGCCAAAGCGACCAAGGGCGTCGGTGCACTCGAAGAGACGCTGAAATGGGGACAGCCGAGTTATCTCACGCCGAAAACCGGAAGCGGCAGTACCATCCGGATCGATCAGGTGAAGCCGGCCGCGGACCAGGTCGCGATCTACTTCCATTGCCAGACCAATCTGGTCGAGACGTTCCGCGAGCTCTATCCCGAACTCAGCTACAGCGGCAATCGCGCGATCCTGCTCGATGTCGCCGACAAGCTGCCGGAGACTGCGCTGCGCCACTGCGTGGCGCTCGCGCTGACCTATCATCTGAACAGGAAGAAGCCGGGGTAGGTGCCCATTCGTAGGGTGGGCAAAGGAGCGCAAGCGACGTGCCCACCATCAAGTGTCGTGCTCGCGATGGTGGGCACGCTTCGCTTTGCCCACCGATCTGCAGAGACCGGATGACTACGCCACCAGCGCCGATTCCATCTCAGCGCCGCGCTGGGCCGTCAGCAGGCTGACGATCTCGGCATTCGGCCGGGCTCGGCTGAACAGGAAACCCTGGCCCTCGTGGCAGCCTTCGGCGCGCAGGCAGCTCAGCTCCGATTCGGTCTCGACACCCTCCGCCGTGATGGTGACGCCGAGCCCCATGCCGAGACTGATGATCGAACGCACGATCGCCTGTGCGTCGCGGTTGGAGCCGAGATCGCGCACGAAGGACTGGTCGATCTTGATCTTGTCGAACGGGAAGCTGCGCAAATAACTCAGGCTCGAATAGCCGGTGCCGAAATCATCCATCGAGATGCGCACCCCGAGGGTGCGGAGCGCGTGCAGCGTGGCCAGCACCTGGCTGCTCTTCTCGAGCAGCAGTGTCTCGGTGATCTCGAGCTCGAGCCGCCGCGCCGGCAGACCGGATCGCTTCAGCGCGTCGGTGACCAGCGGCAACAGATTGCCGGTACGGAATTGCAGCGGCGACAAATTGACCGCGACGCGGACATCATCCGGCCACTGCGCCGCGTCCATGCAGGCGCGATGGAGCATCAGCCCACCCAGCGCATTGATCAGGCCGGTCTCCTCGGCCACCGGAATGAACTCGCCAGGCGAGATCATGCCGCGCTCCGGATGCGGCCAGCGCACCAGCGCCTCGAAGCCGGTAATGCGCCCGCTCGCGAGATCGATCAGCGGCTGGTAGTAGGGTCGCAGGCCTTCGTTCTGGATCGCATCACGCAGATCGGTCTCGATCTTGCGACGGCTCCGGGCGCGGGCATCCATCTCCGCCTCGAAGAAGGAGAAGGTGCCGCGGAACTCGCTCTTGGCGCGCGACAGCGCCATGTCGGCGCTCTTCAAGAGCTTTTCCGAATCCTCGCCGTCGCCGGGTGACATCGCGATGCCGATGCTGGCGCCGATCAACACCGAATGTCCCTCGAGCAGATAGGGCTCGCCGATCGCGTCCAGGATACGCTTGGCGAGCAGCACCGCGTCCTCGGGCCGCACCACGCCGTTCTGCACGATGGTGAACTCATCGGAGTTGAGACGGGCCAGCGCGTCCTCGTCGCGCAAGGTCGAGCGCAGACGCTTGGCCACGCCGCGCAGCAGCTTGTCGCCGATGCCATGGCCGAGCGTGTCGTTGACCGCCTTGAAATTATCGAGCCCGAGCATCAGCACCGCGACCTTGTCCGAGCTGCGCCGGGTGTGCAGCAGCATCTCGTCCATCTTCTGGCGCAGCAAATTGCGGTTCGGCAGGCCGGTCAGGCCGTCATGCTGCGCCATGAAGGCAAGCCGCGCCTCGGCGCGCTTGCGCTCGGTGATGTCCATCAGCGCGAGCAGCATCGCCGGCTGGTCGCCGTGCATCAGCTGGCGCGAATAGATCGCAAGATCGATCAGCGTGCCGTCGGCGCGCACGTGCTTCCAGGTTCGCGCCGCCTGCTCGTCGCTGCTGCGCCCGGCGGCCCAGGGCAATTCGGTATCGAACGCCTGCAGGTTCTTGATCGTCAGCTTCTCGAACTCGGTGCGGGCGTAGCCGTAATGGGCGATCGCCGCGTCGTTGACGCTGAGGATGCGCTCGCCATCGAGCGCGCACACGATCATCGGCACCGGATTGCCATCGAACAGCAGGCGGAACGACGCCTCGCGCTGCTTCAACTCGGTGATGTCGACGCGCAGGCCGACGATGCCGCCATCCGAGGTCAGCCGCTCTTCGATCAGGACGACACGGCCATCGGCCAGCACCTGCTCGTGCCGCTCGCCCGGCTGATACATCCTGCTGACCCGCTCGGCGATCCACTCCTCCTCGCGGCCCTTGGACGCGGGATAGTCGCCGCGTTCGACGCCGATGCGAATGGTATCTTCCAGCCGCGCGCCGTACTCGAAGAGATCCGAGCTGCGCTTGTAGATTTCCGAATATTTTTTGTTCCAGAGGGTGTAGCGGCCCTCGGGGTCGAGAAACACGATGCCCTGCGGCAGGATATCGATCGCTTCACGCAGCAGCTCGTTCGACTTGCGCGCATCCGCAATCGCCGCCTCGGCCTGGGCGCGCTGGCGCACCAGCTCGCCGATTTCGGCGGCGGCGCGACGCGAACCGCCCGACAGTTTCGGCAGGGCTTTGGCCTGATGACCCCGGAGACGGGACACTCTGGCTTGTTTCGGTTTCTTGATTTTCTTCGGCCGCATCATCGGTATCGCACGCCCCACGCGTAGTCCAACTCGGCGGTATTTCTGCGATAAGTATCTGAAAAATTGGTATCTATTGGCGGGTAGCCGTGCCGAACGGAATCCCGCGGCCTGCCTGCTTTAGAGGCGGGTTGCATGCAGCACGAGTGCGCGACGCCGTGAAAGCGGCAAGCACATCAAATTCGCAGGCGGAAGCACCTGTCCATGGTGAGGAATGCGTAAACGGAAACGCGATTGCACAATGAACGCGCTGAAGTCCTGCCGATCGCATCAATATTTGTCAGCGAATAGCAGGGTTATCGCGGAGTTAAGACGCGATGCGGTTCAGCTCATCCTTCGCACCGCGGACGGTTAGTTCGTGATCTCGATCACGACTAATTCGTGATCTCGATGCGCGTGCCGCCGCGGCCGTTGCGCTCGACGAGCCCATAGAGAACCGCGGCATGTGACGGATGCAGCCGGACGCAACCATGCGAGGCCGGCCCGCCGAGACAGGCAAGATCGTTGGTGCCGTGGATCGCAAAGCCGCCATAGAAGAAGATCGAATGCGGCATCGGCGAATTGTAGTACTTCCGGGAATACCAGCGGCGCGCCATCAGTTGCGGATGGAAAACGCCATTCGGCGTGCCATAGCCGCTACGCCCGGTCGACACCGGCCACTCGTAGCGCATCGCGCCATCAACACTGACGGCCATGCGCTGCGACGATTTGTCGATGTGGACGACGACGTCGGCATGCGCTGGAGAGAGCGCCGATGTCAAAACAGCAATCGCGGCCGCAAAGACCAGCCGTACGCCAAATACGCTTGTCATAATAACGCCCGCCCTGAATTATTTGACCGTTTATGAATTGACCGCATGATGTCGCCGGCTGCCGCCTGTTGTAAAGTCCGACCATCACACGCGGAGGGAAGAAGCCGCGGGTAATCTTAATCGAGGCTGTGGGCGATCAAGCAATTGGGATGAAAGCGCGATCCGCGAGCGTCAAATCCATGTTAGCTTCGCGCAGACTAGAGTGATCCGATGACACCCCGCCTGCTTCTGATCCCGCTCCTGCTATCCGCCCTCGTTGCCTGCACCATCTTCGCATGGGCGCAGGACAAGGGCTCCGTCAATCCAAAACCACTGCCGCCGCTCGCCAACCCGAACGATCCGAAGATCGGGGCCAGGGAATTGTTCGCGCGCAAGGTGCTGCCGGCTGCGATGCTGACGCAGGCGATCGGCTCCTACGTGAAAGGCTGTCTCGCCGGCGCCGAGCAGATGCCGCTCAACGGTGATACCTGGCAGGTGATGCGGCTGTCGCGCAACCGCTACTGGGGTCATCCCGACATAATCGCGCTGTTGAAGCGGCTGTCGGCCAAGGCACACAAGGACGCCGGCTGGCCGGGGATCCTGGTCGGCGATATCGGCCAGCCGCGCGGCGGCCCCGCACTGAGCGGGCATGCCAGCCACCAGATCGGGCTCGACGCCGACATTTGGCTGACGCCGATGCCGAATCGCAAATTGTCGCGCGAAGATCGCGAGGACATGTCTGCAGTGATGATGGTGCGCGACGACCGGCTCGACATCGATCCGCGCGTCTTCACGCCGGGTCATCTGCTCGTCATCCGCGACGCGGCGCAGGAGCCGGCCGTGCAACGCATCTTCGTCAACCCCGCGATCAAGAAAGCGCTGTGCCGCGAGGCCAAAGGCGACCGCAGCTGGCTGTCCAAGATCAGGCCGTGGTGGGGCCACGACTATCACTTCCACATCCGCATCAAATGTCCGCCCGGCAGTCCCGAATGCGAGGGACAGAAGTCGCAATCCGAGGACGAGGGCTGCAAGCCGTCCGACTTGGCCTACTGGTTCAAGGATTCCGTGCTGCATCCAAAGCCGTCGCCGGAGCCGGCGAAACCGCGCCCGCCGATGACGCTGGCGCAGCTGCCTGCAGCTTGCAAAACCGTGCTGAACGCACCGGATGCGAAGCAATAGCGGCGCGAAGGCGGATTTCGCCAACGGCCATTCATTGTTGCCTCAATTTCAGTTAGTACTGCTCTTCCAACGCAACGGTTACGAACATCGACCGGAGAGCCGACATGCTTCTCAGAATTGCGATGACGGCGGCGCTGATCGCGACGCTGCAATGCCTTGCGGGGTTGAGCACGCCCGCGAACGCAGCCGACGACCAAGAGTCTCCCAATATTCCCTGGCCGACCAAAGCGTGGCCGGTTTCGACGCCCGAGGAGCAAGGCATGGACTCGGCGAGCCTCGCCCGGCTCGTGGAGAACGTCGGCGGATACAAGCACGACAGCCTGATGCTCATCCGGCACGGGCGCATCGTCACGGAAGCCTATTACGCGCCCTATATCGCCGGCATCCGCCATGACCTGAGATCGGTGACCAAAAGCGTCGTCTCAACGCTGGTCGGAATCGAAGTCGAGCACGGTGAGCTCGACAACGCCAATCCTGGTATTCTGGATCTCTTCTCCGACAAGCCGCACGCGAACGACGACGACAACAAGCGGGCCATGACGGTCCAGCACCTTCTCGACATGACGTCGGGAATCAAGTGGCAGGAGAAGGCCTATACGTCGGACGAGACCATCATGCAGATGTATCGCAGCCCGAACCCGACCGCGTTCGTGCTCGACCAGCCGATGTCGAATGCGCCGGGAAGCCAATTCTACTACAACAGCGGAAATCCCTATGTGCTCTCCGCCTTGATCACCCGGAAGACCGGGCAGAGTGCGTTTGACTTCGCCAAGAAGGAACTGTTCTCGCCGCTCGGCATCACCAGCGCAGCGTGGGGCCGCATCGATGCCCAGGGCGTCAGCGACGGCGAATCCGGACTCTACCTGGCGCCGCACGACATGGCGCGGATCGGCTATCTCTACCTCCACAACGGAATGTGGGACGGCAAGCAATTGATCCCGCCATCATGGGTCGAAAGGGCGAAGGCCGGCCCGGTTCAGGCGACGTACGGATTTCACTACGGAAACCTGTGGTGGTCGCTCCCGGAAAAAGGGGCGTACATGGCGCGCGGCCGCCATTCGCAACTGATCCTGGTGCTGCCGAAGCTCGACATCATTGCGGTGACAACCGGCATATTGCGGGACGACGAATATTACTCGGTGCCCCGCCTGATCGACGACATCTCGAGCGCGGTCAAATCCGACACCGCAATACCCGCAGACCCGATCGCGACATCCCTGCTGGCCGCATCGATCCATCAGGCGGCGACGGAACGGCCTTCGGCGCTGGGCGGTACGCCGGAATTGGCAAAGATGGTCTCGGGACGGACCTATCAGCTCGACATAAACGTGCTGCACATCAAGACCTTCACCTTGAACTTTCTGGAGTCGGATTCCTCCTGGGTCATCACCACCGAGAGCGGAAGAGCGGATCGCCCCGAGGATCGCTTCACCGGACTGATGGGGCTCGACGGCACGTTCCGGAAGAGCCCACCGGCAATGTACGGCATCAACGCCGCCAGAGGCCGCTGGATCAACGAACATACATTCGCGCTCGAGCGCCGGATTCTGGGACATGGTGAAGTCCAGACCTGGACCCTGACATTCGACGGCAACAAGGTGGCTGTCATGTTCGAGAACACCGACGGTGCCAAGATCGCACTGCACGGGGACGCTTCGGAGTGAAGCCCGGGCTCTCCGCAGCTTGATTTTCATTTGTCCCCGAGATGCGCTAAACTTCTTCACGTACGACGTGATCAAAATTGCAGTGGACTGGACATGCGCAAATCGCTCTTCGCCGTATTGCTGTTGCTCGTCTCAGCCCCCGCTTTCGCAGCGGAGGAGCCGAGCGGCTGCGACAAGTTCAAATGGCCGATCGACCGCGAGCGCGCTGCGCTCACCGCACCCGATCGCGTCAAGCTTGCGTCCGGGAGCGAGCAGGCGGCGTTGCCGTCGACCGGCATCACACTGGCGTTGGTCGCACCTGGTGATGCCAAACTCCCCACGCCACCGGAACGCGCGCCGAAGGACGGCACCTTTGCCGGCTTCACCAGCATCAAGACGGCACCGAAGGCCGGGCTCTACACCATCAGCCTGTCGGCCGGTGCCTGGGTTGACGTGGTGCAGGACGGCCATTTCCTCAAGCCGAAGGCATTCAGCGGCGCGACCGATTGCGACGGGATCCGCAAGACCATCAAGGTCGAGCTCGCCGCGAGCCCCCTCGTCCTGCAGGTCAGCGGCGCCAGGGAGAACGCGATCTCGATCTCGATCCTGCCCTCCGAGTAGGGGTTAGACAAAGGGTCGCCTTTACCCTAAGCCGCAGCCTGCTATGGTTGCAGTGCGATATCCTTTCGGACCGTAAGTCCTTGCGGGATCAGCGGAACAGCGCTTCCGCCCGTCGCGACCCAGACCTCAAGCCAACGCCTGATTGCGCGTGCCCGTTCGCGCGCGAGCCCGCACGGAGCGCCTTCCATGTCACGTATTGCCGGACTTCTCACTGCCTTCCTCATCCTGCTCGGCGCGATGCATTCGCCCGCCAGCGCCGACGACAAGACACTCACCGTCTTCGCCGCGGCCTCGATGAAGAATGCGCTCGACGACATTGATGCCGCGTACACCGCCAAGACCGGCGTCAAGATCAACGCCAGCTATGCCGCGAGCTCGGCATTGGCAAAGCAGATCGAGCAGGGCGCGCCGGCCGACGCGTTCGTCTCCGCCGATACCGACTGGATGGACTACGCGATCAAGCAGAAGACCATCAACGAGCCGACCCGGGTCAATTTGCTCGGCAACTCCATCGTGCTAATTGCGCCGAAGGATTCCAAGATCGACAACGTCGATATCGGCCCGGGCTTCGACCTCGCCAAGCTCGCCGGCGACGGCAAGATCGCGACCGGCGACGTCAAGGCGGTGCCGGTCGGCAAATACGCCAAGGCGGCGCTGGAGAAGCTCGGCGCGTGGCAGGCGGCTGAGCCGAAATTCGCGATGGCCGAAAGCGTGCGCGCGGCGTTGACGCTGGTGGCGCGCGGCGAAGCCGTGCTCGGCATCGTCTATTCGACCGACGCCAAGGTCGAGCCCGGCGTCAAGATCGTCGGCACCTTCCCGGCCGACACCCATCCCGCCATCATCTATCCGGTCGCGGCGACCACGACCGCGAAGCCGGAGACCGCTGACTATCTCGCTTTCCTGCGCTCCTCGGCGGCGAAGGCGATCCTCGAGAAATACGGCTTCAAGTTCCTGATCAGCCCGACGACGTAACCGACGTGTTCGAGATCTCGCCGACCGAATGGACGGCGATCCTGCTTTCATTGCGGGTCGCCGTCATCGCAACGCTGGTGGCGACCCCGTTCGGGATCGCGCTCGCGTGGCTGCTGGCGCGGCGCGATTTCTGGGGCAAATCGATCCTCGACGCCGCCGTGCATCTCCCGCTGGTGCTGCCGCCCGTCGTCACCGGCTATCTGTTGCTGCTGACATTCGGCAAGCGCGGCATGGTCGGCGCGTGGCTTGCCGAACATCTCGGCATCGTCTTCGCTTTCCGCTGGACCGGCGCAGCGCTGGCCTGCGGCGTGATGTCGTTTCCGCTGCTGGTGCGGCCGATCCGGCTCTCGATCGAGGCGGTCGACCGGCGGCTCGAGCAGGCGGCCGAAACGCTCGGCGCAGCGCCATGGCGGGTGTTCGCGACGGTGACGCTGCCGCTCGCTTTGCCGGGGGTGCTGGCCGGCATGGTGCTCGGCTTCGCCAAGGCGATCGGCGAGTTCGGTGCGACCATCACCTTCGTCTCCAACATCCCCGGCGAAACCCAGACCATTTCGTCGGCGATCTATTCGCTGATCCAGACGCCGGACGGCGACGCCGCCGCAGGACGGCTCGTGATCATTTCGGTCGCGATCGCGATGGGTGCGCTGATTGCCGCGGAATGGTTCGCACGCCGCGCCACCGCACGCTTGCACGGACAATGACGATGCTGCGCGTCGACATCACCAAGCAGCTTGGAGAATTCACGCTCGCGGCCTCGTTCACCGGCGAGGGCCGCGTCATCGGCCTGTTCGGAGCCTCCGGCTCCGGCAAGACCTCGCTGATCAATACCATTGCGGGGCTGTTGCGCCCCGACCGCGGCACCATCGTGATCGACGGCGAAACCGTCGACGATACCGCCGCCGCTATCCACGTCCCGGCCTATCGCCGCCGCATCGGCTACGTGTTCCAGGATGCGCGGCTGTTTCCGCATCTCGATATCAGGCAAAATCTCGACTATGGCCGCCGCATGAACCGCCTCGCCGACGACCCGGTGCAGCACAAGCGCGTGGTCGAGTTGCTCGACATCGGCGCACTGCTTGACCGGCGCCCCGGGAAGCTTTCGGGCGGCGAGCGCCAGCGCGTCGCGCTGGGCCGGGCGCTGCTGTCCAAGCCGCGGCTGTTGCTGCTGGACGAGCCGCTGGGCGCGCTCGACGCGGGCCGCAAGCTGGAGATCCTGCCCTATCTGGCGCGGCTGCGCGACGAGGCCGGTATTCCCATGGTCTATGTCAGCCACGACGCGGCCGAGCTTCGCCAGCTCGCCACCCAGATCGTGATGCTGCGCCGCGGCCAGGTCACCGCCTTCGGCGGTGTCAAGGTGCTGACGGGCCCCCAGTAGCATTCTGTTTCCACGAAAGTCGGCATAAGATAGCCAAGCTTATCCGTTAGGCCCACGTTGGAACGTCGGGTCGGACACATGGAGAAGATACGTTTTGCGATTTGCTGGCTGGATATCGTTGCTGATCGGAATGCTCATGTGCGCCACGGTCGCATGGGCTGCGCTTGGATTCCTGCTGATGGGCGTCGGGCTGATCTCGCTCCAGGTCGCCGAGCGGAGCCGGCGCCGGACCGATGTCGCAGCAGCGGTTCCGGCGGGCCTCAACCTTGCCCTGACGGGACCCGAGCTGCAGCCGCCGAAATTCGAGCCTGTCGTCTCGCGTGACGGCCCCCCCCCGCCACGTCAGCCCCGCCGCGTCGCATGGCCCTCCAAGAGCAACGGTGCGCCCTACGACAAGGAGGCCTGGCGCCAGCTGGTCGAGCGCGATCCCGATATCGCGCAGCTGACCAATGTCCTTGCCGATTACGGCCCGCAATATGTCGACGAGCTGGCGATCAGCTATCTCGCCGCGCCCGACAAGAGCCGGCTCGGCGCGATCGTTGACGGGATCATCGCACGCGCCCGCGGCAGCCGGCCGTCCCCGCCCGCGGCTCCGCCACCGGGACTGCGGCCGCCACCCGTACCGGCCGACCCGGCCGCAGACCTCGAAGCGTCCCTGATCGCGGCTTTCGAAGAGGCATCCGCCAAATCCCCCGCCGAGCGGCCAGATCCGCCACCACCAGCCAGGGCGGCAGAGGTCCGGCCATCGCCGGTGACGCGGCGGGAGCCGGCTTTCCGCAGCGCGCCCAACGATCCGAAGCTTGGCCAATCGCCGCCGCCAGTGCCGGTGCCGCTGCCGGCAAGCGCACCTGCCGACCTCGAAGCGTCACTGATCGCCGCCGTCGCGGAGGCCTCCGCCAGGCGGGTCGATCCGCCGAAGCCTGCTCCAATGCCGGAGCCCCCGCCTCTGCCGACGAAGCGCGAGCCGGATATCCGCACTGCGCCGAAGGAGCAGAAGCCCGTTCCGCCGCCGGTCCCGCCGGCAAGCACGCCAGCCGACGATCTGGATGAATCATTGCTCGCGGCGCTTGCCGAGATCTCCGGCGAGAAGGCCTCCAGCCCCGCCGATCCGGTCACACCCGCCTCTGCCGCCAAGGATCCGCCGAGCGCGCCGGTCGACGATGACCTGTCGGAGATGATCAAGAAATTCGCGCCGGATTCGAGCTTCCTGCGCAAGCAGTGAGCCGCGGCCTGAAGGTTCAGACGCCCGCCACCGATGCCCAGATATCGGCGAGCTTGCGCCGGACCGCCTGCATGCGCGTCTGCGGCACGTCCTCCTCCTCTTCCTCCGGCAGGCGGAGGCCGACCACATTGACGCGACCGCCGCCGATGTTGCGCGCCACCAGCACGATCGAATCAAGCGCGAGCTCGGCGCCTTGCTTCGGCGCGCGGTCGAGGTTGACGTCGAAATAGTCCGCGAGCGTCAGCTTGGCCTGCTGTTCGTCGACCTTGACGCCATAGATCTCGGCAAGCTCGCCCAGCGTGTGCTCGCCCGACACCATGAAGTCGCCAAGCAGATGCGGATCGGGCGTGCTCGATGGCGCCATGTCGACAAAGAAGCGGTCGAGCGCGTCGGCACGCTCCGGCGGCGCCAGCAGATAGATATAGTCGCCGGGTGCGACCGGGTCGGCCTCGACGGGGGTCAGGATCTGCTGATTGCGGATCACCAAGGTCGGCTTCGACCAGGACGGGATCAGCCCGCGCCGGAAATACAGGCTCTTCGGCCGCACCGGATAGCCGACCAGCTGCTGCTCGAGCTGGCCCGGCAGGTCCAGTTCGACACGGCGCGGGCCGCGTTCGGCGCGCGGCAGCGCAACATGCAGCCGCCGCGCCGCCGGCGCCAGCGTCCAGCCCTGCAACAACAGCGAGATGATGACGACGACGAAAGCGACGTCGAAATACAGATAGGCCTTCGACAGCCCCACCAGCATCGGGATCGAAGCCAGGAAGATCGCGACCGCACCGCGCAGCCCGGTCCAGGCGATGAAGACCTTCTCCCGCCAGTTGAACTTGAACGGCGCCAGACAAATCAGCACCGCCAGCGGCCGCGCCACCAGCATCAGCGCAAATGCCACCGCCACCGCGCCGCCCGCGCTCGAGAGCAGGCGATGTGGCGACACGAGGAGGCCGAGCAGCACGAACATCACGATCTGCGCCAGCCAGGTCGCGGCGTCGAGGAACGTCACCACGGAATTATGCGCGCGGGTCGGCCGGTTGGCGATGATGATGCCAGCCAGGTAGACGGCGAGAAAGCCCGAGGCATGCACCATCTGCGAGCCGCCGAAGATCACCAGCGCGGCGGTCGTGACGAACGGCGCGTGCAGGCCCTGCGGCAGTGCCACACGGTTCAGCGCCACCACCACCAGCCGCCCGCCGATCACACCGATGATGGCGCCGAGCACCGCTTCCTGGATGAACTCCATCGCAATGTGCAACGCCGAGCTTTGGCCGACCGAGATGAACTCGACCAGCATCAGGGTGAGGAAGACCGCAAACGGATCGTTGGTGCCGGATTCCGCCTCCAGCGTCGCGCCGACGCGCGGGCGCAGCCGCAGGCCCTGCGTGTGCACCAGCAGGAACACCGCCGCCGCGTCGGTCGAGGCGACGACGGCGCCGACCAGGAACGACTCGGTCCAGTTGAGATCGAGCACATAACGGGCGACCGGCGCCGTGATCAGCGCGGTCAAGAGCACGCCGACGGTTGCCAGCATCATCGAGGGCGCCAGCACGGTGCGAATGCTGGTAAATCGCGTCTTCAATCCGCCGTCGAACAGGATCAGCGCCAGCGCCACCGAGCCGACCAGATAGGTGGTGCGGACGTCGTCGAACTGCAGCCGGCCCGGCCCGGAATCGCCGGCCAGCATGCCGACCAGCAAGAACACCAGCAGCAGGGGGGCGCCGAACCGCAATGCCAGCAGGCTCGACAGGATGCCGGCCATCACCAGAGCCGCGCCGAGCAGGATCGCTATGCTGACCGAGTCGAGGGAAGCCATGGACCTTTAGAGCTTGCGCCTTCAGATGTGTGAAATACTTGCAATTGCATCCTTATCGTCGCCACACTTGGACGCCAACCCATTTTATGACATCAGCGGCAATGTGCCCGCATTTACAGCCCGACGTCGCCTCGGCACCGTGTTGTATCGATGGTCGCACAGGCGCCTTTGTGGGATTCTACCGGGCATTCGAATCACATTCGCCTGACCCGCGCGCAGATTGAGATTAAGCCGATGGACATGGGCCTGAACGACCTCCTGGAATCGATCAAAATGGCGGCGAGCTCAGTCGGCGCCGAGATCACCTCGCCATGGTTCTACCTGCAATTCGGCATCATCCTCGCGGCCGCGGGGTTTGCGTACGCGGCCGACACCGCGATCCACGCGCGGGTCGAGATGTCGTCGCTGGCGATCCGCTGGCCGCTGCCGCTGCGGCACTTCGCGCGCGTGATGGTGAAGAGTGCCTCGACCGCCGTGTTCGCGGTCCTGATGGTCGTCTCGCGCATCGTCATGTGGCACATGACCTGGCCGAGCCGCAGCTATCTGATTGCGGTCTCCGCGAAACTGGCGCTGGCCTGGCTGGTGATCCGCCTCGTGACGTCGGTGATCGACAACGCCTTTATCGTCAAGCTGGTATCGATCGCGGCGTGGCTGGTCGCGGCGCTGAGCATCATCGGCCAGATCGACTGGGCCGCCGACACGCTGGATTCGGTCGGGATCTTGGTCGGGGGCCTGCGGTTGACGCCGCTGTTGCTGATCAAGGCCTGCGCGCTGCTGATCGTGGCGCTGTGGCTGACCAATATCGCCAGCAATTTCGCCGAGAGCCGCATCAACCGCGCCACCGACCTGACGCCGTCGATCCAGGTGCTGCTGGTCAAGATCATCCGGATCGGCTTGATGGTGGTGGCGATCGCGATCGCGCTCGACGCGGTCGGCATCAACCTCTCTGCGCTGGCGGTGTTCACAGGTGCGGCCGGCGTCGGCATCGGTCTCGGTCTGCAGAAGATCGTCGCCAATTTCATCAGCGGGCTGATTCTCCTGGTCGACAAATCGGTGAAGCCCGGCGATCTCGTCACCATCGGCGAGAGCCAGGGCAAGATCAGCGCGATGAAGACCCGCTACATCTCGGTCGCCGCCGGCGACGGCCGCGAATTCCTGATCCCGAACGAGGACCTGGTGACGCAGAAGGTCACCAACTGGACCTATACCGACAAGAACACGCTGGTGAAGATCGCCTTCGCCGCCAATTACGACGCCGATCCCCGGCTGGTCTGCAAGCTCGCGACCGACACCGCCGCCGCCCATGAGCGCGCGACAAAGGGCAAGCCGCCATCCTGCGTCCTGACCGAATTCGCCGAGTTCGGCATGAAATTCTCGCTGACCTTCTGGATCGCCGACCCCGACGGCATGGACAGGGTGAAAAGCGACGTGATGCTGGCGCTGTGGGACGGCTTCAAGGGCAACGGCATCAAGGTGCCCTATCCGGTGCGGGAACTCCGGGTCCGCGGCGGCGCGCTGCCGGTGGAGAGTGTGGTGGAGGTTTCCAGCTAACATCAACCGTTCGGGCATTGTCCCCATGCCCAACCTTGGCTTGCACCTGCCGCCCCGATCATTAAATTAGACCCTCAAATCAGCCCTTTTGCCCCTGAAGCGATCCGCCCATGAGCTATATCGAGACCACCGACACCACCTCCCTCCGCAAGACCGGCCAGATCAAGCTGCACGGCGAGAACGGCTTCGCCGGCATGCGCAAGGCGGGCGCGCTGGTCTCAAAATGCCTCGACGCGCTCACCGACATTGTCAAGCCGGGCGTCGCGACCTCTGTCATCGACGAGTTCGTCCGCGACTTCGCTTTCAGCCACGGCGCCTATCCGGCGACGCTGATGTATCGCGGCTATCGCTACTCGACCTGCACCTCGATCAATCACGTGGTCTGCCACGGCATGCCCGGCGACCGCCCGCTGAAGGAAGGCGACATCGTCAATGTCGACGTCACCTTCATCGTCGACGGCTGGTACGGCGATTCCAGCCGGATGTATGCGATCGGCCCGATCGCACGCAAGGCCGAGCGGCTGATCGAAGTGACCTATGAGGCGATGATGCGCGGCATCGCCGCGGTGAAGCCCGGCGCCACCACGGGCGATATCGGCCACGCCATCCAAAGCTATGTCGAACCGCAAGGCATGAGCGTGGTGCGCGATTTCTGCGGCCACGGCCTCGGCCGCCTGTTCCACGACGAGCCGAACATCATCCATATCGGCCGGCCCGGCGAAGGCGTGCCGCTGCGGCCCGGCATGTTCTTCACCATCGAGCCGATGATCAATCTCGGCAAGCCGCATGTGAAGATCCTGTCCGACGGCTGGACCGCGGTGACCCGCGACCGCTCGCTGTCGGCGCAGTTCGAACACTCCGTCGGCGTCACCGCCAACGGCGTCGAGATCTTCACGCTGTCCGAGCGCCACGGCGAGAAGCCGTGGGTGCAAGTGTAACGGGTCCAAGTGTAACGGGTCGCAGTCTGAGACTGCGCCGGTCCGCATCTACTTTTTCTCCGTCGCGAGATAGATGAGCGCGAAGAGCGGCAGCACGCCGCCGATGGCGGCCGCGAGCAGCCAGCCGCCTGATACGTAGGCCCAGCCGCCGACCGCCGAACCGAGCGCGCCGGCCAGGAAGAACGTCGCCATGTAAAGCCCGTTGAGCCGGCTTCGCGAGTCCGCGCCAAGCAGGAACAGCGTGCGGAAGCCGAGCACGACGTTGGCCTGCACGCCGAAATCGATCGCGATTGCGGCTACGACGAACAGCACCAGTGAAAGCATCGAGCCCGGCGCGACGACAAGTGTGAGCGCAAATCCGGCGCTGGTCAGCACCATCGATGCGGCGGTCGCGGGGCGCGTCCAGCCCCGATCCGCGAGGCGCCCCGCGATCGGTGCAGAGATGGCACCTGCAACACCCATCAGCGCGAACACCGCGATTCCGGACTGCGACAGCCGGAAGGCGGGCCCCGCAAGCACGAGCGGCACGGTGGTCCAGAACAGGCTGAAGCCCGCGAACAGACTGGCCTGATAGAGCGCGCGCCGCCACAGGATTGGCGTGGTGCGGGCAAGACGCACCATGGAGCGCATCAGCTCGCCATAGCCAAGACGTCCCTGCGGAATGCGTGGCGGCAACGTCCAGCGCAGCAGGATGGCCAGTGCCGCCATGATCGCGGACGACATCCAGTAGACCGCATGCCAGGACGACACCGACGCGACGAAGCTCGACACCGGGCGGGCCAGCATGATCCCGAGCAGCAAGCCGCTCGCGACATTGCCGACGACCTGGCCCCTGATACGCTCGGGTGCCAGATGACCCGCATAGGGAAGCAGGATCTGCACGGCGACCGATCCGACGCCGACCGACAGCGCGGCGGCGAGGAACGGCAGCGGATGCGTCGATAGCGCCGCCGCGACCAGCGCGACTGCGGCGAGCACGATCACGGACGTGATCAACCGGCGGTTCTCGATGAGATCGCCGAGCGGAACGATCAGCAGCAGCCCGACGCCGTAACCGATCTGGGTCATAGTCACGATCAGGCCGGCGGATTGCGGCCGCAGGCCGAGCTCGGCGGCGATCGGCCCTGCCAGCGGCTGGGCATAGTAGATGTTGGCTGCAATCAAACCGCAGGACAGCGCCAGCAGGAAGGTGAGCCAGGTGGACACCGAGTCCGGCTCCGGCCGGGTGTCGGATGTGATCGTCGTCATGGAGTCTCCATATTTTGGGAACGATTGTTTCCTAAATAACCAAAAGATCATGCGAGCAGTTTCATCGCGATATCGACTGCGGCTGACGTGTCAGACGGGGCGCGCCCGGATTTTCCGACCACCCGCAGGCCTTGCGTGAGGCAGACCATGATGCGCGCGGTGTCCTCAGGGTTGATCTTCCCCGAAATCGAACCGTCGACCTGTCCCTGCCGAATCAAATCCACCAGAAACGCCTCATTCCGCGAGAGGCTGGCGCCGACGCGCGCCGCGACCTCCCGATCGACGATCGCAAGCTCCACCGCGCTACCGACGAACATGCAGCCGCGCCGACCTTCGACGCCCTTCGATGAATCGATATAGAAGCCGAGCACCGCACGCAGCCGATCGCGCGCCGACCCTGTGCGGGCAACCGATGCAAGCTGCTCGTTGCGCAGAAGCTTGTAGCGATCGAGCGCCGCCAGGAATACCGCCCGCTTGTCCCTGAAGGCCTTGTAGATGCTGCCTGACGCCAGCCCCATCGCCGCAGTCAGGTCGCCGATCGAGGTGGCATTGTAGCCCTGCTCGCAAAACACCCTGATGGCCTTGTCGAGCGCCTCGTCAACATCGAACTCGCGCGGCCGCCCCCGCGGGCGTCCGGCCTCTTGTGTCGACTTTGCCATCGCTTTCATTTTGCCATTTAGGAAACAATCGATCCCGAAATCAAGTCACGAATTTGTGCAGCGCAATCAGTGGTCGCTCCGCGTCCGCGCGACGATCTCCTCCGCGGTGCGGTTCTCTCCGATCGACATCGCGCAGATGTGCGAGATGTGCCCGTAGGGCAAACCGGTCTCCTCGGCCCAGGCATTGAACTGCGCCTGAACCTTGGCGAGATCGCGCTTCGATTTGACCTCCTCGGCGATATCGAGGCCGGCATCGCGCAGGCAGGCGACGACATCGCGCGAGGTGACGAAGCCGTCCCAGCCGAGGAAGCGCAGCAGCATCTGCCCGGTCTGCCCGCCGAGCCGGCTGCCGCGCCTGGCCAGCAAGTCCAGCAGCCCTATCTCATCCGACGACGGCCAGGCCGCGAGGAATTTGCCGAAGCCGCCGTGCTCGCGCGCGATCTCTTGCACGAAACGGCCGTTGTCGCGCACCGACATGATCTTGGCGCCGTTGCGCACGATCCTGGCGTCGCTGGTCAGCCTCTCCCAATATTCGTCGGGCTGGAATGCGAGCTCGGCCGGCGCAAAGCCGAGGAACGCCGCCTCGAAGCCCTCCCATTTCGCCTCGATTACGCTCCACGCGAAGCCCGCGCTGAACACGCGCCTGGTCATCTCGGCCAGCACGCGGTCGTCGCCGAGTTTTGCCAGTGCCTTGGCGCTCGCGACCGGCCGCAACACCTTCTCCAGCGCCTTCGCCCCGCCCTTGCGCTTCTCGGCGCGGGCCCTGATTACTTTGAACGAGGTCACGCGGGCACCTTTCGCCGCCGGTGAAGTGATCACGATCCGTCATCCGAAAGCGGTAGCGCTCTTGGCGGAACCGGCGAAGACTGAATGATCGAGGTGGTGGTCTGCCCGTAGAACAGGAAGGTGTCCAACACGCTATCGAGCACATCGATGCTTTCCAAATGAAGGCGCATGACAAAGCAATCCTCGCCCGTAACCCGATGGCACTCGACCACACGAGGCGTGCTCCGCGCCAGTTCGATGATCTTTTGAATCTGACCCGGCATGGGCCTGATCCGAACTTGCACGCCGACTGGATAGCCGAGAAGCGCCGGATCGAGATCGAGCCTGATCCCGCGAATTAGCCCGACATCCTCGAGACGTTGCACACGCTCGCGGACGGCGGGGCCTGACATCCCCACCGCTCGCGCGAGCTCCGCGTTCGGCATACGCGGCCTGGCGGCCAGCGCTTTCAGAATCTGCACATTGGTCGGGTCTGAAAGCAGAGGCGACCGCTGAAGGTTGGACACATAAATCTCCTCACATCTGAAGGAACAGACATGCTCTGCCCTTCAAAGTGCTATGGACCACCTGACGATTACTATCGATAAGAATCCATGGACAGCGGCGCCGTCACACCAAACTCGACTTCCAAGCCGACCTTGGCCGATCGGGTGCCACCGCACGCCTATTTCCTCGTCAGCGCCGTCTTCCACTATTTGGGCCCGGCCTTTGCGGTCATGCTGTTCGCAAAAATCGAGCCGCTCGGCGTCGCGTGGCTCCGTATCGCGAGCGCCGCAATCGTATTCGCGATCTGGCGACGGCCATGGCGCTATTTTCGAACGCTGACCGTGTCGGAGCGATGGACGGTGGTCGGTCTCGGCGTGGTGCTGGCCGCCATGAACTCGCTGTTCTATCTCGCCATCCATCAACTCCCCCTCGGCACGGTGGGCGCGATCGAATTCCTGGGGCCGATTGGTCTTGCCGCCGTCGGCGTCCGGTCGATCCGAAATTTCGCCGCCCTCGCCGTCGCCATCTGCGGCGTCGCCGTATTGACCGACGTGCGCTTTGAAGGCGCCCCCCTTGGCTACGTCTTCGCCTTCGCCAATTGCGCGCTCTTCGCCCTTTACATCGTCCTTGGCCACCGCATCTCCGGCCGTGGTGGCATCGACCGGCTCGGCCTTTCCATGCTGATCGCCATGGTCGCCGCCTTGCCCGTCGGGATCAGAGAAGCCGCGCCGGCCTTCCTCGACATTCGCCTGCTCGCGGCCGGCATCGGCGTCGGGGTTTCCTCGTCGGTCATTCCCTATGTCGCTGACCAACTTGCAATGGCGCGACTTCCGCGCGCCACCTTCGCCATCCTGCTTTCCATCTTGCCCGCGACCGCCACCGCCATCGGCTTCCTCGTTCTGCGGCAGATCCCGACGATCGCCGAACTCTTCGGCATTGGTCTCGTGATTGTCGGCGTTGCGCTTCATCGCGCCAAGGAGAGCTGAGACAGGAACGCGGTGCGTTATGGAGGTGGACGGGGACCGTTCCGGCGTGTGGTGGAATGACCGAAGCGGGGCCCGGTAAACCGGTCCGGCTCGTCGCTGTAGCATCGGCGCTTGCAAAACCCGGCGGGCACGGCATGGTTGTGGCCGATGCCTGCCAAGCCCGGTCACAGCGAGGACGAGTCCGACGAGACGCCGCATTACCACGGCCATCGCGAGCGGCTGCGCGAGCGCTTCTACGCTGCCGGTCCCGAGGCGCTGAGCGACTATGAGCTGCTCGAGATGGCGCTGTTCGCCGCGATCCCGCGCCGCGACACCAAGCCGCTGGCAAAGGCACTGCTGAAGAAGTTCGGTTCGTTCGCCGAGGTCGTGCATGCGCCGGTGGCGCGGCTGCGCGAAGTCGACGGCATCAAGGATGCCTCGATCAACCAGCTCAAGCTGCTGGCCGCAGCCGCCGGACGGATCGCCAAGGGCGAGATCAAGCGCAGCATCGCGCTGTCGTCGTGGAACGAGGTGATCGACTATTGTCGCTCCAGCATGGCCTTCGCCGACAAGGAGCAGTTTCGCCTGCTCTTCCTCGACAAGCGCAACCAATTGATCGCCGACGAGGTGCAGCAGACCGGCACCGTCGATCACACCCCGGTTTACCCGCGCGAGGTGATCAAGCGCGCGCTGGAACTGTCTGCGACCGCGCTGATCCTGGTGCACAATCACCCGAGCGGCGACCCGACGCCGTCGCAGGCCGACATCCAGATGACGAAGGCCATCGTCGAGATCGCCAAGCCGCTCGGAATCGCCGTGCACGATCACATCATCGTCGGCAAGAACGGGCATGCGAGTCTGAAGGGGATGCGGCTGATGTGAGACTCCGCTGTCGTCCCTGCGAAAGCAGGGACCCATGACCACAGGATTGTGTCGTTGAAGTAAGCTGTGGCCCCAGCGTCGCGCAACAATTGCCATTGGTGGTTATGGGTCCCGGGTCAAGCCTGGGACGACACCGAGTATGTGGCACCGCTTGTGAATCATACATCCCCGTTCTCGCGGCGCGTTTCGCCCGAGCTTTGCATTTCGTTTGCCCTCTCTGGAAATAGGGCGCAGGGAAAGCCGGGTGCACGCTGCACCCGCGATCTCGTGTGCAAAGTAAGAGAAAGAAAGCGCACACGAGCATACAGGTTCAGCGGAGGCACTCCGGCTTTCCCTGCGCGATGGGTTACGACTTATACGTGCTCTCCCCGGCGAGACTAGGCTTTGTTGTCACCGTCCTCACAAAGACGCCTTTCGCGCACTTCACGAGGAGACACCAACCACTGGGGCGTCCGAACCACACGACTTCACCGTCCGCTTCATGCGCTCTCGTCAGTTGCGCAATCAGCGTCCACCGCATCCCACCGCGCGTTCGTGACGATCGCGAGCGTCCCTCAATCGGGTGAGAGGGATTCTATACACCATTTTGCCTTGCCGATAAACCGAAATATTTTTGCTGTGAGGGCTTGCGCCGTCGGGCAACTCAGATGTAAGGGCGCCCGCCCTCCCCCTCGTCATTCCGGGGCTCGCCGTAGGCGAGAGCCCGGAATCCATCGGACCGCATCACTCGTCGTGAAATGGATTCCGGGCTCGCGCCAAGCGGCGCGCCCCGGAATGACGGCGGAGAGGCAACACTGGCACGAGGCCTGGAGCGTCATACGGGCCATCGGCAAATGCCCTTAGAATAGCCAATGCAACGTTTGCCGCGCTGCGGCGTTTGTTGCAGGTTGATTTGTGGCTTTGGGGGTTGTGATGTCCGATTTCGTGATTGAAGAGGGCCTGCCCTATCCGCTGGGTGCCCATTGGAGCGGCAACGGCACCAATTTCGCGGTGTTTTCCGCCAACGCCACCAAGGTCGAGGTTTGCCTGTTCGACGGTGAGCGCGCGACGCATCGCTTCGAGCTGCCGGAATATACCGACCAGGTGTTTCACGGCTTCATCAACGGCGTCCAGCCGGGCACGTTCTACGGCTATCGCGTTTACGGCCCCTACCAGCCGGAGGGCGGCCATCGCTTCAATCCGAACAAGCTGCTGCTCGATCCCTATGCCCGTGCCCATGCCGGAGCGCTGACCTGGAATCCGGCGGTGTTCGGCTACAAGATGGAGACCGGCGACGATCTGACCTTCGACGAGCGCGACAGCGCGCCCTTCATGCCGAAATGCGTGGTGGTCGATCCCGGTTTCGACTGGGCGGAGGAGGCGCAACGTCAGAACGTCCATTGGGACGAGACCGTGGTCTACGAAACCCACGTCAAGGGCTTTACCAAACAACACCCCGGCATCGCAGAGAATTTGCGCGGCACCTATGCCGGCTTCGGGTCGAACGTTGCGATCGACTATCTGAAGGCGCTCGGCATCACCTCGGTCGAGCTGCTGCCGGTGCATTCCTTCATCAACGACAGCAATCTGCTCGACAAACACCTCGTCAATTACTGGGGCTACAACACGATCGGCTTCTTCGCGCCGGACCCGCGCTACGCCGCCGACGTCGCCAACAGCCTGCGCGAATTCAAGGAGATGGTGTCGCGGCTGCATGGCGCCGGCCTCGAGGTGATCCTCGACGTGGTCTACAACCACACCGCCGAAGGCAATGAGCGCGGCCCGACGCTGTCGTTCAAGGGCATCGACAATGCCAGCTACTACCGGCTCTTGCCCGACAAAAGGCGCTACTACATCAACGACACCGGCACCGGCAACACCGTCAATCTGTCGCAGCCGCGCGTCATCCAGATGGTGATGGACAGCCTGCGCTACTGGACCGGCCACATGCATGTCGACGGCTTCCGGTTCGACCTCGGCACCATCCTGGCGCGCGAGGTCTATGGCTTCGACGAGCAGTCGGGTTTCCTGAAGGCGATGAACCAGGACCCGCTACTGGCAACGGTCAAGCTGATCGCCGAGCCCTGGGATTGCGGCCCCGGCGGCTACCAGGTCGGCGGCTTTCCGCCGGGCTGGGCGGAATGGAACGACAAGTTTCGCGACACGATGCGCAATTTCTGGCGCGGCGAGGCACCGCCTTCGGCGATTGCGCCGCGGCTGTTGGGCTCGCACGATGTGTTCAACCGCGAGGGACGCCGCACCTGGGCCAGCGTCAACTTCATCACCGCGCATGATGGGTTCACGCTGAACGACTGGGCGAGCTACAACAACAAGCACAACGAGGCCAACGGCGAGAACAACAAGGACGGCTCGTCCGACAACCATTCCTGGAATTGCGGCGCCGAGGGCCCGACTGACAATCCCGACATCATCACGTTGCGCGAACGCCAGAAGCGCAACATGCTGGCGACATTGCTGGCCTCGCAGGGCACGCCGATGCTGCTCGGCGGCGACGAATTCGGCCGCACCCAGCTTGGCAACAACAACGCCTATTGCCAGGACAACACCATCTCCTGGTTCGACTGGGATCTTCGCGCAGACGCCGAGAAACAACTCGTCTTCACCAAGCGGATGATCAAGCTGCGGCGCGACTACCCGATCCTGCGCCGCAGCCGCTTCCTCAGCGGTAACAGCGACCCGCAGCTCGATATCCGCGACGTGGTCTGGATCAACTCCTCAGGCGTGGAGATGACGCAAGCCGACTGGACCACCGGCTGGATCAAATGTTTTGGCGTGCTGCTGGACGGCCGCGCACGCAAGACCGCCATCGCGCGCCAGGGCGAGGACGACACCGTGCTTGTTATCCTCAACAGCTACGAGGGCGAAGTCGATTTCAAGCTGCCGCAGACCACCGCCGGTCAGCATTGGTCGCTGTTGCTGGATACCAACGCGCCGGAGGAACCGGCAGGCGGGCATTTCGAGTTCGGGAGTGACTATAAGGTGACAGGGCGCTCGTTCCTGCTGTTCACGGCCGGAGAGGTGAAATAGCGCCGCTGCACACTGCCACTCTCGTCATTCGTGCGAAGCACGAGCCCGGAATCCATCGGACCGCAAACTCTGCGGATCAATGGATTCCGGGTTCTCGCTCCGCGAGCCCCAGAATGACGAGGGGAGCCGCTCCCCACCCAAAGGTCCCCCCTCCTGCGACCCCGCCGGCCAATTGACATTCGGCCGCACGGTGCCAGACTTCGGCGAAAATGCAGGGTGGAGACCTCTGGATGGCCAAACTCGCGGCCTCTCATCACGTCGCCCGTGTGTTGTCGGTGGCCAATCATCTGGCCGGCGTCGAGACGGAGTCGCGGATTGCCGCATCCTGGCGGCGCTGCCTGGTCAATCACAAGCTCGATCCGGCCCGGCGCGGCCCACCGCAAACGCTGACCGAGACCGAGGTCCGGCACATCGCCGAGCCGATGGAAGAGTTGATCCAGGCCGCCCTTCCCGAATTGGAAGACCTCGCGCGGGTGCTGCGCGACTCCGGCTATTGCGTCAATCTCGCCGACCCCAATGCCACCATGCTGCTGAGCCGCCTGCCCGAGGGCGACTATGCGCGGATGTTCCTGGAGTGGAAGATCTACACCGGCTCGAACTTCGCCGAGACCTTCGAGGGCACCAACGGGCTCGGGACTGCGTTGGCCGAACAACGTCCGATCATCGTGCATGGCGACGAGCATTTCCGCGAGCAGTGGAGCATGTTCACCTGCGCGGTGTCGCCGCTGTTCGATCACACCGGCCGTCTCGCCGGCGCCGTCAACATCACCTCGTGCCGCAGCGACCTCGGCCGTGGCGCGCATGAATTGGCGTTGGCCGTCACCACGGACGCGACGCGGCGGATCGAACGCGCGATGTTCCGCCGGCATTACCGCGCCGCCTGGGTCGCGACCCTGCCCGGGAGCGAGAGCAGCGGGCTGATCGCCTATGACGACGATCGCCGCGTTGTCGGCGCCTGCCGCACCGCGCGTGCGGTCTTCGGCTTGAGCGACGCGATGATCGCAGACGGCATCGACCTGTCGCATCTGATCCAGCTCGACGATCGCGCCGCGCGGGCGCCGGAGGGCAGCGTCGCGCTGCGCCGCGCCGACGGCACGCCGTGGGGCCAGGGCCGCGTCGCGCCGCCGCTGCGCGCAAGATCGCCGCGCTCGCTGCCGGCGCCGCCGCGCGAAAATCGCTCGGGACATTTTGCCGGCCTGCACAAGCTCGCAGGGCACGATCCGGTGCTGCTCAAGGGCGTCAAGCGGCTGATGACGGTCGGCAATCTCGATCTGCCGATCCTGCTGCGCGGCGAGACCGGCTCCGGCAAGGACGTGTTCGCCCGCGCCATCCACGCGGCGAGCAATCGCGCCCGCAATAATTATGTCGCGCTGAACTGCGCGGCGATGCCGGAGAGCCTGATCGATGCCGAGCTGTTCGGCTATGAGGCGGGCGCCTTCACCGGCGCGCGGCGCGAGGGATCGAAGGGGCTGATCGTGCAGGCGAGCTCCGGCACGCTTTTTCTGGACGAGATCGGCGACATGCCGCTGACGCTGCAGACACGGCTGTTGCGCGTCCTCGAGAACCGCGAAGTCTGGCCACTCGGCGCGCTGAAGCCAGTACCGGTGGATATCCGCCTGATCAGCGCCACCCACTGCGACCTCGCAGCGATGGCGGAAGACGGCAGCTTCCGCTCCGATCTCTATTACCGGCTGCGCGGCATGGAGGTCCGGCTGCCCGCGCTGCGCGAACGCGCGGACAAGCGCGAGGTGATCGCACAGATCGCCGACGAGGAAGCCCCACAACACCGCATCGCGCCCGATGCGTGGGCGCTGCTGATGGCCTATCCCTTCCCGGGCAACATGCGCCAGCTCCGCCACGTGCTGCGGCTCGCCGGCTGCACCGCGGAAGGCGGCGTCATCACCGAGGCCGATCTCGATTTGCCGCCGTTCGGCGGCCGCGCGGCCGAGGCAGATCAGGCAGCGAGCGAGCGCGCGGCGATCATCGAAGCATTGCGCGCGAGCGGTGGACGCGTGACCGAGGCGGCGAAGGCGCTCAAGCTTAGCCGCGCGACACTGTATCGCAAGATCAAAGCGTTGAAGATCGGCGCACCGTCCTAGAGATCGTCGAGGCACACTGGCTGCGCTCCCTCGCCCCGCTCTTGCGGGGAGAGGGTTGGGGTGAGGGGCTTTCTCCACAAGGACGGTGAGAGTTAGACTCGCGGAGAGTCCCTCCTCACCCGTATCGCATCTTCGATGCGATACGACCTCTCCCCGCGAGCGGGGCGAGGTAAGCAATCAATCAGGAAAACTCGTTCCAGCTCACGCGCCGCGCGTCGAGATCGCCGAGTACGACCGGATCATGGATATTGCGGACGCTCTGGAAGCCGCTGCGCAAATAGATCAGCGGGTCGACCGCGGTCTCGGCCCGGACGTGCTGGACTTCGCCGATGAACACGGAATGAGTCTTGGTCTCGAGCGCCTGCGCCAGCACGCAGTCGAATGCGGCCACCGCATCTTCCAGCACCGGGGAGCCGGTGACGCCGGTGGTCCAGCGGCCAAAGGCAAAACGGTCGTCGCCATTGACGCCCTTCTGGCCCGAGAAGGTCAGCGCCAGCATCGCGTGCTCCTCGCTCAGGAAGTTGATGACGAAATGGCGCTCCTCGAGGATCCGCGTATGAGCGCTGGCGTTGCGGTTGACGCAGACCAGGACCGAGGGCGGATTGTCCGACAGCGAGCAGGCCGAGGTCACGGTCAGGCCGGTGCGCTTCCCGGGTTCGGAGCCGACCGTCACCAGCGCCACGGCGCCGGCGCAGTGGCGCATCGCCTGCTTAAAACTCTGTGCGTCGACCGTCATGCCTTTAGCCCCGATAGCGAAAACTCCCCCTAAAATATGCGATGCAGGGTGCGAGGCAAGCCCCCGCACCCTGCGCAGCCGTCATGCCGCCTTGTCGAATTCGGCGCCGAGATGCTTCAGCCGCGGCATCACCTCGTTCTTGAGCAGTTCTAGCGAGTGCCGCCAGGCCTCCGGCTTGTGCTTGTAGTCGAAGCCGAACACCAAGAGCACGCCGAAGCCGCCGACCTCCTGGTAGATCTTCTCGATCTTCTCGGTGACGGTTTTGGGCGAGCCGACCACCCAATTCCGGCGCGCGCAATATTCGACGGTGACGTCGCTGTCGGGCACATCGGGATTGTGCTTCAGATAGTCCTTGAAGCCGAAATGGCCGAGCAGCGGCAGGAAATACTCGCCCATCATCCGGCCCATCATGTCGCCGGTGGAGAGCCTCCAGGCCTCCTCGTCGGTGTCGGCGACGAACACTTCGCGGACCAACCGCCAATCCTTGCGGTTCGGCTTGCGGCCGGTCTTGGCCGCACCGGCCTCGACCGAGTCCCAATGGCTGCCGACATAGGCCGGATTGAGGTTAAGGCTCATCGGAATGAACCCACGCTCTCCCGCGAGCTTCAGCGTGTCCGAATTCTTCGACAGGCCCGCGACGCCGATCGGTGGATGCGGCGCCTGCTTCGGCTTGATGTGCGGTTTCAGGAAGTCGAACATCGTGTCCGGCTTGGTCACCGTCCAGAACTTGCCCTTGTGGGTCCACGGGCCAGGGTCGCTCCACATCTTCAGGATGATCTCGAGCGCCTCGCGCGTCATGTCGCGATTCTGGCCCGACATGCCGTCGACATTGAACATTGCCCAGTCGCTCGGCAAGCCTGAGGCGGCGACGCCGAAGTTCAAACGACCGTCCGAGAGATGATCGAGCATCGCGACACGGTTGGCGAGCTCGGCCGGGTGATGATAGGGCAGCAGGAAGCCACCGGGCCCGATCCGGATATTTTTCGTGTGCAGCAGCGCCTGCGCGACCAACAGATCGGGCGCCGGATGCGGCTCCCAGGGCGCGGTGTGATGCTCGCCGATCCAGGCTTCCTTGTAGCCGAGCTCATCGAGCCAGCGCAGGGTCTGCAGGTCCCAGTCGTGGCCCTCCTTCAATCCGCACTCCGGCGGATGCGAGGGCATGGTGAAGTAGCCAAGCTCCATGGTGTGTTTCCTTCTTGCTTTGGGGTTTCGTTTCGCAATGCGTCTTGCCGCGCATTAACAGCAGCGGTGAGCAAGCGGCGTGCCAGCGAGGAAATCGCGGGGAATGTGAAGAAACGGCCGGATTTCGTAGCCGTGACAACTGAAGTGCGGGCTCACGCGGGGTGTGGCCGTCTCACCGTCGCGAGACGATGTCGCAGCGGTGAGACGGACATCGCAGGGCGACCAACCCGCGGCGACATGACTGCGCTCCCTCGCCCCATTCTTACGGGGAGAGGGTTGGGGTGAGGGGCTGCCTCAGCATACTCTCTGGGAGAAGTGCTCGCGGAGGGCTCCCCTCACCCGTATCGCATCTTCGATGCGATACGACCTCTCCCCGCGGGGCGAGGTGAAGCGGAGCCCGCGGATCAACCTGCAGCGCGGCGTGGCAGCGTGGTGGCATCCGGCTCGGCGGGAGCCGGAAGCTGCATCAAAATGGTCTGGCCGGCGGAAGCGATCTCGATGCCGTTGTCCTGGAAGCGGCGCTTCATGCGGCGGTTGAATTCGCGCTGCACCGGCCAGCGGCCGCCGTCGGTGCAGCGGATCTGGCCGACGATGGTCACGACCGAACCATCGACCTTGTCGACGCCCCACAATTCGAGATCGCCGCGGATCACCGCGCGGTAGTCCGCCTCGCGTCGCATCTCGGCAACGATGTCCTTCAGGATCTGGCCGGCGCGATCGGTATCCTCCCTGAACGCGACGTTGACGCTGACAGCGGCATTGCCGGCGCCACGGCTGGCATTGGTGATCGTCGTCACCGCGCTGAACGGCACGATATGCACCGAGCCATCGCCGGCGCGCAGCCGCATGGTGCGGATCGAAACGTTCTCGACCGAGCCCGTGAGGCCCGACACCGTGACGGTGTCGCCGACCTGCACGGTGTTCTCCAGCAACAGGAACAGCCCGGTGATGAGGTCCTGCACCAGCTTCTGCGAGCCGAAACCGATCGCGATACCGACGATGCCAGCGCCGGCAAGCAGCGGCGCCACATTGACCCCGATCTCGCTCAGCGCGGTGAGCCCGACCACCGTGACGATCAGGCAGAGCAGCGCGGTGCGCAGCATCGGCTGGAAGGTGCGCAGCCGCGCCGCGCGGGCGAAATGCCCCTCGCGCGACAGCACATTGAGCTGGCGGTCCATCAGCGCGTTGGCGCCCTCCCAGATCACGACCGCGGCGAGCGCGGCGATGCCGATCGTCACCACCGCCGAGATCAGACGGCTGCCGATCTGGCCGCCATAGAACCAGACGATGGCGTCGACGCCCCAGACCTCCAGCAGCGCGACGAAGCCGATCACGGCGATGACCGAAGCGACGATCCTGCGGAGCAGCGGCAGATAGCGGTTGGCGCGCGCCTCCAGCCCGGGGAAGCGCTGCAGGATATCCGGCGAGATGCGAAAGCCGCGATCGATCAGGCTCAGCACCACCATGATGACGAGGCGCGTCACCAGCAGCACCGCGACGGTGCCGACGAAATATTGCAGCAGCAGCGAATAGCCGTTGCGGATGTTGAGCGCCCAAACCGCCCACAGCGAGAGATCGAGCACGATCGCCAGCACATGCCATACCGCCGCGACACGGTTGCGGATCCGCGCCGCGATACTGGTCCGCTCGACTGGGGCGCGAATCGCAGCCGCGACCTGGCGGCGGCACTGCAGGATGATGACGACGATGAAGAGATGCACCACCAGCATCACCAGCCGCAGCACCGCGGCATAGCCAGCACGGTGCAACCCGAGCAGCAGCGCGACATTGGCAAAGCAGATGCCGGACACGCCGACCGCGACGATGCGGCGCGCCCAGATCTCGATATAGGCAGCCGTCTCGGCGCGCACCCTAAACAGGCCGAACGGCCCCGCCAGCGCTCGTACCGCGCAGATCAGCGCGCGCGAGAATGCATAGGCGTTGACCACCGCGAGGATCACCAGCCGCGTGGTCGACTGATCGCCCAACTCGGTGCCAAGCAGTGCCGTGGCGACGCCGACGAAGACCACCACCGGCAGCAATTCGAGCACGAGGCGGCCGAGCACGAAAGGCAATCGAATCAGCGACTGCCAGAGCGGCGCCAGGCTGAGTCGGCGGCGATGCAGTTCCGGTTCCGGGGTCACGTCGGCGACCGACGACGGCGGATCGGCGCTCGCGAGCGCCTGCACCGGGACCCGCGCCGTCTGCGGCAGCCGCTGCTCCAGGAACACCACCGGCCGCTTGATCAGGCGGAACACCACCCATTCGGCAGCGAGCGCGCAGCCGAACACCAGCGCCAGCTTCCAGGCGATATCGATCAACAGGCCATAGGCCTCAGGATCGTTGGCGGTGCGCACGATCCAGTAATAGAACGCCGGGACATGCGTCAGCGTGCGCGCAAGGTCAGCGATGTCGCGCGACGTCTCGCCGACCTGTTCCGACACCATCAGCAAGAGTTGCGCGCCGAGGCTGTCGGCGGTGAGCGGGATCGGCGACTGCTCCGGCGCGGGTTGCACCGCCTGCGGCGATGCATTGGCGATCGCGCGCAGAGTGTCGATCATCTCGCCGCGCTTCTTGTCGTCCTGCAATGTCTCCAGCGCGCGCTTCGCCTGCTCCGGCGTCAGCGCGTCAACAGATTGGGCCTGGGCGGATTTGGTTTGCGGCGCCGCCGGTATCGCGACCTGGGCGGCGGCGGGAGTGACGAGCAGCGTGAGCGCGAACAGAAACGCAAAAGGAAGTTTGTGCGACACGAGAGCCTCTTCTTAAAATGATTGCGCGACGGTTGATTGGAATCAGCCCTCGCGCTCGCGTCATGTCGGAAGCGCCCTTTTCGCACCGCCGGTGTGTCGGAAGTTTGCTGCCTGGGCGGCGATCTCTTGGCAATTTTCTTGGCATTTGCCGCGGCACAAAATCGTCACAAGAGTTGAGCGGCGCTTAACGGCGCAGAGGCGTAAGGGCGGACCGATCGATGGGCTCTCGCCGACACCAGCACACGTCCAGGATGCGACCGAAAAATCTTCGCTTGACGGGTTTCAATCCCTGCGATGTTCTAGTTTTGTTCTTTTTGATTCCAGATGCGTATCGAGGCTCTCATGCACGACCTGTTCGCCGAGAACGGCCCGCTCGAGCTCTTGATCCATGATGACGGCACTACGCCACTGGACTTCGTCCGGCACCTGCTGCGCGTGGTGTTCGGCAAGTCCGAGCGGGAAGCGATCACGGTCGCCGCGCAAATCGAGGACAAGTACGGAATCGTTTGCGGCCCATTTCCCGCTTAAGTGGCCAAGGCACTGCTGGAGGCGGCGGTGCAATTGATCCGCGATGACGAGCAGCCGCTGCGGATCACGACTGAGGCCGCCGATGCCGTCCGCCTGTGCGATCTCTGTGAAACGCAAAGATCGGTCGCCAATATCTTTCTCAACGACGGAAGGGCGTGCCTGTGCACAAACTGCCTGCTTGCCGTCAGGAGGAGTTCGGAAGAGCTGCCGGGCGACGAATTCAAATTTGCCGTCACCGCGCTCGATTGGCATTTTGCCGGAATGCCGCGCAACCGGATCGTGACGCGGTCGCGGCAGTTTCCCGGCCACATGCGCGCCGACGTCCAGATCGCGATCGACAGACTGCTCGCCGACCCGATCCATTTCTTCGGCATCCATGAAGAACATCGCTACGAGACGCTTGATATCGCGGCGCTGATAAAATTCGGCCGCAACGCGCCGGCGATCGCGCCGCCGCAGTACCAGGATGTCGATATCGGCGAGGCCGAGCCGGTGAAATGCCTCGCCAACGGGTTATGGCTGTGGCGCAGCGGCGAGCTGCGCTACGCCGTGCTGCTCGCCTTCCATCGCGACTATGGCCGCGAGCCGTCGTTGCGGATCGAACTCGCGGTGCCTGCCGGCGCTGCCGGCAACGGCTTCGTGCAGCGCATCTTGGCCGAATTGGAATCCACCGTGGACACGGCGCGGTCCTATCGCGGCAAGATCCTTTCGCTCGATGGTGACGCCGACTACCGCGGCCGCACGCGCGGCGTGACCGTGCATCGGCTGCCGACGGTCGCTCGCGACGATGTGATCCTGCCGGAAAAAACTCTGCGGCTGCTCGACCGCAACGTGCTCGATTTCGTCGAGAGCCGTGACCTGCTGCGTCGGCTCGGCCAATCGACCCGCAAGGGAATCCTGCTCTACGGCCCGCCCGGCACCGGCAAGACCCACACCATCCGCTATCTCGCGACCAACCTGCCCGGCCATACCACGCTGATCATCACCGCCGAGCAGGTCGGCCTGCTCGGCGCCTATATGAACCTTGCACGCCTGCTGCAGCCGGCCATGGTCGTGATCGAGGACGTCGACCTGATCGCGCGCCACCGCGAGGACATGGGCGGACCCTGCGAGGAATCGTTGCTCAACAAGCCGCTCAACGAGATGGATGGGCTGAAGGAAGACGCCGACATCCTGTTCCTGCTCACGACCACCGGCCGGAAGAGCTGGAAAGCGCGCTCGCCGGCCGGCCCGGCCGCATCGACCAGGCGATCGAGGTGCCGTTGCCCGACACGATCGGGCGCGACAAGGTCGTCCGGCTCTACGGCAAGGGACTGCCTTTGGAGCAGGAGGTCGTCAACGAAGCGGTGCGGCGCACGACCGGCGTCAGCGCCGCCTTCATCAAGGAGTTGATGCGGCGTGTCGCCCAGGCCAGCATCGTGCGCGACGCGGCAAGACCGTCATTCCAGCCGACATCGACGAGGCATTGAACGACATGCTGTTCGATGGCGGACGGCTCAACGTGAAATTGCTCGGTGGCGCGCAGGGGATGAGTGCATAGTAAGTGGGACGCTGGCGCCCCAGCCGCGGAGTGACGCGAACTAAATGATCATCCCGCTCAAGAAGCTCAAGGCACGTCTGTTGGCCAACCCGAAGGTCAAGGCCGAATACGCGCTTGCGCCCGAGTTCGAGATCGCCACCGAGTTGCTCAAGGCGCGACAGCGCGCGGGATTGTCGCAATCCGAGCTGGCGACGCGGATGGGCACCAGCCAGTCGACGATTGCTCGTCTCGAGAGCGGACATACGCTTCCCAGCACCAAGACGCTGCTTCGATTTGCCAAGGCGACCGGCAGCAAATTCCGTATTCGGCTCTCGGCTGCGTAGGCTCGGCCGAGGTAACGAGCGCCCCCGCCGCTAGCTGATCAATCCCGCTATACTTGTGGCAGCAGCAGCTCCCGCTCGCCCGCTGCGACGCGCGCAAGATCGGCGGAGGCTCGCGCCAGCACGCGCTCCCAGGCCTGCGGCTTGTCCTGGCGGAACAGCCGCATGGTCGGATACCAGGGCGTGTCCTCGCGGTCGCGCAGCCAGCGCCAGTCGAGCGCGTAGGGGCACAACAGCCAGACCGGACGGCCAAGGGCGCCGGCGAGATGCGCGACCGACGTATCGACGGCGATGACGAGATCGAGCGCGCAGACGGCTGCCGCCGTGTCGGCGAAATCGCCGAGCGTCGGCGCCAGATCGACGACGTCGCTGCCGAGGCGCGCCAGCACCGGAGCATCGTCTGGCCGCGGTTCCTTCTGCAGACTGTAGAGCTGTGCGCCCGGTACTATCAAGCGCGGCAGCACCGCCTCCGCCGCCAGCGAGCGCTGACGGTCGCCCTTGTGCCTGGGATTGCCGGCCCAGACCACGCCGACCTTCAGCGCCGTGTCGCCGGCGAGCGCCTGGCGCCAGCGCGCAAGCTTGCCCTCATCCGCATACAGATAGGGAATCGCCGCAGGGATGGTGTCAACCGTGGTGCGGAACACCCGCGGCAGGCTCATCAGCGGCAATTGCAGATCGAACAGCGGCAACGGCTCGCCGCGGGCGAACACCGCGACATCAGGCAGCATCGCCCGCAGCAGCGACGCGATGGCAGGCTGCACCTGGACGATGATACGGCCGCCGCCCCGTGCGGCGACCATCGGCACGTAACGGACGAAATTCAGGGCGTCACCGAGCCCGTATTCGGCGAACAACAACAGTGTACGGCCGGCGAGCGGCTCCCCCTGCCATTCCTTCTCGCCGAAGATCGGATCACCGTCGATCAGCGCCTTGCACTTGCGGCGCCATTGATACTCCTCAAAGCCCTTCTCGAACTCACCATTCATCAGCAGGAAGTGCGCGTGATTGTAATGCGCCAGCGGAATATCCGGATCGAGCTCGATGGCCCGGTGCGAGGCGACCAGCGCCTCGTCGATCTCGCCGGCATTGCGCAGCGCGACCGCGAGATTGGCATGACCCTTGGCATAATCGGGGTCGGCGGCGATGGCGCGCCGATGCGCCGCGACCGCCGCCTCGACCAGGTTCTGCGCCTCGAAGATGATGCCGAGATTGGTATGCGCGGAGGCATAGTCCGGCTTCAGCGCCAGCGCCAGCTCACAGCAGCCGATCGCGTCGTCGACCTGTCCGAGCTCGAACAGGCAGGCGCCGAGATTGCTGAGGATCAGATAATCGCTGGGATCGCGCGCAGTCACCTGCCGGTAGAGACGAACCGCCTCCTCACGCTCGCCGGCTTCGTGCAGCACGAGCGCAAGCATACGCAGCGGCGTGACGTCGTCCGGATCGAGCACCGTCGCGCGGCGGTAGTTGAGTATCGCGTCCTTCAGGTGGCGCTGGCGATAGAGCGCCGCGCCGAGGCTGCAATGCAGCGCCGCATTGTCGGCGTCCGTGCTCAGTCCGCGAAGATACGCCGTGACGGCGGCGTCGAGCTTTTTTTGATCGACCAGCACATTGCCGAGATTGAGCCAGACGCCGCGATAGGCCGGATCGCGCGCGATCACCTCGCGATAGGCCGCCTCCGCCTCCACCAGCCGTTTCTGCCCGGCCAATGCGACGGCGAGGTTGAACCGCGCCCGCGTCAGGCCGGGATCGAGGGCGATCGCGCGGCGAAACGCTGCCTCGGCTTCCTCGAAGCGCGACAGGTCGCACAGCGCGACACCGAGCTTGACGTGAAGCCCGGCATCCTGCGGCCGCAGCGTCACGCCGCGCTCGAACGCCGCCACCGCGCCGTCGCGCTCACCTTTCACTGCGAGCGCATCGCCAAGCGTCGCAAAGGCCGGTCCATGAAGCGGATCGAGGCTGAACACCCGGTTCAGCAGCACCGCACCTTCAGCGGCGCGATCGGTGACGAAGGCGATGACGGCGGACAGGTGCAGCGCGGAAAGATGGTCGGGATCGGCGGTCAGGATGTCGCCGCACAGCGCGTCGGCCTCTTCTGAGCGGCCCGCGCCATAATGCGCGACCGCGTCCATCAACATCCGATCGACCGCCACACTGCCCATGATACCAACCCCGCCGAAGACCCCAATAGGAGTTAAACGGGCGGCGATGCAGATTCCGGCACGCGAATTAGATGCTCACGCGAGCGCCGGGCTGGTCAATTGCTCCAGCTTCGCCTTGAGTGCTGTCCCGTCAGAAGACGGGCGCAATGGCGGACGCACCCGCAGCCAACCGGCGTCGCCGGTCTGTGCAGCGAGAATGGCCTTCAGCGCCGCAACCAGTGACGGCGTGTTGAGTACAATATCGATCGCGGCCTGCATGCGCGCTTCCGCGCCTGATCCGTTGAGCATGGCCTTGACCAGGCCGGGCGCGATATTGGCCATGCCGCAGATCGTGCCGGCACCACCGGCGGCAAGCGCACGGGCGATGTCGGCTTCGTTGCCGATCGTGATCGCAAGCTCGGGCGCGGCGGCGCGGAATGCCTGGAACTGCCGGAAGTCGCCGCTCGAATCCTTCAGGCCGGCAACGAGCTTGCCGTAACGCTTGCGCAAGCTGGCGGCGACCGCAGCAGGGATGCCGACGCCGGACACCTGCGGGATATGATAGAGCGTGAGCCGCAGGCGATCATCCGCCACGCCATCGATGACGCCGGAGAAGGCATCCTCGATTCCGTCAGGCGTGACGCTGCGGTCGAAATAGGGCGGCAGCACCAGCACGTGATTCAAGCCAAGCGCCAGCGCCGACCGCGTCAGCGCGACGGCGTCCGTGATCGCAGGAAAGCCGGCTCCAAGCCCGAGGCGCGACGCCGGCACGCCAGCCTTGAGCAGCGCCTCGATGGCGGCGATCCGCTCGGCGACATTGAATGAGGTGCCCTCGCCGGTCGTGCCGAACAACACGACCCCGTCGATGCCTTGCGTGAAGAGATGGGACGCGTGGCCTGCGAGACTGGCGCAATTGACGGTCCCGTCCGATGTCAGCGGGGTAGGAACCGCCGCCCAGAATCCGCGAATTGCTTCCGTCATGACAGCTCCTCGGTTGGTGGGCTAAGGCATTGTCAAAAATAACGTTTTCTCGGAAAGATCTTCGCCGCTTTTCATCTGGTGCCTGATCTTGTACCTTACATACAAGAACGCTGCAATTCACACGAGAGCGGCGGTGCAATCCCGGAATGCATGACCGCATCTCGCACAACAAGTTTGCCATGAACGCCATCACTCCGTCCGAACGCCCCGAAGACCTGCTCGCCGGCTTGCGCCACAGCCTTGGCCCGCAAGCCGTGCTCGTTGGCGCCGAGGTGCCCGCGCGCAATTGCAACGACTGGAGCGCGAGCCTGCCGCAAACGCCACTCGCGGTGATCCGTCCGACCGATGCCGCCGGCGTCTCGAAAGCGGTCGCGGCCTGCCGCAAGGCCCGGCTGCCCTTCGTGCCACAGGGCGGTTTGACCGGGCTCTGCCGCGGCGCTGCGCCCGGAGCAGGCTGGGTCGCGATTTCACTGGAACGCATGGTCGGCATCGAGGAAATCGATCGTGCCTCCGCCACCATGACGGTGAAGGCCGGTACGCCATTGGAGACGATTCAAAAGGCGGCCGACGAAGCCGGCTTTTTCTTCCCGCTCGACCTCGGATCGCGCGGCTCCTGCGCGATCGGCGGCAATCTGTCGACCAACGCCGGCGGAAATCGCGTGATCCGCTACGGCATGACGCGCGAGCTGGTGCTCGGCCTCGAAGTCGTGCTGCCTGACGGCACCGTGATGACCAGCCTCAACAAGCTGATGAAGAACAACGCCGGCTACGACCTGAAGCATCTTTTCATCGGCTCGGAAGGCACGCTCGGCATCATTACGCGCGTGGTGCTGCGGCTGTTTCCGAAACCGCGTTCGACCATGGCCGCGCTATGCGCGCTGAACGACTATGCCGCCGTGGTCGCCCTGCTCGACGCCGCGCGCAGCGGCCTTGGCCCGCTGTTGTCGGCGTTCGAGGTAATGTGGCCGGACTACTGGGACGTGATCACCGCGCGTGCCGGCGTGCGGCCGCCGGTTGCCCCCGGTCACGGTCTCTACGTGCTGGTGGAAGCGCAGGGCACCGACGAAAGCCTCGACGCACCGCGCTTCGAGGCCTGGCTCGAAGGATTGATGGAGCGCGGCCTGCTTGCGGACGCGGCCGTTGCGCAGTCGCTCGCGCAGGCCCAGAAATTCTGGGCGGTACGCGACATCTGTTCGGAGTTCGGCCAGGTGCTCGGGCCCCATATCTCCTATGACATTGGCCTGGCGGTTGCGCGGATGGACGAGTTCGTCACGCGCTGCAAGGCTGCGCTCGCCACAGGCATTGCGGGATGCGAAAGCGTCTATTACGGCCATATCGGCGACGGCAATCTGCATCTCGTCTCCTGGGTGACGGGCCTGGCCGTCGAACGCCAGCCGAAGGAAGAGATGGATGAGATCATCTACGGCCTGGTGCGTGAGATGGGCGGCAGCGTGTCCGCCGAGCATGGTATCGGCACGCTCAAGAAGAAATGGCTGGGTCACGCGCGCAGCGAGGCCGAGATTACGCTGATGCGCACGCTGAAGGCTGCGCTCGATCCGGCGGGCCTGCTCAACCCCGGCAAGGTGATCTGACGAGCTGCCGGAGGGGCGGATGAAATCGCTGAAACTCGATACGCCGAAATCGCTGGCGCAGCGGGTGATGCTGCGGCTGCGCCAGGGCATCATCGACGGCGAGTTCGCGCTGGGCGCTGCGATTTCCGAGGAGATGGTCGCGCAATTCTTCGGCGTAAGCCGCACGCCGGTCCGCGAAGCGATGGGACAGTTGCAGGCGCAGGGCCTCGTGGTGATCCGGCCGCAGGTCGGCAGCTTCGTCTTCACGCCGAGCGCAGCCGACATCGCGGAACTCTGCGCCTTCAGGATCATCATCGAGCCCAAAGCCGCCGAGTTTGCCTATCGTCATGACTGTGCCGGCGCCGTCGCTGCGATGGAGCAGGCGATTGCCGGAATGAAGCGCGCGCTTGCCGCCAAGGACAACGTCGCCTATGGGCGCGCGGACACCGCGATGCACGACGTCCTGTTCGCATCCTGCGGCAATCATTATCTTGTCGAATCCTACCAGCTCGTCTCGGGCCGCGTGGCCGCGCTGCGGACCAATCTGACATCGCCGATCGATGTGCAGACGCCCGCCTCGTTCGAGGAGCATCGCCGGCTCCTGCATCTGTTCGAATGCGGTGATTTCGCAGCTTTCGAAAGCCTGATGACGACACACATCGCCAATTCAGGGCGGACTTACGCGCAGGCGCTGCAGGTAGCCTAAGGCAGGTGGCCTTGGGAACCACCGTCGCCGCCTGCTCTTCGTCACACGTGCGAACGCGCGCTGCCCTCACCTTCTTTCGCGTCACCCGTCGTGGGCGGTTGAAGGCTTGGAGGTTGAAGGCTCGGTGGCTGAAGACCTGGACTGTTGGCCCAACGGTCCAGTTCCTCGATGATCCGCTCGTGGCTCGGCCGAAGCGATGCCGGCCCGCCGGGCTCCTGAGAGAGTTTTCGGGGCAGCTTGACCTTGTCTGTCATGGCTATCGCTCCTGTGCAGGCAGCACGACCCGCGCCGGCGCGGTGCCACCCCCGGTCTATTTGTGGTGATGCCGCAGGTAATCGTGCAGCGAGCTCGACCCGGTCTCCTTGAGCAAGGTCTTGAGCATCATGTCCTTGCGGCGCCCTTCGGCAAAACTCTCGCCATACTTCTTGCGCAGCGCGGCAACCTTGGTGTTGCCGTGCTTGCGTTCAATCCTGCCGGTCTTGTCGCGATGACGGCCGTCGAGACCCTTGCGTGCCTTTGCCATGCCCTGCTCTTCCGTTTCGATTTCGTCGAGACGCCTAGACCTTGATATCGCTCGGCAGCTTTCCGCCGTTGGCGGCGAGCTTGGCCATGACCTGCTGGTGCAGCCAGACATTCATCGCGGCCGAGTTGCTGGTATCGCCGGTGTAGTTCAGCTCCTGCGCAAGCTGCTTGCGAGCCGCAAGGCTGCTGTCGAGCCCGAGTGCCTTCATCAGGTCGACGATCGAGGTCCGCCACTCGAGCCGTTCACCCGTGGCAGAAGCGGCCTTGTCGACGATCGCTGCGACATCGACGGTTTGCGCCGGAGCCGCGCCGGGCGCTGCGGCAGGTGTGGAGGCAGTCGGCGACGCGCCAGCGGTCCCCGCAGTGGTCGTTGCCGTCGGCGGCGTCTTGGCCTGGACCGAACCGTGGCCAAAGATTGCGCCCATGATGCTTCCAAAAACGCTCATGATCTTCGCTCCTGTTCTCGCCCGATACCTGCTCCTGGTCCGGCGATGGACCAGACGATAGGCAGGGCGCAATGCAGGCGGAAGATGACCTTCGTCACTTCCGGAAGGTTCGGCGGCGTGGTGCAATTTGGTCGCAAGCGCGTGGTCGCGAGTCGACGATGCGTCTCGGAATGCATGCTTGCATGAACTCGCCAATGCGGCCCTCCGGCACAGAGGCCGGACAGGTCACGCTATCCGACTGGCGAGAACTGTTCATCGCGCGCCCCACGCGTGGTGAAGTCAGCCGCTCCGACGCGATTCGCCAGCCCCGAGAGGTCGGGGCGGCTGACACCAATCTCGCCGCGTGATGCCGAACGCCTAAAACTGCCGGCGGCGGATGATTTGGGCGAGTTCGGTAAAGCTTTCCGCGATGCCAGCGCCGGTCTTTGCGCTCACCGACTTGACATTCGACTTGGCGAGTTCGCCGATCTGGCCGGCACTTCCCGCGGCTTGCGGAAGATCGATCTTGTTCAGAAGCGCCCGGTACGGCCGGCCCGGGAACCTGGCCTCGAAGCCATGGACCAGCTCGACCATGCGCGTCACCGTTTGCGGCCGCGTGACGTCTGATACGATGATGGCGGCCGACGCACCGGTGACATAGACGGTGTCGAAGATCTGCGTGCCGAAATCGCCGTCGGTGTCCCACAGCACAAGCCGCATCGGATCGCTGTCGTCGCTCGGCGCAACGTCATGGCTCAGAATTTCGACACCGAGCGTCGATTTGTACTGCCCTTCGAACTTGTTGTAGACGAGGCGATACAGGATCGACGTCTTGCCGACCCCCATATCGCCGAGCAGCATGACCTTCGCGGTGAGCATCAGCGGGACACTTCGGAACGATAGACGTTTTCGAACGACACCCGGCGGTTGCCGCCGATCGTGGTGTCGAGCTTGTCGGTGATCGGTAGTGTCGCCGCGCGCGACACCAGGATCAGCCGTGCCGGCTCGACCCCGAGCGCCGTCAATCTCCGCGTCACCTGCTCCGCCCGCTTGCGCCCGAGCGTCCTGTTGGTACCCTCGGTGCCGCTCTGGTCGGCATATCCGACGATTCGAACCCTGAGATCGTTGTTGGCAAGCAATCCAGCAAGTTCGCGAATCTGCTGCTCGGCCTGTTCGTTGTCGAGGAATTCATCGGAGTTGTTGGTGAAGAACACCGCCGTCGAGGCGATGAATCGGTCGAGCCGCGCGGCCGGGCTGTCGACGACGGACTGCAGGGCGGCATATTGCTCGCCCAGTTTGGCGTACTGCTCGCCGAGCTTGTCATATTGCCCGTTCAGCCCGGCATATTGCCGGTCACCCGACTTCGATTGCTCTGACATCGCGTCGCGCATCTGGTCGAGGCTCGCCTGCAGGCGCGCGAGCGACTGCTGCACGGCTGCGACGGATGCTTGCGATGCAGCCAACTGCTCGGGTCCGGACACGACGCCGATCCGGTTGACAATCCGGTACGGCGATGCGGCTGAGCCAAGCGCATCGATCAGCGGTGCGGTCTCCAGCTGGCTCGGCTCGATGCCTGATACCGCGACGCTTCGGTTGCCGTGATCGAAATCGAGCCGAAGCGGAAACGAAGCCAGCAGCGGCTGCTTCGCGGCGAACTGCTCCAGCGCAGCTTGCGTCCGTCGCTCCAGCAGGCCCCTCGTCACCGACATCCAGGCGAACCAGACCAGCGCCGCCACGGCGAGCGTCAGCAGACCGAACAGAATAACCTTGCCGCGCCGGCTCGTGGCTTTGCAAGGGGCATCATCGACTTCGATCGACGTCGCCAATGCCGCAAGCATCGCGCGATCGCAGGTCGCGCCGCGGTCGATGCTCTCGATCGCATCAAAGAACAGCGAATTGATCCTGGCATTGTCGCCGGGGCGCAGCGAGCCGAGGCATTGCGCCGCGAGGATGAAGCGGGGCGAGGCGCGAAGCGCGATCTCGCGTCCGCCGAAATCGAGCGTTTGCAGATTGCCTTCGCCGGCGAGCGCCTGAACGGAAAATTCCAGGATCGCCGCAACCATCGCGCTGAGCAGGTCGGCGCGCTCATCGGGGGTTTCGTCGCGCTTCCAGTCCGCGACCAGACGGCCGTTGCCGCGCTCGATGATCAGGAGCCGGTTCACCCGCGGCGGATTGTCCGTCAGCACGAACTCGCTGATCGGGCGGCCCGTGACCAGCGACTTGATGCGCCCCACCCACAATTGGGCGGATGTCAGCGCGTTGATGCGCTGCTCGAGCGACGCCAGCGTTTCCCTGAAGGAATTTGCCACCGCGGCGCTGACCAGCCGGCCGACGATCGGATAGAGCGCCTCGACCATCAGCTCGCGCGAATTCCTGATCTCGCTCCTGATCGCCGAGACCACGGTGGGCGCGATGGCGTTGGCGAGTTCACGCGGACGATTGACCTCGGCCCGCTCCAGCGCCGCGACCAGGATATCAGCGGTCGCCGTCTCCAGGCGATCGGCGTTGCCGACATAATGCTGCAGCGACGCGAGGTCGGTTTCGAGCGACTCCAGCCGAACCGCCTCGGGCTGAAACAGTAATGTCCTGAGCTGCTCGATCTCGCGATTCTGGCCGGCAGCGGCTGCCATGCTATTTGCCCGAACGGCCAGATCCCAATCCGCTGACGGCCGCGCCGAGCTGCGAGATGGCCGCACCGATATCCTTCAGCGACTCAAGCCGCTTCTGCTCGGTGTCGCGCTCGAGGTCCGAGACCCTCGCCTGAACGGCTGCGAGTTCGTTGGCAAAGTCCGCCTGCATCTGCTTGAGGGACGCAAGCATCTCCTCGCGCAGGCCCGTCAGGTTGCTTTCGATCGAGCGCTGCGCGCCGCCGAACAAGAGGTCGCGGACCTGATCGATTGTCGCAGCGCCATGCACCGCTCCATCCGCTCCGTTACCTGCAGCGACGGTATTTGCAGCTACGGTGTTTGCCAGTCCATCCGTGCCCTTGGCCTGGCGCTCGGTGCCCTTCATGGTCGTTCCCTGCTAATATCCGAAGCTACGCAAACCCGTTGCGTGCCGAAAAACAAATCTGGAACAATCCTATAGCGAATTTCAGCAGCGCGGCACAACAAAAGGCGAGCAATCAGCGGCAGGTTGTGCCGGCCCAGCGAGGGTATCGCCAAATTATTTCAGTAAGTGATTGCCTTTATTGCGAGTTCCGTGCGGTTCTTGACCTGACACTTCTCCAGGATCGCGCTGACATAGTTCTTCACGGTCCCCTCAGCCAAATGCAGCTGCTCGCCGATCTCGGTGTTGCTCTTGCCCTCGACGATCAGCGTGAGAATTTCATTCTCCCGGGCCGTCAAGCCGTCGCGCACCGGCAGCTTGGCCGATGCGCGCGGGCCGCGCAGCCGCTTGAACTCGTCGAGAATGCGTGCGGCCACCCCGGGTGAGAGCCCCGACTGGCCGTTCATCACCGCGCGAATCGTCGTCGCGATCTCGTCTATCCGAGCGTCCTTCAGGAGATACGCCTTGGCGCCCGCGCTGACGGCTTCGAAGATCAGGTCGTTGGTCTCGAACGTCGTCAGCACGACGACATGGGTCCGCGGCAGTTCGCGCAGTATCCGCTGGGTTGCCGCAATGCCGTCGACGCGCGGCATCTGCAGGTCCATCAGGATGACGTCCGGCCGGTATCGCCGTGCGAATTCGATCGCCTGCTCGCCATCGGCGGCGCCTGGGAGAATCTCGAAGTCGTCGTTCTGCTGAGCGAGGAGTGTGGCGATACCTTCCCTGATCAGCGCCTGATCCTCGGCGATCAGCACCCGCACCTTCTCGATATTGCTCACGGGCTCCATCATCCTCTCGAATACCAGTCGTCCCCGGACGGCCGGCGGGCTCAATCGGCCAACACGCCCGACAGCGCGGCTGGCGGCACCGCCACCGGTAGCGAGATCCGGACCAGCGTCCCCTGCCCCGGCGCGCTCTCAACCGAGCAGTCTCCCCCGACAAGTTCAGCAAATTCAGTCATTCCAATCAATCCGAAATGTCCGGGCGCGGGCACGGCCGGATCGAAGCCGCAGCCATCATCGCGGATTTCGACGACAAGTTTGCGGCCGACCGCCGCCGGCGCCTCGAAGGCACGAAACCAGACACGCCGTGCCCTGGCGTGGGTCTGGACGTTACGCAGCGCCTCGCTGAGCACGCGTTGAACCGTCAGTGCGCAATCACGCAATCCGTCGCGCGACCGCTCGTCGATCTCGGTCGAGACGTCAATGCCGCTGCGTTCGGCAAAGTCGGTCAGCAATCCTTCGACATCCGGGTCGATCTTGAGATCGTCGGGCATCCGCAGACGGGCAATGGCATCGCGTGCCCGCACCAGACCACTTGCCGCCGCATCTTCCGCGGTCGCGAGGCTGTCCGCGAGACGCGTCGGATCGGTCGACAGATAGTGCCGGATCAGCCGGATCTGGGTCAGCAGCGCCACGATCGAATGAACCAGCGTATCGTGCAGGTCACGCGCCAGCCGAAGCCTGGTGCGCGCCAGCGAGGCAAAGCGCACCTCGGCGCTCGCCGCCTCGAGCTGCTGCTCCATCAGGCGCCGGGCACGGCGTTCGCTTCCGAGCAGCGTTTCGACCTGACGCGCCGCGAAATCCGGCATCGCGATGACGAAGTAGTGCGACCGCTCGCTATTCCAGAGCACGACAGCAGTCACCGGTTGCGTCAACCCCGGCGATGCGCCACGCACGCCCGCGAGCGCGATCATGTCCCGTTGTCCATCAGTGAGGGCTTTAAATTCGGCCTCCATTCCGACCAGCAATACACACTCGCAACAATCGGCGCCGATCGCGGGCAGCCATTCGACCAGGCGCCCGATTTTCCGCACCATCGCTCTGTCGGCGCCGATGACGGCGAGACCGATGACATCTGCCTCTGCGGCCGGAATCAAATCCGCGCTCAGGTCGATCATTCGTTGCCCAAATAAGCTCGAAGCGAGCGCCCCACTCTGGCGTAAGCCCATGGCGGCCGCAAACGAATATGACTTTCGTCATGATCGATCCTGACTTTCGTCAGGTGCCGCTGCCGCCGGAAATGCGGTTCTGATTTCATTGGCGAGCGAAATCGTGCGGGCTGTGAAAGTGCCACGTGCCGATGCCAGCCGGGCCGCGCCGATGAGGCCGCGCCAATCGACCGGAGTGAGCTGACGGATGAGGGTCGCGCCACGAAAATTGTCGCGCACGGCGCCGCCCATTTTGGCCGACGCGGCAAAGCCTGTGAAGCGCTTTCGCCTGAGCGGGACGCAGAAGGCGGCACTCTACGCCGCGCTCACCGGCCGTCTGCAGCTCTATCCGCGTGGATATGCCGCGAGCAAGTTGGGACCGTTTCATTCACGGCGAGCCGTCCTCGGGCTGGCGCGCGCAGGCCTGATCAACATCAGCGCGACGGCTCGTTACGCGACGGCCACACAGCGGGCGCGCGAAGTCCATGCCGATCCAACGAACGGTGGAACGAGCGGGCAGGACGGCCGCACGCTTTCCCAACTCATGCCCTAGAATAGAGGCGCCAACTCCCGCACGGGACATTGGCGAGCCCGGCAATCGGATTGGTCATGATCGTCGCCGGGGCGGTCGGGTCGTCGCGTCACGTCCAGCGAGACTGGCCATGCCTCGCGCAATCGCGGCATCGTGCATCGCACTGCACAAAGCTGTGCAGATGCTTACTTTATCGTCAGAGCCGTGCTATATCTTGACTCGAAGAGAGTGATGGATGACACGCATATGCGGTTCCTCGGTCTCGTTCTACGGACGCTGTTTCTGATCGTCGTGGTGGTGGTAACGGCCCGCGTGGCCACGCCGCAGAATGAAAGCCTGTGGACGGCATATGACACGCCTGCCGATTTGTTCCGCATCATCCTCGGCGCCACCGTCTGCATCGTCGTGGCCTTCCAGATCTTCAGATATTCGCGGAATCCCGCCGACATGCGCAACTGGGTTCCGATCGGCCTTGCCGTGGTGCCGCTTGCGGTGATCTGCGCTGTGGTCATCTGGTAGCGCGCAGGCTTCGCGCTCCTGGCGGCCGGCGGGCGCCTCCATCACGTTCAGTCACCCAACTTTGGTCCGGCCTGAAAGCGATCCGTCGCCGGGCGCCAGCGACGCGCGGGTGGCCGACTCGCTCAGCAGCTAAACTGCAAAGATAATCTTTACAGATTACCTTCATATATGTTATCTACTCCGGCATGAGCAATTCACCTGACCGTCCCCGGCCGGCGCGCACATCCGCGTTGGCCGAAGACCTGCGTTTGCTGATCGGAAAGCTGAAGCGCCGGCTTCGCGAGCAGGGCGATCATGGCGACCTGACGCCGTCGCAGGTCTCGGTCCTGCTCCGCCTCGAAAAGGCTGGCCCTGCGACCGTGTCCAGCCTGGCGCGATCAGAAGGGATGCGCCCGCAGTCGATGAGTTCGGCAATATCAGCGCTCGAAGCCGCAGGGCTCGTCAGCGGCAAACCCGATCCCGAAGACGGCCGGCAAACCATCATGTCATTGACGGACACTTGCCGCGACTGGATCCGGGTCGGCCGCGCCGCGCGGCAGGATTGGCTGACCCGCACCATCACCGCGCGGCTGTCGCCACGAGAGCAGGACGAGCTCGCCGCCGCTGTCGAGCTTTTGAAGCGGCTGATCGACGATTGATGCAGGCCTCATCGCCTCCATCGCGCAAAACATCCGGCTGCAGAAGGAAACCATCATGGCCCTCACGACGCTCGATCCGATCACCGCGCTCATTATTGTCGATCTGCAAAGCGGCATCGTCGGCCTGCCCCTCATTCATCCCGTCACCGATGTCGTGACGCGCTCCTGCGCCCTCGCGGCGGCGTTTCGACGACACCGCCTGCCGGTCGTGCTGGTCAATGTCGATGGCACCGCGCCGGGACGAACCGAGCGGCCGCGCCCTGGCGGACCGTTTCCCGACGGATGGACCGACCTCATCCCAGAGCTTGATCGGCAACCCGACGACATCGTCGTGACCAAACGGACGTGGGGCGCCTTTGCGAACACCGATCTTGAGAAACAGCTGAAAGCGCGCGGGGTCACGCAAGTGGTGGTCACCGGCGTCGCCACGGGCACCGGCGTCGAATCGACGGCTCGCCAGGCCTATGAGGCGGGCTTCAACGTCACGCTTGCCATCGATGCCATGACCGACGCGCGGCCGGAGGCGCACGACTACAGCATTGCCAACGTTTTCCCGCGGCTCGGCGAAACCGGCGCGACGCAATCAATTATCGATCTCCTTGAAAGGACGCACGCCCATGCTTGATCTCGTCGCCTATTTCTTCGGAGGCGCCTTTCTCACCAACGCGATTCCCCATGTCGTCGCCGGCATGATGGGCGAACCGTTCCAGAGCCCGTTCGCAAAGCCGCGAGGCGAAGGACTGTCCTCGTCGACCGTCAACATCCTGTGGGGCTTCTTCAATCTGCTCGTCGGATATCTCTTGGTCTGCCGCGTCGGCGACTTCGGCCTGCGGACGACAAGCCACGTTGCCGCACTCGGTCTCGGCGGACTTTTGATGGGTCTTTTCGCGGCACGGCACTTCGGGCGGTTTCACGGCGGCAATGAGCCAACGCGATCATGAGACGGGTGTTTCGATCGCTGCGGAGCTTCAACTACCGGGTCTGGGCCGCAGGCGCGCTGGTCTCCAACATCGGGACCTGGATGCAGCGCGCCGCCCAGGACTGGCTCGTTCTGACCCAGCTCACCAACCACAGTGCGTCCGCCGTCGGCATCGTGATGGCGCTGCAGTTCGGACCCCAGCTGCTGCTGATGCCGTGGTCCGGCTATGCCGCCGATCATTTCAACCAGCGCAAACTGCTGATGGCCACGCAAGCGACCATGGGCGCGCTCGCCCTCATCCTCGGCATCCTCACCGTCACCGGGCTGGTGCAGCTCTGGCACGTCTATGTATTCGCCTTCCTGTTCGGTTGCAGCGCGGCGCTCGATGCTCCAGTGCGCCAGACATTCGTCGCCGAACTGGTTGATGAGGCGGATCTGTCGAACGCGATCGCGCTGAACTCGACCACGTTCAACGCCGCCCGCATGATCGGACCCGCGATCGCCGGCCTCATCATCGCCTCCGTCGGCACCGGCTGGGCGTTCCTGCTCAACGGCGCGTCGTTCATGGCCGTCCTGACCTCGATGTCGCTGCTGCGCACCTCGGAGCTTCGTCCGAATGCCCGCGCGCATCGCGCCAAGGGAGGCATCACGCAGGGATTCCACTATGTCTGGTCGCGCCCCGACCTCAGAGCCACCCTGGTGATGCTGTTCCTGATCGGGACCTTCGGCCTGAACTTTCCGATCTTCATCTCGACCATGGCGGTCGGCGTCTTCCACACCGATGCGCGCGGCTTTGGCCTGCTGTCCTCAATGATGGCGATCGGCACGGTGTCGGGCGCACTGCTGGCCGCAAGCCGCGAGCGGCCCCGGTTCAGCTCGCTGATGCTGGGCGCTGCGATCTTCGGACTGGGCTGCACGCTGGCCGCGCTGGCGCCGAACTACTGGCTGTTCGCGGCCGCGCTCGTCGTCATCGGCGTCGCTGCGCTCACCGTCACCAACACCTCGAACGCGCTGATGCAGCTCTCGACCGAGCCTGCAATGCGCGGACGCGTGATGGCGCTGCGGCTCGGTGTTGCGCTGGGCGGCACGCCGATCGGCGCACCGATCGTCGGCTGGGTCGCCGACCATCTCGGTCCGCGCTGGGCACTTGGCGTTGGCGCATGCTCGGGCTTTGCCGCTGCGCTGGTGGCGATCGCCTTCCTGTCGCAACGAGATGTCGAAGCAAGCGGCCTGCCACCTGCGGTGAAACGGTAGAGCAGCCTCTTCAGACGAAGGCACTCAGGCCCGTGATCGACTTGCCGACGATCAGGGTGTTCATCTCCCGGGTGCCCTCATAGGAATAGATCGCCTCGGCGTCGGCGACGAACCGGCCGATATGGTTCTCGAGCAGGATGCCATTGCCGCCGAGCAGCTCGCGCGCATAGCCGACTGTCTCGCGGCACTTGACGGTGCAGAACGCTTTCGCGAGCGAGGCGTGCTCGTCCAGCATCACGCCCTCGTCCTGCAGCTGCGCGAGCCGCAGCATCATCGCCTGGGTCGAGGTGACGTTGCCGAGCATCCGCACCAAAAGATCTTGAACGAGCTGGAAGCCGCCGATCGGCTTGCCGAACTGCTTTCGCTCGGTCGCGTAGCGCAGCGCGTGCTCATAGGCGCCCATCTGGCAGCCGACGGCGAACCACGCCACCCCGGTGCGGGTCATCCGCAGCACCTTGGCGGTGTCCTTGAACGTGTTGGCATTCTGCAGGCGGTCCGCTTCGGGCACCCGGCAGTCCTTCAGCGTGATCAACCCGTTCTGCACCACGCGCAGCGCCATCTTGGTCTTGATCTTCTCGACCGAAAAGCCCGGATTGTCCTTGCCCACGACGAAGCCCTTGACCTGGTTCGAGCCTTCGTCGCGCGCCCAAATCACGTTGATGTCGGCGAAGGTGGCGTTGCCGATCCATTTCTTCTGGCCGTTGAGGATCCAGACATCGCCCTCGCGCCGGCAACTCGTCAGCATCCCGCCCGATGTGGCGGAGCCGACCAGCGGTTCTGTGAGGCCAAAAGAGCCGATCTTCTCGAAGCGCATCATCGCCGGCAGCCAGCGCTGCTTTTGCGCCTCGTCGCCGCACAGATAGATCGAGCCTGCCGACAGCCCGGTGTGCACACCCCAGAACGTCGCGACCGAGGAATCGACCCGCGCCAGCTCCATCGCGACGAAGCCGTTCAGCAGCCAGCTGCCGCCCGCCGCGCCATAGCCCTGGTAGCCAACGCCGCCGATGCCGGTCTCGGCCATGTCAGGAATGATCGCGAACGGAAATTCATCGCGCGCCCAATAGTCCTCGATCACGGGCGCGACCACGCCTTCCGTGAACTCCCGCACGCGCCGCACCAGCGCGCGTTCCTGCTCGTTCAGCACATTTGCAATGCTGTAGAAATCACCGTTGATCGGCGGCGGCGCATAGTCCGGCTTTGCAGCCCGTGTCGCCTGCGGATTCGTCATGGATTTCCTCCCTGAGCGTGGCGAGGTTTTGCTCTCATGTGTCGCGGTCTCGGCAGGGCGGACTATCCTGCCGAGACTTAATCTCGTCGTGACGTCCCTCGGGAGCGATGTCAGACCGATTTGTTCGGACGGACGCTACTGCGGAACTCCTCAAAGCTCTCCTTGACGCGGTCCTGGATGATCTTCACCGCGTCGGTGGTCGACTGCCTCGCCGTCGACGCGCTGTCCTGGGCACCCTTCACCGCGATATCGAACACCTTCCGCGCGAACTCGGTCTGCAGCGCGAGGTTCTCCTGAACCTTGAGCGGCTTGTATTCGCGCGCCAGCGTCGCGGCCTCGCGCAATCCAGCTTCGAGCACTTCGCGTTGCTTCTGCGCCACCGACTGCGCGCCTTGCGCGGCGACCTTCGCGCTCTGGCCGAGGGCGTCGAGGTTCTTCCTCTGGGTCTGCAGCAATTCGTCCACGTTCAGCTTCGGCAGGCCGAGATCCGTGCCGAACTTCCGCAGCATATCGATGTATGAGGCGTTATCAGTCATGAGTTCCTCCCTGGTTGCTGTGCTTAGGATTTGTTGCGTCCGCCGCCGGACATTGGAACGAGATCTCTGAGGCTGTTGGTCGTTCGCGACAGCAGCGATGATGGCGCGACCTCGCGGCTCTCGTCGGCCAGAAACGCCTCGATCAGGGCCGCCGTTTCCTTGGGCCGCGTCACCAGGAACAAGTGCCCGTCGTCGATCATCTGGAGTTCGGCGTTCGGGATCAGACCCGCCAGGATGTGACCGTTGATCGGGGGCACCAGCGGATCGTCGCTGCCCATCAGCACCAGCGTCGGCTGCGGCAGCGACCACAGCCATGGCAGGCTGGTCCAGCCGGCCATCGCAAGCAGCTGGTACAGATAACCGAGGTTGCGCGTGCCATGCATCCCGGCAGCATGCCGGCCAATCAATGACGGATCGTCACGAAACGCCCCGCCATAGATGTCCGCCGCGACCTTGTTCATATAGTCCTTGTCGGTGTAGCGGCGCGGCGTCGCCATCTTCCACAGAACTGACGGGCTTGCCGGCACCATCGTGAAACCGGCCGCGGTCGCGGCGAGCACCAGCCGCCGGCACCGCTTTGGAAATTGATGGGCGAACTGCTGCGCGATTCCGCCGCCCCACGACACACCGGCGACGTCGACCTGCGCGTAGCCCAGTTCCGCAACCAGATCGGCGGCAAGCCGCGCCAGCGTCGACGGGCGATATGGCAGCATCGGCCTTGGCGAGCCACCGACGCCGGGCACGTCGAAGATGATGGCGGTCGTGCTGGTGAGTGCATCGAGGAACGGCTTCGCCAGCTCCCAATTGGCGCCGATCCCGTTGAACAGCAGCAACGGCGGCCCGCTGCCGCCGCCATGCCTGATCGCGACCTCGAGCAACTGGCCGTCGATCGTGACCTGACGGGTCTCGAGCGCACCTGGCTTCGCGACCGTCTCGGCCTTATCGTCGCCGGCGAGATCTTCACTCAAAGACGTAGGTCCCGGGAGCCGCACCAAGGGGCGAATGTTTCGCGCTGCCGAGCGAGGCAGGTGCGGTCACCTCATCGCCGGAGCGAGCATGCATCCAGTCGCGCCAATCGAGCCACCAGCTTCCCTTGCGCTTCTCGGCCGAAGCCATGAATGCGTCCGGCGTGTCCGTGGTGATCGGCCCGATCATGAACGACGCCTTCGTGTTGGTCGGCGGATTGACCAGACTCTGCAAATGTCCGCTGTTCGCCAGCACGAAGGTGGTGCCCTCACCCATGATCTGGGCCGTCTTGTAGACGCCCTTCCACGGCGTGATGTGGTCGGTGACCCCTGCGACGATGTAGCTGTCGGCCTTGACCTTGCTCATGTCGATGGTCTTGTCGTTGAGCGTCAGCTTGCCGGCGTTCACGAACGGATTGCTGAAATAGAGATCGAGATAGTCGCGATGCAGCGCCGCCGGGAGGCGGGTCGTATCGGCGTTCCAGAACAGGATGTCGAAGGCCGGCGGCTGGTTGCCGAGCAGGTAATTGTTGACCCAGTAGTTCCAGATCAGGTCATTGGGCCGCATCCAGGCAAACATCCGCGCCAGATCGTGGCCGTCGACGATGCCGCGCAGCCGCGAGGACTCCTTGGCGAGGCGCATCGTCTCGGGCGTCATCAGGCAGCCGAGCGTGCTTTCCTCCGCTGAGTTGGGATCGAGCAGGCAGACCGCCAGCACGAGATTTTTGATCTTCTTCTCGGCGGCGCTACCCAGCGTCGCAAAATAGGCGGTCGAGGTGATGCCGCCGGAGCAGGCCCCCATCATCGAGATGTCTTCGCTGCCGGAGATCTCGCGCGCCGCGTCGACCGCCTCGTCGACCGCCGCGACGTAGGTGTCCAGTCCCCAGTCGCGATGGGCCGCCGTCGGGTTGCGCCAGCTGATGGCATAGGTCTGGATTCCGCTCTCCAGCAGAAAGCGGATCATGCTCTTGTCCGGCGACAAATCGAGCGAGTAGTATTTGTTGATCTGCGGCGGCGTGATCAGCAGCGGGCGCTTTCGCACGGTCGCCGTCGTCGGCGTGTACTGGATCAGCTCGAGCAGCTCGTTGCGGAACACGACGGCGCCAGGAGTAATCGCGATATTCTCGCCGACCTTGAAGGCGGAGCTATCCACCATCGACGGCATGCCGCGATTGTGCGTGAGATCGTCGAGATAGTTCTTCAAGCCGCTCCACATGCTTTGTCCGCCGCTGTCGATGAACTTGCGGACCGCCGCCGGGTTGGTAAGCATCGTGTTGGTCGGCGCCACGGCATCGATCAGGATGTCCGTGACCAGGTGCGCGCGCGCCTTGTCGATGTCGCTGAGGCTGGTCTTGTCGACCAGGCCGCTGACCGCCTCACCCCACGCCAGATAGGACTTGAGCAGGCCAGAGTGCAGTGAACTCTCCTTCCAGGTCGGGTCCGCGAAGCGCTTGTCGCCCGCCTTCGGCGTGCGCTCGGATTTGCCGGCGACGATGGAGCCCAATTCGCCGACGAAGGACAACCATTGCTCGGTCGCGACCTTGGGCTCGTTCATGACCGCCTTGAACAGGATGCCGGCGCTGTCGACCAGATCCTGGCCGCGGATGCCGACCAGCGGATTGAGCGCCAGCGTGTTGCGGGATGCGGCCTCGGAGAGGTCAGCCTGCGCGGGTTCGGGAGTGCGATTGTCTGTGCTCATGGCCGTCATGCCCTCTTGGATGCTCCCTTGGCGGGAATCAGAAGCGCCAGTGTTTCGGCGATCAGCGCGGGCTTCTCGGATCCCTCGACTTCCAGCGTGTTCTGGGTCTTCATGACCATCTGCCCGGCATCCTTCGGCTCGATCCCGGCGAGCACGACGCGCAGCCTGACGCGCGCGCCTGATGGCACCGGTGCCAGGAAGCGGACCTTGTCGATCCCGTAATTCAACCCGGCGGCGGCGTCGCTCGGGATGATCCCGACCTGCATCGCGAGCGGCGCCACCATCGCCAGCGTCAGGTAACCGTGCGCGATCGGCGCCCGGAACGGACTCTCGCGTTTGGCCCGTTCAACGTCGACATGGATCCATTGGTGATCGCCGGTGCAGGCCGCAAAGGTGTCGATGCGCTGCTGGTCGATCGTGACCCAGTCGGAAACGCCGATCTCCTGTCCAATGCGTTCGCCCAGGCCGGCTATTGTGAGGCTGCTCATGTTTCCCTCCTCGATCTTTTTCTCGGCCGCGCTCGGACCGTCACATGTCGCCGTACCGCTCGCGCAGCTCCTTCTTGTTGATCTTGCCGACGCTGGTCTTGGGGATGCTGTCGATGAACAGGATCTTCCCGGGGATTCCGTATTTCGAAATGATGCCCTTGTCGGCGAACAGTTTGAGATGGTCCTTGATGGCATCGTCGCTGAGGCCGTCCGCGCCGGACGGCTTCTTGACCACGAGCGCCAGCGGCCGCTCGCCCCATTTGTCGTCCTTGACGCCGATCACCGCGGCCTCGGCGACGCCGGCGCATTGCGTAATCAGGTCCTCGATCTGCAGCGACGAGACCCATTCGCCGCCGGTCTTGATCACGTCCTTGATCCGGTCGGTGATGTGGACATAGCCGCCCGGGCTCACCACCGCGATATCGCTGGTGTGCAGATAACCGCCGGTCCAGAGCTGCTCCGAGCCTTCCGGATTGTTGAAGTAACCCTGGGTGAGCCAGGGCGCGCGCAGCACGATCTCGCCGGCGGACTTGCCGTCATGCGGCACGTCGTTCATGTCGGGGTCGACGATGCGCAGGTCGACCAGCGGCCCCGCCATGCCGGCCCTGGTGCGGAATTCGACCTCGCCATCGGGATCGCCGCTGAGGTCCTTTGACAGGACATGGGACACCGCCGCAAGCGGCCCGGTCTCCGACATGCCGTAACCGGCGAAGATATCGATGCCGGCGGCGAGCGCCTGCTTGGCCAGCGCCTTCGGCAACGCCGAGCCACCGATCACCATCTTGAGACCCTTCAGATCGACATTCGCCGCGGCCGCGGCGTTGAGCAGCATCTGCAGGATGGTCGGCACGCCATGGGTGAAGGTGACGCCTTCGCTCTTGATCAGCTTGACCAGCATCGCCGGCTCGTAGCGGCCGGGATAAACCTGCTTGGCGCCGGCGAGCGTCGCCGACCAGGGGAAGCCCCAGGCATGGACGTGGAACATCGGCGTGATCGGCATGTAGACGTCGTCACGCGAGAATCGGCCCTGCGAGCCGGCCATGCCGAACAGCGCCAGCCCGGCGATTGTGTGCAGCACGAGTTGCCGGTGGCTGTAATAGACGCCCTTGGGCAGCCCGGTGGTGCCGGTCGTGTAGAAGGTGGTGGCTTGGGTGTTCTCGTCGAAATCGGGAAAATCGTAGTCGGGCGAGGCTGCGGCCAGCAGGCTCTCATATTCACCGATGAAGGACAGGCTGCCGGTCTGCGGCGCCGGTCGGTCCGCCATCACGATCATCCGCTTTACCTTCGGCAGTTGCGCCTTCAGCCCCTCCAGCAATCCGACGAACTCCTCGTTGACGAGCAGCGTCGAGGCACCGGCGTGATTGATCGTGTAAGCAACCTGTTCGGGCGACAGGCGGACATTCACCGTCTGCAGCACGGCGCCCATCATCGGGATCGCGAAGAAGGCTTCGAGAAACCGGTTGCTGTCCCACTCGAGCACGCCGACGGTGTCGCCGGGCTCGACCCCCGCCTTGCTCAACGCCGAAGCGAGGCGACCAATCCGCTCTCTGATTTGACGATAAGTGAAGCGCTTCAGGTCGCGGTAAACCACCTCCTGGTCCGGCGCCTGCACGCGCGGCGTGTGCCAGAGTTGCTTGAAGATCAGCGGATATTGATAGGCGGATTTGGTGGTTTGAATCAGCCTTCCGACCATCGCGGCCTCCCTCGACTTGTTTCCTCGGCGTGGCAGCGTCCGCAATTCTAAGGAGCGGATCGTCTGGCCTGCCGTCCTGTCACGACGGTCCCGACCTCGTCACATTAGGCCGAAGCGTCGCGTGATGCCCGAGATTTGTGAAGGTCCGAAACGGACATCGAGCGGGTCTGAACCGGTCAGACTGCTCGCGCTGACGGCGATGGTCTTGAATAAAACTGCGCTCTTTGCCGCGGCGCCCTCTGCTGCTCTGCAGCAAGGGCGAACCCCACCGATCTGCCTTGGGCTGTGCCGCGAACCGGTTATGTTGCGCGGCGCTGGCGAACCGGAATCTGCCGCTGTAGAGAAGCTGGTTCGCCTGCAACATTGCCGCCTCTATTGTCAGGCGTCGAAGGAAAGGCTGATTCACGTTGCAACCAACCACGCGTCTCAAGAAGCCTGCAAGCTCCCCCAATGAGATCCTGACCGTCGGCGCCGGCGACAGGGTCTATGAGTCGACCAAGCTTGGTGCCGTCTTCGACATGCTGGTCAGTCACGGCGTCCCGGCCGATGCCATCCTGCGCGACGTGAACATCCCGCAGCAGGACGTGCATTCGCCTCAGACGCGGATTTCACTGACGCAACTGATGACCATCTGTCAAAACGCGCTCCGGCTGTCGACCGATCCTCACCTGCCCTATCGGATCGGCGCGTCGGTCCACGTCTCGACCTACGGGATGTACGGCTATGCGATCCTGTGCAGCCCGGATTTCCGCAAGGCGATGGATTTTGCGATGCGCTATCACGCGCTCGCAGCTCCGCTGGCGACGATCGAATTCAGCGAAGACAAGGCTGACGCGAGATGGACCGTCGAGCCCCATCTGCACGCGATGGCCAAATCCGCACTCTACCGGTTCGTCACCGAGATGCAGATCGGCATCCACATCTCGCTGATGCGCGATATCATGGGGCCGACCTTTACGCCCTCCGAAATCAGGCTCGCCTATCCGCAAGCGTCGGACTTCGGTCTTCCCCAGGACCAGATCGGATGTCCCGTTCGGTCCGAACAACGGGTCAATCAGATCGTCTTCAGGTCGCAATGGCTGGATCGGATCGCAGATCTCGGCAACAAGACGACATATCCGACCATCGTTGCCTTGTGCGATGATTTGCTTGGAGACCTGAAACTGCGAATCGGGATTGCCGGCAAGATTCGCGCGGTCCTGCTTCGCGACATCGCAAACCCGCCGAGCTTTGAGGCCATCGCCAAGCTGCTCGGCGTGAATGGCCGGTCGCTGCGGCGCCAGCTTCGTCAGCAGGGCTTTTCCTTCCGCGGCCTGCGCGACGAGCTGCGGACCCAGATTGCCCTGAAATATCTCCGCCACACGACGCTCGCTAACGAAGATATCGCACTGGCCCTCGGCTTCAGCGATGCCGCAAACTTCAGGCGTGCGCTCCACCGCTGGACCAACAAGGCACCGAGCGATATCCGCGGCGAATAGGGCAGGTCACGCTTCGCTCGAAAACGCTCCATCTCCTACATCTGGTGGTGGCCGGCAGCCTGCCCGCCATCGACGTGGAGAATCTCACCTGTGACAAACTCCGCGCCATCGAGATAGAACACCGCGTCCACAATGTCGGACACCTCCCCCATCCGCCCCATGGGATGGAGCGCCGCCAACGCTTGATGGGCCTCTTTCGGATGCATCGGCGTCTTGATGATTCCCGGCGACACGGCGTTGACGCGAATCCCGGTCCTCGCACACTCGATCGCAAGCGCCTTCGTTGCTGCGCTCAGCGCTCCTTTTGTGAGAGAGGCAAGTGCGGCCGGGACACTGCTCATCGGCTGGTCGACAAGACTCGTCGTTATCGTGACGACGTGACCGCTCCCTTGCTTGCTCATGACGTCCAATGCGCGCTGGGTCATATGAAAGAAGCTCGTCACATTCGTCGACATGTAGAGCGCGTAGTCGTCCGGCGAATAGAGCGTGAATGGCTTTGCCATGAACATGCCGGCGTTGTTAACCAGCGTGTCGACACGGCCGAATTGATCGAGGGCCGCCTTGAACACGCGCTCGGCCGTATCAGCGGCACCGATGTCGCCTTGTACGGTCAAGACGCCGCTATCGGCGGACGGCTTGATCGACCGCGATGTTGCGACGACCCTGTAACCGCGATCCCTGAATGCCCCGAGGATACCTGCACCGATCCCCTGAGATGCACCGGTTACAATGGCTACTTTCTGCTCTGCGCTCATGATTCACCCCATTGTTCGAGGAAGCTTCGCTTTCGTCACACCTCCGCCTCGCAACTGGCCGTCAGCGGATCGTAGTCCGGGTGTTTCAGCATCGCGTGGAGCTGTCGGCGTCGGACGCCGATATTGCCTCCGCCAAACAGAGGCAGCGCGAGCGCGTCCTGCAGCAGGCGTCCCAACGGGAGGGCATGATCGTAGCTCTCGATCCCGACGACGCGCATGAGATCCGTCAGCACCCGCACGGCCGTTTCCGAACCATGGATCTTTGCTTCGATCGCCAGCTCCTGCGCAGCGGGCGACTGCACATCGACCGCCTGGCACGCCCGCCAACACAGGCAACGGGTGGTTTCGATGGCGATCTTTGCGTCCGCCAACGCGTATCCGACGGCCTGATGCTCGATGATGGGATGAATGCCGCCGCGCCGTTCGGTGCGCGCGAAGCCCAGCGTGAACTCAAACGCGGCGCGCATCAGCGCCACGGCGAAAATTCCGACCAGCGCGGCCGCCCCGGTGAAGCAAGCACCGGTCAGGGCCAAACCACCGCCGACACTACCCAGGACATTGTCTCTGGAGACGCTGACAGCCCTGAGATTGAACTCGGGCAAGAGGTGTGCCCGGTGCCCCACCGCGTCGATCGCACGTTCGAAGACCAGGCCCGATGCCGGGCGCTCCACGACGAGGATCGAAATCCCCCGTTCGGGAGGCGCATCAGAATCGGTTCGGCAAAGGATCGATAGAAGGTCTGCGCCCTTGCGATCCCAACCGGTGGCCGACGAGACCCAGCTCTTTCGTCCATCGATGATCCATCGGTCACCCCGAAGCGTGGCCGTGGTGCGAACGCCCTCGCCCGGCGGGGGTGATCCAGCATTGGCACTGCCGCCCGGTTCGGTGGCGCAAAACCCGGCCAACGGTGCTGCGGATTGTTCGAGGAATCGAGGCAGCAGCCTGTTCCGCTGCTGCTCCGTACCGCCGATCAAGACCGGTAAAAGTCCAAGCACGGTTCCAATCAGCGTCAATGTCGCGCTGGCGTTCACTGAGTAGAGTTCCTCGACCACGATCGCAGTGTCGATCAGGCCAGCACTCTCTCCCCCGGCGGAAAGCGGAATGCATTTCCGCAGAAACCCGGCCGCAATCAATGCCTCGTAAGCGGGCTTCGTTGCGGCAAACCGCTCCTCCGCGGTGGGCAGCGTCTCTGCCTCCAAAGCCGGCGAAAGCACGTCCCTTGCGAACTTCCGGGATTGGAGCTGGAGTTCGCGCTGACGCGCGGTCAATCGAAAATCAATGGCCACCGATCTTCCCTCTCACCGGAACATCATCAGCCCGACGCACTACGCCGCTCCGCTCGCAGTGAGCGGATCATAATCGCTTCGCTTGAACATCATGTGCAGTTGACGACGCCTGACGCCCATATTGCCGCCGTCGAAGACCGGCAGCGCGAGCGCATCCTGCAGCAGACCGCCGAACGGCGTTTCATGATCGTAGCTGTCGATGCCGACGACGCGCATCAGATCGGTGATCACGCGGACCGCGGCCTCCGAGCCGAAAATCTTCGCCTGGACTGCAAGCTCCTCGGCCGCCGGCGACTGGGTGTCGAGCGCATGACAGGCGCGCCAGCTGAGATAGCGCGCCGCTTCGATCGTGGTCTTGGCGTCGGCCAAGGCGTATCCGACCGCCTGGTGCTCAATGATCGTGTGAACGCCACCCCGCTTTTCCGTACGCGCGAAATGAAGCGCAAAGTCGAACGCGGCACGCATCAATGCGACGCCGAAGATACCGACGAGTGCGGCGGTGCCGGTGAATGCCGCAGCCGCCAACGCTAGTCCTGCGCCCTCCTGTCCCAGCAGATTGTGGCGGGGTGTCGCGACGTTCTGCAAGCCGAATTGCGGCGCGAGATGCGCCCGATGACCGATCGTGTCGATCGCGCGTTCGAAGACGAGACCCGTGACCGGCCGCTCTACCGCAATGATGGAAATCCCGGCATCAGGCGCCGCCGCCGGATCGGTTCGGCACACAACGCAGAGAACATCGGCGCCTTCGCGGTTCCAGCCGGTGGCCGACGACACCCATTTCTTGCGGCCGTTGATCACCCAATTGTCGCCCTCTCGCCTGGCCGTAGTGCGGACGCCCTCGCCGGGCGGAGGCGAGGCGGCATTGGCGCTACCCCCTGGCTCGCTGGAGCAGAAGCCGGCCAGCGGCGCGCCGCTTGTCTTGAGAAACGGCGCCAGCAGCCGCTGGCACTGATCCGGAGTGCCGCCGAGCAGGATCGGCAACAGGCCGAGCACCGTCCCGAGCATCGTGAGCGTCACGCTGGGGTTCACGCTGTAGAATTCTTCAGCGAGAAGCGCCATATCGATCAGGCCGGCATTGTCGCCACCGGCCGGCGCCGGGATACATTTGCGCAAATAGCCGGCCGCCACCATCGCTTCGTAGGTCGGCTTGGTCGCGAGAAAGCGTGCCTCCGGCGTCGGCAATAACTCGGCCGCTTTGGCCTCGCTCAGCACCTCTCTCGCAAATTTGCGGGATGCGAGCTGGTTATCGCGCTGCTGCGCCGTGAGCGTGAAATCAATCACTGGTGAAGCGTCCTCGTCTTCAGCGGCGTGTCGCCGCATCCAACAGAGGATTAGCTTGCCGGTTCGGCAAAGTCTTGGGCGGGAGTGAACCGATTTCTTGGTCTACTGTGTACCGTCGGCCGGCTTTCCCATGACGCGTCGAAACTCTCGGGGCGCCAGGCCGTTGCTGCGCTTGAACAGCTTGTTGAAATGCGAAATATCGCGAAAACCGGCATTGAACGCGATTTCCGCAATGGTCGCGCGTCGATGCGCTTGATCCAGCAAATTGCGGGTACACACAAGGATCCGCTGCCCGTTGATGTGCTCTCCGACCGAGCGACCCGTGGCAGAAAACAGCTTGTGCACATAGCGCTGCGAGCAATTGAATTTCAGCGCGAGCGTGGCCGCACCCAGCTCGGCGTCCGCTACGTGACGATCGACGTAGTCAAGCATCATCGACAGCAAGACAGACTGACCGGCCTGTTCCGGCGGCCTGTCGTCCAAAATGCCGGGCGCATGAGATATCAGGTCAACGACATGTTGCGCACCGAAGGCAGAGATTCCCGAGTTCGGCTCCGAACGAAGACACAGCTCCGCATGTCCCGCGAGTGTCCGGGATAGCGCGCGGCCGGCCTCGGTCCCGGAGAGCCTCAACCGTGGCCGCTCCGCGAGGGTACCTGGCAACAGCTGTCGTGGCACCGCAAAGCAAAACAGACTGAAATTCCGGCCATTCGCGATTTCGAACGGCTCCGTCGTGTCGACAATGGCGAGATCTCCGGGGCCGCAGATCTGCTCGTGGCCGCGCTGGGTGTAACGCCCAACGCCATCGAGCTGGAGATTGACAAAATACACATCGCCGATGCTTCGCGCGATGTGCGAGCGCAAACGGAGAACCACGTGCTTTGTCGCTTCGACGCGGGAAATCTGGATCGAGGCGACGTCGGTTCGCGAAATCGTCCCTTGGAAAGGTTGTTCGGCGATTTTCCGCGGCTCGAGCTGAACGAAAGCGTCGGCCAGGTCCTCGGCCCAACTTCCGAAGGGCCGGTCCGTCTCAATCGCTTTTGTCGACCACTCCATAGGACCACCCAAAATTCACGGCTGCAAATTTCATGGCTTGGCCTATGCACGATACATCAGGGAATGACGAGGTCAAACCGGCTACGACATGCATCGATCCTCAGACCGGGCCGCTGGCCCGGCGACCGCAGCAAGCTTACTGCCGGGGGCCGACGGTTCCGGTTACCTTGAGCCTTGCCGACCTCACCCAGCCCGAGACGTCATTCCCCGTTTTGGGATTTAAATACGTGACGGACGACCAGCCATCATCGGTCTGCGCGTAGGCGACGAGCTGATCCTTCGGAATGACGAACACCCCGCCGATCGGGCAGTGCAGGTTTGGTGCCGAATAGAACTGCAGCCGTCCGGTGCCCGTCACCACATTGGCGAGTGGCGGTGAAAACATCGGCGCACGCGTCGTCCCCTCCTGCGGCTCCTTGCAGCTTGACGGCGTCTGCGCGCGCACCGACGCTCCCAGCAAGCCCAGGATCAAGGCGCTGCAGAGCACGGAGGCGAGTACGATTTTGTCCGGCATTGATCTTTCTCCCTGAGCCGCCACGGGAGGCGATCGACGCATCGTTTGTCGCCGAACGGCGCCAACAGGTTCTGGACGATATAGCGATGCCAGCGCGATCAAGACGTGCTGCGCACGTGTTGGGGGCAAGACAGGGCTGTAGATCAGCCCGCGGACACGATCAGTCCGACCCTCATATCCTTGGCGAGATAGACGCAGGTGTCATCGGCAAAGACACGGCCGTTGGCAATTGCAACCGCCAGTTTGCCGCGCCTGACTTGGCGCATGCTGACCTCGTAACGCACGCGCTTGATGTCCGGCTTGATGTCTCCGCGGAACTTGACCTCGCCGACTCCGACGGCGCGGCCCTTGCCCGGTGAGCCCGACCAGCCAAGCCAATAGCCGATGATCTGCCACATCGCGTCCAGACCAAGACATCCCGGCATCACCGGGTCGCCGACAAAGTGACAGCCGAAGAACCAGAGGTCCGGCGTGATATCCAGCTCAGCGATGACATGGCCCTTGCCGAATTCACCGCCGTCCAGGCTGATCTCGGTGATGCGGTCCATCATCAGCATCGGCGGCGCCGGCAGCTGTGCATTGCCCGGGCCGAAATAGCCGCCGGTGCTCGATTTGAGCAGATCGTCTTTTGTGTAGGACGATTGCGGCGTGTGGAAGTCGCGAGGGTCGGACAATGGCGTGTCACCTTCGATGTTTGGCTGGCGTCCGCCGAACGTCAGGCGACTTTGTCACGGCCGCGTGTTCGACGACGGCACTGGGCGGCAGGCGCACCATGCGTGTCGCCCCGTGCCTTTGCCTCCATTGGAGAACTCCTATCGAAGGTGTGCGCCACCAAAATATCGAAAACAACCCCATGCAAAGTAGCAGGCGGGTGCCGGCACTCGGAAAAACCACTTGACGCGGCGGGCAACTCAGTGGCATTCTTCCATTATTCCGAAATCTGCGAACGTCCGTCGCCGGGCAATAACTTCCATGCCCGGAATGCCCGCGCGCGGCGTTGCCGCGCGGGGCCGCGGGGTTCGGCCAGTCGGGGACGACGACACGAGCTAGGCGGGATGAGCGTGACGCAAGCGATGATATCAGGCATCAATTGAGTGCACTGGACTGCACCCCGTAAGTGAGACACGGTAATTTCTGTGACAGGTTATCCTGGAGGATGACCTATGAGAGACAAAGTTAAGTTCAAGCCGCTTCCGACAGCGTTCAAGCTGGCGGCGATCAAGCGGCTTGAGGCGGGTGAAGCTGTGTTGCCATTGGCGCGCAAGCTAGGTGTTTCACGCAAACTTCTGCATGACTCGCGCAAGGCGTGGAAGCTGCATGGGCCTGCAGGATTAAACCGCAAGCGTGGCCCCAAACCCGGCTCCCAGAAGTTGCGCCCCCCGGCCGAACCAGCGGTAAAAGGCAGCAGCGGCGAGCTGGCCCAGGCGAATTGACCCGGCGCCCGCAACCGGTACGTTTGACAATATTCAATCGATGGCGGAATCATTCCACGAATAATGGAATTCAAGGGGCGCCAATGGACGGCCGAGACTCGCGCTGCAATGCTGAGATATCGCGAGACAGGGCTTCCGCGACATGAATTACCGTTGGGACTGGTCGGTCCTCTTCAAAGATACCTATACGGGTTGGCTGTGGAACGGTCTGCTCTGGACCGTGATCATCAGCCTTGCCAGTTGGGCCGTCGCGCTCACGGTCGGCGTCCTGATCGGAATCGCCCGGAGCGCCCCTTCGCGTAGTGCCCGGCTGCTGGCCGGGCTCTATATCGACGTCTTCCGCAACATTCCGCCGCTGGTGCAGCTCTTTCTCTGGTACTTCGTTCTGCCCGAGGTGGTCCCCGATGCCGTTGGGCTCTGGCTGAAGAGGGATCTGCCCTATCCAGAGGCCGTCACCGCTGTCGTGGCCATCGGCCTCTTCGCCGGCGCGCGCGTCGCCGAGCAGGTCCGCGCCGGAATCGAGGCGGTGGGCGCTCCGCTGATGCCGGCAGCGCTGGCGACGGGACTTCGCCCGGTGCAGGCCTTCCGACTGATCGTGCTGCCACTGGGCCTGCGCGCCATTGTCGGGCCGCTGACTTCCGAATTCCTGATCACCGTCAAGCTCTCCTCTCTCAGCCTGACGATAGGCGTGCTCGAACTCACCGCGCAGAGCCGCCATGTCGAGAACTACACCTTCCAGGGCTTCGAGGTCTTCACCTTCGCGACGATCGGCTACCTCGTCATCGGCCTGTGCGTGACGGGGCTGATGCGCTTCATCGATCTCAAGATCGGCGGCGCGGCCCTGCGAAAAGCGCCGGCATGAGCGATTTCGACTGGGGCGTCATTGCCCGCTCCTCGGGGTTTCTGGCAGATGGCATGGCGCTCAGCGCGCTGCTCGTACTGGTCGCGACCGTTGGCGGGCTGATCCTCGGCTTCGGACTTGCGCTGATGCGGCTGTCCTCGCACCGGCTGCTCTCCGTCCCCGCCTCGGCCTACGTCACCGTGATGCGCACGCTACCGCTGGTGCTGGTGCTGTTCTGGTTCTACTTCCTCGTGCCGCTCGCCATCGGCAGGCCAGTCGGCTCGCTGGCCTCGGCACTATTGGCCTTCGTGCTGTTTGAGGCGGCGTTCTATTGCGAGATCGTCCGCGCCGGCATCTCGAACGTTCGCAACGGACAGAGCGATGCGGGGCTGGCGACCGGGCTGCGGCGCACTCAGGTGCTGCGCCTCATCATCCTGCCGCAGGCGCTGCGGGCGATGATGCCGCTGGTCCTGAACCAGATCGTCATCGTCTTCCAGGACACGTCGCTGGTCTATGTCGTCTCACTGCATGATTTCCTGACCGCGGCGAGCGTCGTTGCATCCCGCGATGGGCGCGCCACTGAAATGTATACGCTGGTCGCTGTGGTTTATCTGGTGATTTGCCTGAGCACGACGAAAGCCGCCGAGTTCTACAGGAAGGGCCTGCCGTCATGATCGTCATCGAGGACTTGCATAAATCCTACGGCAACCAGCAAATCCTGTGCGGCTGCTCCGCTACGGTCAACCTCGGCGAGGTCGTGGTGGTTTGCGGGCCGTCCGGCTCCGGCAAGAGCACGATGATCAAATGCATCAACGGGCTCGTGCCGTTCGAGCGCGGCGCAATCACCGTGGACGGCGTCTCCGTCTCCTCGCCCAAGACTGACCTGCCGGCCCTGCGCTCGCGCATCGGCATGGTCTTCCAGAGCTTCGAACTCTATCCACATATGACCGCGTTGCAGAATGTCAGCCTGGCGCAGACCCATGTGCTGAAGCGCTCACGGGCGGAGGCCGATGCGCGCTCGGAGAAAATTCTGGCGCGGGTCGGGCTCGGCGACAAGCGGGACAGCCGACCCAGCCAGCTCTCAGGCGGGCAGCAGCAGCGCGTCTCGATCGCCCGCGCTCTGGCCATGGATCCACAGGCCATGCTCTTCGACGAGCCGACCTCGGCGCTCGACCCCGAAATGATCAACGAGGTGTTGGAAGTGATGCAGGAGCTCGCGCTCGAAGGCATGACCATGATGGTCGTGACCCACGAGATGGGTTTCGCCCAGCGCGTCGCCGATCGCGTGCTGTTCATGGACCGTGGCCAGATCGTGGAGGACACGCCCAAGGCCCAGTTCTTCACCGCCCCCGCCTCGGAGCGGGCCAAGCAGTTCCTCACCAAGGTCTTGACGCATTGAGCGCCTGAGATGACCGCCCTTCCTCTACCAGACCCAGAAAAGGCGCTCGCAACATGCGCGTAAGTATTCTTGGAGCCGGCTCCGCCGCCTGCGCCGCCGCCGCTTATCTCTCGACGGCGGGGCATGACCCGATGCTGTGGTCGCCTTCCGGCCGGAGCACGGCAGCCTTCGCGGCAGGAGATCCGCTGCGGGCGACGATGGCGATCGAGACGAGTTTCCATCCGCGCATTGCCGGCGGTGCCGCCGAAGCCATCGCCGACGCGGACGTCTTGATGCTCGCGATGCCGGGCTACGCCCACAAGATGGCCCTCGATGCCGCGGCGCAGCACCTGCGGGATGGCCAGCCGATCATCATCAGCTCGCACGCCTCCTTTGGCGCGCTCTATCTCTCGCAGCAGCTCGCGGCGCGGGGAGTCCGTGCACCGATCATCACCTGGAACACGACGCTGACCACCGGCCGCAAGACTTCGCCCACCGAGGTCGCCGTCAACTCGGTGCGCTCGAAGGTCGATCTCGCGACGGTGCCGCAAAGCGGCAGCGCCGAAGGTCTCGCGCTCTGCACCGCGCTGTTCGGCGACCGCTTCGTCGAACGCGACGGGCTTCTCGCCATCGCGCTCAGCAACCTCAACCCGCAGAACCATCTCGGCATCGCCCTGTTCAACCTGACGCGCATGGAGCGCGGCGAGCGCTGGGGGCAGGCGGAGAACGTCACGCCGGCCGTCGGGCGCGTGATGGAAGCGCTCGACGCCGAGCGGCTGGCGATCGCCGAAGCCTTCGGCGTTTCGGTGCGGACCATCCGCGAACACTACGCCTACTCCTATCAACTTCCGGTCGCCAGCATCGCCGAGATGAATGCCGAACTACACAACCGCGGGCGCGGCGGCTTCGGCCCAGCCACGCTGGACAGCCGCTACGTCCTCGAGGACGCCCCCTTCGGATTGCTGCCGACGGTGCTGCTCGGGCAGCTCGTCGGGCGTCCGGCGACGCTTCACGAGGCCGGGGTGACCATGCTCTCGGCGGCCTACGGCCGCGACTTCACACAAGACAATGACCTTCTGCCCGCGCTCGGCCTCATGCAGATGACGCGGGAGGAACTCCAGACGCGAGCACGCGGAGGATTCTAGACACCCTCCCTCAGCCGGGGGCGGATCACCATGCGAGCGATCGCGACAACCGAGAGAGACCTATGACACCCAATCTTGCTGCCGCCACAGGCGCGTTCCTAGCCATCGGCCTCGCATCTTCGTCCGCCGGGGCGCAGGAGGTGGACTCCATCGTCAAGAAGTTGCGCGACACCCAGACCATCACCATGGGCGTCAGGGACACTTTGTTTCCCTACAGTTACCTCGACGACAAAAAGAACCCCACGGGCTATTCGATCGAGTTCTGCACACGCATCATCGAAGACATCAAGAGCGAGTTGAACCTGCCGGAGATCAAGATCAAATACGTCCCGGTTACGATCCAGAACCGTCAGGCGCTCGTCGCCAATGGCACGATAGACCTCGAATGCGAAGGTACGGTCAACACTTTCGGCCGCAACAAGCAGGTTGACTTCTCGTCGGTCTCCTATGTTTCGTCGAGCCAAATGCTCGCTCTCAAGAGCACCGGCATCAAGAGCTATGACGATTTGAACGGCAAGATCGTCGCCGTGGCAACCGGCGGCAGTAGTGAGCCTGACCTCAAAAACCTCGTCGCCGAAAAGAAGCTGAACATCCGGATCCTGAACGTCGACGACCACGCGGCCGGCCTGATCACCGTGGAGACCAGGCGCGCCGACGCCTATTTCAGCGACAACGGCGCCTTCTACGGGCTGATACGGCAGTCGAAGAAGCCCGACGCGCTGGAAATCGTTGGCGATGAATATGGCTATGCGCCCCAAGGCTTCATGGTGCCCAAGCTAAACCCGACGATCATCTGGATCGTCAACCATTCCATGGGGAAGATGTTCAAATCGGGCGAGGCCGAAGCCCTGTTCAACAAGTGGTTCGGGCAGTTCGGTGCTCATGTCTCGCCGAAACTAAGGGCGGCCTGGGCCACCCAGTCCTACGCCGAGTGAGCCCGGCCTGACATCGCACCGGTACTGCTTACCAATCGGGACTGTGCATCATCCTCTGAAGGCGCGCTTAAAGTGTCTTGAAAGCCAAAATGCAAGAACACGACACCCACGGTCGCAATCGAACTATCGGTCTGGATAAGGCACCGATAGTCGACTTCCGTGCACCCTGTTGGGTTCGCGACTCTGTTCAGAATGGTGGGAAAATGGCGCGCCCGGAACGATTCGAACGTCCGACCCTCAGATTCGTAGTCTGATGCTCTATCCAGCTGAGCTACGGGCGCATTTTCGCGGCAGGGCCATAGGGCCCGCGTGCATCCGGGAGGCCCGGAGACAGCGCGAAAGAGCGCTTTAGCTACAGGCTCCGGGTCCGGTTGGCAAGGTCTTGGAGGCAGGTTCTGACCGGCGAATTTGATCGGAAAGGGCGAAAATGGAGCCTGGAATGACCCATTTTCTGTCGTTTCGGGCCCGGCCGCGGTGCGATCCCCGAATCTCGGGCAACAACTTCGAGATTCCGGGTTCGGCGCGTTGCGCCGCCCCGGAATGACGGCTTGGCTTACGCCCGTGCCCGCTCGTTCCGGATCGAGAGCAGTTCCACCGGGCGGTCCGGGATCGAGATCTGGAAGGTGGCGCCGATGGTGCCCTCGACCAGATGGATATTGCCGCCATGGGCGCGGATCAGTTCGGCGGAGATGGCCAGTCCCAGCCCGCTGCCGCCGGGGCGGCCCGAGGTCTGGAAGGCCTCGAACAGATGCTCGCGCGCCTTGGCCGGCACGCCGGGGCCGGTGTCGGAGACCTCGATGATCGCAACCGTCCCCTCGCGGCGGCCGGTGATACGGATCTGCAGGGCACCGCCGTCGCTGGCCGGCCGGTTCTCGAGCGCCTGCGCCGCGTTGCGCACGAGGTTGAGCAGCACCCGGAACAGCTGGTCTGGATCGGCGTCGATGGTCAGCCCGCGCTCGATCGCGCTGATCCAGGCGATGCTGGCATCGGTGGCGAGACCTGCGGATTCCCGCACCTCGGCGACCGCCGGCTCGACCGCGATGACGCGGCGGTCGGGCGCCGCCTCCTGCGCGCGGCCGTAGGACAGCGTCGACTGGCAGAAGGCGATGGCGCGCTCCAGCGAGCGCAACAGCTTTGGCGCAAAGCGCTGCACCCGCGGATCGGGCACGCTGGCGAGCTGGTCCGACAGCAGTTGCGAGGAGGCCAGCAGATTGCGCAAATCGTGATTGATCTTGGAGACGGCCAGCCCCAGCGCCGCGAGCCGGCTCTTCTGATGCAGCATCGAGACGAGATCGCGCTGCATGTCCGACAGCTCGCGCTCGGCGACGCCGATCTCATCGCCGCGCTGGCTCGGCACGATGATTCGCGCCGGGCTTTCCGGATTTTCGTGGAAGCCGATCAGGTTCGCGGTCAGCCGCCGCATCGGGCGGACGAACAGATAGTGGAGCGCGAGATAGACGAGACCTGCGGTCAGCCCCGCGATCAGGAGCGCAACGACCAGGACGTTGCGCGAGAAGCGGTACATCGCTTGCCGCAGCGGCTTTTCGTCGATCACCACCTCGATGAACTGGGCCTGGCCCGGCGCCGCGCCGACCACACGGATGGTCTGGTCGCCCCGCTCCAGCATGATCTCGAAGGCGTCGACGATCGCCGACCACACCGTCAAGTTCCGCATGTCGACGTCATGATCGATCGCGGCCGGCAGGTCGGCGCTGGCGAGCAGGCGGCGCTGCTGCCCCAGCTTGATCGCGACCGCGCGCGCGCCGATGCTGGTCAAGATCTGCCGCGACAGCGAATCCGGCACCATGCCGGAGGGCGCGGCATCCAGCACCAGCGCCGCGGTGTTGGCGGCGGCCAGGCGGTCGTTCAGCCGATTCATGCGGAAGTTGGCGATCGCCGGCACATAGATCAGCAGCCCGGCGATCATCACCAGGGGAATCGTCAGCAGCAACAGCTTGCCAGACAGCCCGAGCCGGAGGGATGGCTTGGGCCGCAGCTTCAGCGCGGTCGCCTGATCGTCGGTTACAGCCACAACTAAGGCCTTGCTTGGCTTAGGGGGTCGAAGATGCGGCCCGGCCCCCAAGCCGGTCAAATTACGGATCGCTAATGTCGGCAGGTTCCCTCAGACGCCGCAAAGCGCTGCCCCTTACCGCCAAAAACCCCGCGAAAACAGATATATTCGTCCCAATTGCGACCTTTCGAAGAAGTCCTTTTGCGACACCCTGCGACGTTGACGAAAAGGGGACGCTCCCTTATAAGCCGCGCAATTGTCCGCGATGGTCCGGTTCTTGACCGGAGGCGGCTCATTGGGGCCGTGAACGGCTCGCCGTGGGCCCGCCAGCATCACCGGACTTCATCTCAACGGACTTATCTTAATCCGGGCGAACTGCCCGGTCAGCGGAGACTTACCCGTGAAGCGGACTTATCAACCCAGCAAACTGGTGCGCAAGCGCCGTCACGGCTTCCGCGCTCGCCTCGCCACGACTGGCGGCCGCAAGGTCCTCGCCGCGCGCCGCGCGCGTGGCCGCAAGCGCCTGAGCGCCTAAGCCCGGACGTCTCCTCCCCGGAGATACCTTATGGATCGGCTAAGGCAGCGGGCGGACTTCCTCGCCGTTGCCAATGGCGCGCGGGCGAACAGTACGGCCTTTGTGCTGCAGGGACTGCGCCGCGACGATGATGGCCCGATCCGAGTCGGATTCACCGTCACCAAGAAGAACGGGACCGCGACCGAGCGAAACCGCATTCGCCGCCGGCTTCGCGAAGTGGTGAAGCAGGTCGACGTCATATCGATGCTGCCGCACCATGATTATGTGCTAGTCGGCCGCCGTGACGCGCTGACCCGTGACTTTGCGACCATGATTGACGATCTGCGGTCGGCGCTGCGCCGCCTCGACCGGCCTGCGCCCAAGGTACCTAACAAGGCGCGTAATCCGAACGGAATGACGAGACCCTAAGATGATGTCCGACAACCGCAACACCATCCTTGCCGTCATTCTGTCCGGGGTCGTCCTGATCGCCTGGCAATATTTCTACAACGTGCCGCAGATGGAAAAGCAGCGCGCCGAGACCCAGCGACAGACCGAGCTGCTGAAGCCGACGGCGCAGCCGACGCCTGGCCAGAGCCCCACGACGACGCCATCGCCGTCGGCCAGCGGCACGCCAACCGCCACGCAACCCTCGGCCATCGCCGAACCGGCCGTCAGCCGTGAGGCTGCCATCGCAGCCGCCCCGCGCGTCAAGATCGACACCCCGCGGATCACAGGCTCGATCTCGCTGAAGGGCGCGCGCATCGACGACATCGCACTGGTTCAGTTCCGCGAGACGGTCGACCCGGCCTCGCCGCCGATCGTGCTGTTCTCGCCGTCGCAGACCGCCGCCCCCTATTACGCCGAATTCGGCTGGGTGCCTGCGAGCGGCACGACGGCGCGCATTCCCGACCAGAACACCGAGTGGCAACAGGACGGCTCCGGCAGCCTGACCCCGACCACCCCGGTGATGCTGAAATACGACAATGGCGCGGGCCTCACCTTCCGCCGCATCATTTCGATCGACGACCGCTACCTCTTCACCATCAAGGACGAGGTCAGCAATGTCGGCAGCGCGCCGGTCACGCTCTATCCGTTCGCGCTGATCTCGCGCCACGGCACGCCGCAGGTCTCCGGCTACTACATCCTGCATGAGGGCCTGACCGGCTATCTCGGCGAGCAGGGCCTGCAGGAATACGCCTACAAGAAGATCGACGACGCCAAGCAGATGACCTTCGACGTCACCGATGGCTGGCTCGGCATGACCGACAAGTACTGGGCGTCGGCGCTGTTGCCCGACACTACGGCCAAGCTGCATGTGACCTACAGGTCGAACGCGGTCGGCACCAACCACAACTACCAGACCGACTATCTGCAGGACGCGCAGACGCTGCCGATCGGCGGCACCATCAGCGCCAATGCGCGGCTGTTCGCCGGCGCCAAGGAAGCCAGCGTGGTCGGCATCAACTTCCCGCTGGTCGGCTTCGGCGGCTACACCAAGCAGCTCGGGCTGAACCATTTCGATCTCTTGATCGACTGGGGCTGGTTCTACTTCATCACCAAGCCGATGTTCCTGGCGCTCGACTGGTTCTACCACCTGTTCGGCAATTTCGGCGTCTCGATCCTGCTCGTGACCGTGATCGTGAAGCTGCTGTTCTTTCCGCTCGCCAACAAGTCCTACGCCTCGATGGCGAAGATGAAGTCGGTGCAGCCGCAGCTCGCCGCGCTGAAGGAGCGCTATCCGGACGACCGGGTGAAGCAGCAGCAGGAGATGATGGAGATCTACAAGAAGGAGAAGATCAACCCGATCGCCGGTTGTCTTCCCGTTGCGCTCCAGATCCCGGTGTTCTTCTCGCTCTACAAGGTGCTGTTTATCACCATTGAAATGCGGCACGCGCCGTTCTTCGGCTGGGTCAAGGACCTGTCGGCGCCGGATCCGACCAATCTGTTCACGCTGTTCGGCCTTTTCCACTACGATCCGACGCAGCTTCCGATCTTCGGCCACTATCTGGCGCTCGGCATCTGGCCGATCATCATGGGCATCACGATGTGGTTCCAGATGAAGCTCAATCCGACGCCGCCGGATCCGACGCAGCAGATGATCTTCACCTGGATGCCGCTGATCTTCACCTTCATGCTGGCGGGCTTCCCGGCGGGCCTCGTGATCTATTGGGCCTGGAACAACACGCTCTCGGTGCTGCAGCAGAGCTTCATCATGCGCCGCAACGGCGTGAAGGTGGAACTGTTCGACAATCTGAAGTCCACGTTTGCGTCAAAAAAAGCGGTATCGAAGACCTAGCAAGCGCCGTTGCTTGGACGCGCAAAGCCTAACTCGTCATGCCCGGGCTCAAGCGCGTCTTCGCGCTTTAGCCCGGCTACGACGATGGATGGAAACCTTCGCATGAGCACCGAACCTGATGCGAAGCTGATCGAGCAAGGGCGAAAGCTGTTCGCCGGCGACTGGCACTTCATCTGGGCCTCGCCCTCGATCGAGACGCTGCCGCCGATGGCAGGCCTGGAAGTGGCCTTTGCCGGCCGCTCCAATGTCGGCAAGTCGAGCCTGATCAACGCGCTGACCGGCCGCGGCAGTCTGGCACGCACTTCGCACACGCCGGGCCGCACCCAGGAGCTGATCTTCTTCGAGGGCCCGGAACAGGCGGACGTTCGCCTCGTCGACATGCCCGGCTACGGCTACGCATCGGCGCCCAAGGTCAAGGTGGCGTCGTGGACGGCGCTGATCCACAAATTCCTGCTCGGACGCGCCACGCTGGCGCGGGTCTATGTGCTGATCGACGCCCGTCACGGCATCAAGGACGTCGATCTCGACGTGCTGAAGACGCTGAATAAATCCGCGGTCAGCTATCAGGTCGTGCTGACCAAGGCCGACCAGGTCAAGGCCGGCGAATTGAGCACGACGCTCGCCGAGACCATTGCGGCGCTGGCCAAACACCCCGCGGCATTCCCCGAGGTGCTGGTGACCTCGTCGCGCACCGGCGCCGGGATGCCGGAGCTGCGCGCCGCGATGGTGCGCCTGATCGAAGAGCGGCGCTGATGGCCGGCCTGCACCGCATCCTGATCGGCCTCGCCGGGCTGATGGGCGCCTGTGGCGTGGTGTTGGCGGCGGCCGCAGCCCACCTCGCCGACGCGTCGCGGCTGGGGGCCGCCTCCTCGATGCTGCTGTTTCACGCCACCGCCGTGCTTGCGACCGTGGCGGTCGCGGACCGCGCCATCGTTCATGCGAGGATCGGAACCGTTGCGGCGATCGGTTTCGTCATCGCGGCGTCATTGTTCGCGGGCGACCTGACGGTCCGCCAATATGCCAGCCACGGGTTGTTTCCGATGGCCGCCCCGACCGGCGGAACATTGCTGATTCTGAGCTGGGTGGTGCTGGCGATCGCGGCGATGTGGCCGAAGCGTTGATCAATCTGGCCTTCTCCCATGCTGATGGGAGGGGGCAGCACTTTGCGCCCTGCCCGCCAATCGGATAGAACCCTGCGCGCCCCTCCGCTGACGACGAGACCCGCCCCATGACCGACCAGCAGATCAGCCCGCTCGATCAGGCCCGTATCCTGTCCGAGGCGCTGCCGCACATGCAGGAATATGACGAGGAAACCATCGTCATCAAGTATGGCGGCCATGCCATGGGCTCCGAGGACACCGCCAAGGCCTTCGCGCGCGACATCGTGCTGCTCGAGCAGACCGCGATCAATCCGGTGGTGGTGCACGGCGGCGGCCCGCAGATCGCGACCATGCTAAAGCGCCTCGGCATCCAGTCGGAATTCGCAGCCGGACTGCGCATCACTGACGCCGCGACCATCGAGATCGTCGAGATGGTGCTGGCGGGCTCGGTCAACAAGCAGATCGTCGGCTACATCAACGAGGCCGGCGGCAAGGCCGTGGGCCTCTCCGGCAAGGACGGCAACATGGTGAAGGCGTCGAAGACGACGCGCACCATGGTCGACCCGGATTCCAACATCGAGAAGGCGATCGATCTCGGCTTCGTCGGCGATCCCGAAAAGGTCGATCTCACGCTGCTCAACCAGCTGATCGGCTATGACCTGATCCCGGTGCTGGCGCCGCTGGCAACGTCGAAGGACGGCCAGACGCTGAACATCAACGCCGACACCTTTGCCGGCGCGATCGCGGGCGCGCTGAAGGCCAAGCGGCTGTTGCTGCTGACCGACGTGCCCGGCGTGCTCGACCAGTCCAAGAAGCTGATTCCGGACCTGTCGATCAAGGATGCCCGCAAGCTGATCGCCGACGGCACCATCTCCGGCGGCATGATCCCGAAGGTCGAGACCTGTATCTACGCGCTCGAACAGGGCGTGCAGGGCGTCGTGATCATCGACGGCAAGACGCAGCACGCGGTGCTGCTCGAACTCTTCACCAACCAGGGCACGGGCACACTGATCCACAAGTGATGCGAGATGCGGGCACGCGCATACGAAGCGTCATGGCCGGGTTTATCCCGGCCATCCACGTCTTGTTTGATCGCCGGGCGAAAGATGTGGATGCCCGGGGCATTGCTGTCCATACGCGCTTCGCGCTTTTGCCCGGGCATGACGAATTAAAAGCGAGGCCACCGCACCGTCGCTCTTCGCTAGATCGGCTCTTGATGTCACTGCCGGCCGCCGTCGTGTCGGTTCTGTTCTCTGGGGCGCCGGCGCTTGCCGATCTCAAGCTCTGCAACCGCATGAGCTATGTGGTCGAGGCGGCGATCGGTATCGACGACAAGGCGGCGACCGCGACGCGAGGCTGGTTTCGCATCGATCCCGCCACCTGCCGCGTCGTGGTGCAGGGCCAGCTGACCGCCGACCGCGTGCTGTTGAATGCACGCGCGCTCGGCGTCTACGGCGCCTCGCCGATCCCGCAGAACGGCACCGACACGCTCTGCGTCGCGCAGGACAATTTCGTGATCGCCGCTGCGCGCCAGTGCCGCGCGGGCCAGACGCCCGCACAGTTCACCCAGATCACGCCGACGCAGGGCGATGACGGCAACCTCACTGCGTATCTCGCCGAGGACAGCGAATATGACGACGAACAGGCGCGGCTCGCCGCCATCCAGCGCCTGCTGGTGATCGCGGGCTATGATGCGGCACCGATCGACGGCGTCGACGGGCCGAAGACGCAAGGCGCGCTGTCCGCATTCCTCAAGAGCCGCGGGCTCGCCAGCGACATCGTGCAATCGCCGACCTTCTTCACCGCGATGGTCGACGCCGTGCAGAAGCCATCGTCATCGGGGCTGACCTGGTGCAACGACACCCCGCACAAAGTGATGGCCGCAGTCGCGACCGACGACGGCAAGGTGGTGACCAGCCGCGGCTGGTATCGCGTCGATCCCGGCAAGTGCCTGCATCCCGACGTGACGGGCGCGCCGAAACAGATCTACTCCTTCGCCGAAGCCGTCGACGGCGATAACCGCACCATCAAGGTCAAGGACAAGCCGCTGAACTGGGGCGGCCTCACCCAGCTATGCACCCGGGAAAGCACATTCGAGATCAACGACCAGGGCGACTGCGCCAACCGCGGCCTCGCCGTAACAGGCTTTGTGCCCGTCGACATGACCAGCGGCGGCAAGACGCTGCGCTTCGCGATGCCGTGATGGGCCCCCTCTTTGCCGTGAGAGCTTGATGAAAACTCCCCGCAGCTTCGGCCATGTCGACACCTGGGTGTTCGACCTCGACAACACCCTGTACCCGCATCACGTCAATCTTTGGCAGCAGGTCGATGCGCGGATCGGCGAGTTCGTCAGCAACTGGCTGAAGATTTCGCCGGAGGAAGCACGGCTGATACAGAAGGACTATTACCTGCGCTACGGCACCACGATGCGCGGCATGATGACCGAGCACGGCGTGCGCGCCGACGACTATCTCGCCTATGTGCACAAGATCGACCACTCGCCTCTCGAGCCTAATCCGGCGATGGGGGCTGCGATCGCGAAGCTGCCGGGGCGCAAGCTGATCCTGACCAACGGCTCGACCGACCATGTCGATGCGGTGCTCGGCCGGCTCGGCATCAGCGATCATTTCGACGGCGTGTTCGACATCATCGCCGCCGATCTCGAGCCGAAGCCGGCGCCGCAGACTTATCAGAAGTTCCTGACGCTGCATGACGTCGATCCCACGCGGTCGGCGATGTTCGAGGACCTCGCGCGAAACCTGGTCGTTCCGCACCAGCTCGGCATGACCACCGTGCTTGTGGTGCCCGACGGCAGCCGGGAGGTGGTGCGCGAGACCTGGGAGCTCGAAGGCCGCGACGCCGAACACGTCGATCATGTCACGGACGATCTGACCGGGTTTTTGCAGCAGTTGACGCCCTGACGACGGCGGAGTTTGGCTTGACTCCGCGGCCCCAAATCCCGAAAAAGCCTTCCAACCTCCCGTCATAATCCCGATACGCCCAAGGATTGTCCCGATGTCGCTGTCCGCCCTCGAATCCACCGTCAACACCGCATTCGATGCCCGCGACGGCGTTTCGACCTCCACCAAAGGCGAGGTCCGCGAGGCCGTCGATCACGCGCTGGAGCTGCTCGACAAGGGCGAGGCCCGCGTCGCCGAGCGCGAGGCCAGCGGCAAGTGGAAGGTCAATCAGTGGCTGAAGAAGGCCGTGCTGCTGTCGTTCCGCCTCAACGACATGAGCGCCATTCCCGGTGGCCCCGGCAACGCCTCGTCGTGGGATAAGGTGCCGATGAAGTTCGAGGGCTGGGGCGAGAACCGTTTTCGCGATGCTGGCTTCCGCGCCGTGCCGGGCGCGATCGTCCGCCGCTCAGCCTTCATCGCCCGCAACGTCGTGCTGATGCCGTCCTTCGTCAATCTCGGTGCTTACGTCGATGAAGCCACCATGATCGACACCTGGTCGACGGTCGGGTCCTGCGCCCAGATCGGCAAGCGCGTGCACATCTCCGGCGGCGTCGGCATCGGCGGCGTGCTCGAACCGTTGCAGGCCGAGCCCGTGATCGTCGAGGATGATTGCTTCATCGGCGCACGAAGCGAGGTCGCCGAGGGCGTGATCGTGCGCAAGGGCGCGGTGCTGGCGATGGGCGTGTTCCTCGGCGCCTCCACCAAGATCGTCGATCGCGAGACCGGCGAGATCTTCATCGGCGAGGTCCCGGAATATTCTGTCGTGGTCCCCGGCACAATGCCGCCAAAGCTGATGAAGAACGGCCAGCCGGGCCCGGCCGTCGCCTGCGCCGTGATCGTCAAGCGTGTCGACGAGCGCACCCGCTCCAAGACCAGCATCAACGAGCTGCTGCGGGACTGATCGAACCAGTTTCCACCCCAGAGCGACAAAATTTCGGGCCGCGAGTGATTTCCGCCCGGAGTTTTTTATGGATTGGACGTCGTACCTTTTCAGCTTCGAGGGCCGCATCAACCGCGCCAAATACTGGCTCGCGGGACTGGTCATCGTCTGCGGCATGATCGCCCTCGCCGGCGCGGTGCTGGCTGCCGGCCTTGCGTTCAGATGGAACATGTCGTTCGGCTACAACACCAATGATATCTTCGGGATCGTCGATCCAGGCTCCTACAGATCGCTCTCCTGGTCTCGCCTGCCGCGGACCGTGATCAAGGTGATCGGAACGGCACTGTTCGTCTGGGTCTATTGTGCGGCTTCGATCAAGCGCCTGCACGATCGCGACAAGAGCGCGTGGTGGATGCTGCCCTACTTTGTGCTACCCGGCCTCTGCAACCAGTTCGCCGATCGTCTGCCCGACTCGTACTGGTGTCTCCTGCTGACCGCCCCGATGGCGCTGTTGTATCTCTGCGGCTTCATCGAGATGGGCTTCCTCCCCGGCACCCGATATCCCAATCAATATGGTCCCAATCCGCTCGGCAAGACACCGGGACGGCCGCGCAACGACCGCGGCAACGCGTCGCGCCCGACGCAGGGCTGGGATCAGCAAAGCGAGCTCGAATTCATGCCGCACAAGGCTGGCCCATCCGCGGTGTGACGTGTTAAGCGGACGGCATGACTGATGCTGTTTCCATCACCCGCGATCTCGTCCGCTGCCCATCCGTCACCCCGGTCGATGCCGGCGCGCTCGGCGTTCTCGAAAATCTCCTGACAGCCGCCGGTTTCGACGCCCATCGCGTGACCTTCTCGGAGCCCGGCACCGCCGACATCGACAATCTCTATGCCCGCATCGGCAGCGAAGCGCTGCATATCACCTTCGCCGGACATACCGATGTGGTGCCGCCGGGCGATGAATCGGCATGGACGCTCGGCGCATTCTCCGGCGAGGTGAGGGACGGCTATCTCTACGGCCGCGGCGCGGTCGACATGAAAGGCGGCATCGCCTGCAGCGTCGCCGCGGTGCTGCAATATCTCAAAGACAATGGCGGCAAGCCAAAAGGCTCGATCTCGTTCCTGATCACCGGCGATGAGGAAGACGTCTCGGTCAATGGCACCGTCAAGCTGCTGAAATGGTGCGCCGAACGCGGCGAAAAATTCGACCATTGCGTGCTCGGCGAACCCTCGAATGTCGAGGTGCTTGGCGACATGATCAAGGTTGGCCGCCGCGGCTCGCAGTCCGGCACGCTTGTTGTCGATGGCGTGCAGGGCCACGTCGCCTATCCGCACCGCGCGTCGAACCCGGTGCCCGACATCTCGCGGCTGATCGTAGCCTTGAGCGACGAACCGCTCGATCACGGCAGCGCACAATTCCAGGCGAGCAATCTCGAATTCACCACCGTGGACGTCGGCAACACCGCAGGCAACGTGATCCCCGGCCAGGCGCGCGCGAAATTTAACATCCGCTTCAACGACAACCACACCCAGGAAACCCTGCGCCAGCTGGTCGACGCGCGCCTCGAAAAGGCCTGCGGCAACCGCATCCGCGCCCACATCGACTGGATGCCGTCGAACTCCAATGTGTTCGTCACCAAGCCGGGGCCGTTCACCGACCTCGCGGTATCGGCGATCGAGGAGGTCACCGGCCGCAAGCCGGAGCTCTCCACCTCCGGCGGCACCTCGGACGCGCGCTTCATCTCCAGCTACTGCCCGGTGATCGAATTCGGCCTGGTCGGCCAGACCATGCACCAGATCGACGAGCGCACACCGGTGTCGGATCTGGAGAAGCTGACGAAGGTCTATCGCGGCGTGCTGGACCGGTATTTCGGCTGAGCTGTCATCGTCCGCCACCGGGTCGCGCGAATGCGCGCCCGATGACAGGCTCCGGCGGACGATCCAGTACTCCGTGACATCTCCGTTCACCATCTGCCGCCGCGGCATACTGGATACCCCGCCTTCGCGGGGTATGACGGGCGAACTAGAGCCTTTTCCGTTCCGATGGAATCGGAACGGGGCTCTAGATTCTTGTTTTGACCCGTTTTCTTCACGCGAACCGGTATCCACTTCGCTCGAAAACGCTCTAGTAATCCACCCGCATCAGATAGAGGCCGTCCGGCGGCGCGACGGGGCCGCAGGCGGCGCGGTTGCGGGCGGCGAGTGCTGTGGCGAGATCGTCCGCGCTCCAGCGGCCTTCGCCGACCCAGACCAGCGATCCCACCATCGAGCGCACCTGGCTGTGCAGGAACGAGCGCGCCGAGGTGACGATGTTGACGGCGTCGCCATTGCGCGTGACGTCGAGCTGATCGAGCGTCTTCTCGGGCGACTTCGCCTGGCACTCGGTGTCGCGAAAGGTGGTGAAATCGTGCTTGCCGAGCAGACGCTGCGCGGCCGCGTGCATTGCATCCGCGTCGAGCGCACGTGGCACGCGCCAGGTGCGGGCGATGTCGAGCGCAAGGTTGGCGCGCGTGTTGGTGATGCGATAGAGATAGTGCCGCTTCCTCGCCGAGAAGCGCGCCTGAAAATCGTCTGGCACGATGTCGGCCGCGAGCACGCCGATCGGATGCGGGCGCAGATGGGCGTTCAGCCCGTCGCGCAGGCGGCCCGGCGGAAACGGCTTTGCGATGTCGCAATGCGCGACCTGGCCGCGCGCGTGCACGCCGGCATCGGTGCGGCCGGCGCCGTGGACGCGCACGTCCTCGCCGCAGATCGCCTTGACCGCCTTCTCCATCGCGCCCTGCACGGTCGGCGCGGTGTCCTGGATCTGCCAGCCGGAGAACGGCGTGCCGTCATATTCGATGATGAGCTTGTAGCGAGGCATCAGGCGAGCCGCGCCGGCGGCTTCAACGCCGTGCCGCGCAGGAAGTCTGATGCCTTCATCCGCGCCTTGCCTTCCCGCTGCAGTTCGAGCAGGCGGATCGCGCCGTCGCCGCAGGCGATCGCAAGATCGTCGTCGAGCACGTCGCCGGGCGCACCCGAGCCTTTGGTCAATTCGCAGCGCAGAATTTTCAGACGCACCGGCCCGCCGTCATCCGCCAATTCGCACCACGCACCGGGAAACGGCGACAGCCCATGAATATGCCGCAGCACCGCGTGTGCCGGCTTGCTCCAGTCGATCCGCGCCTCGGCCTTGTCGATCTTGGCGGCGTAGGTGACCCCGTCCTCGCTCTGCTTGGTGAGCTGCAATCGCCCGCGCTCCAGCGCGCCCATGGCGCGGACCATCAAATCCGCGCCGAGCGGCGCTAGCGCGTCGTGGAGATCTGACGCCGTAATGCTGTCCGATATCGCCAGCCGCTCGGCCATCGCGACGTCGCCGGTGTCGAGGCCGACATCCATCTTCATCACCATCACGCCACTCTCGGCGTCGCCCGCCATGATGGCGCGGTTGATCGGCGCGGCGCCGCGCCAGCGCGGCAGCAGCGAGGCGTGCAGGTTGAAGCAGCCGAGCTTGGGCGTATCGAGGATGGACTGCGGCAGGATCATGCCATAGGCGACGACGACCGCCGCATCCGCATCGTGGGCGCGAAACTCCTCCAGCGCTTCCGGCGTCCTCAGCGTCTTTGGCGTCAACACGGGAATGCCGAGCGGCCGCGCTTCCTGCTCGACCGGCGTGGGCTGCAATTGCAGGCCGCGGCGGCCGCCCGGCTTCGGCGTCCGGGTGTAGACGGCCGCGACCTCATGGCCGTGCGCCACGAGCTCCAGCAGCGTGGGCACCGCGAAATCGGGCGTGCCCATGAAGATCAGGCGGAGAGGCATGAGGCTTACTCGGCAGAAAGAAGAGTTTCCGTCATGCCCGGGCTTGACCCGGGCATCCACGTTCTTCGACAGCGAAGCAAGACGTGGATGGCCGGGTCAAGCCCGGCCATGACGGCGGAGCGTGCGGCTAGTCCGACGCGCGCTTGGCGGCCTTTGCAAACTTCTTCAGCACGCGGTCGCGCTTCAGCTTCGACAGATAGTCCACGAACAGCACGCCGTTGAGGTGGTCGATCTCGTGCTGGACGCAGGTGGCGAACAGGCCCTCCGCATCCTCCTCGTGCAGCTTGCCGTCGAGATCGAGGTAGCGCACGCGTACCCGCGCCGGCCGCTCGACCTCCTCGTAATATTCGGGGATCGACAGGCAGCCCTCTTCGTAGACGGAGAGGTCTTCCGAATGCGCGATGATCTCGGGATTGATGAAGACGCGCGGCTGCGGCGTCGTTTCGCCGCTCTCGTCGCGCTTGGCGAGGTCCATGGTGATCAGGCGCAGCGGCTGCGCGACCTGGATCGCCGCGAGCCCGATTCCGGGCGCGTCATACATGGTCTCGAACATGTCGTCGGCGAGCCTGCGGATCTCCGGCGTCACCGTCTCGACAGGTTTCGACACCAGCCGCAACTGCTTGTCCGGCAGGATGATGATTTCTCTAAGTGCCATGCGCGCGATTTAAGCCGCTGATCTGCGAGGGTCAATCCGAACCAAGGCCGGTTAAGCCCGCCTTAACCACGTTTCTTCAGGACAAATTAGCCAGGAAAATAAAGGAAGCATTAACCATAAATGTTCCCTTTTCGTTCGGCGTCAGCTGCGAATCGGCTACAACGGCTGGCATGAATGAGATTCTTTTCATGATCGGCGAGCTGCCGGTCCGCGCTTCTGACGTGCTGGTCGCCTTTGGCGCGCTCGCACTGGTCCTGCTGCTGGTGATCGCCATCGTGATCGCGCGATCGAGCCGGCGCGGTGCGGAAATCGCTATCGCTCAGACCATCCGCGCCGACGAGCTGGAGGAGCGGCTCGCCGACGTGCTGCGCGCCCAGACCGAGGCGTCCGGCCGGGCCGATGCGATTGCGCAGTCGCTGGCCGGCCGCCAGGCCGAGATGGCGCGCGCCGTCAACGAGCGGCTGGATTCGGTCACCCACCGGGTCGGCCAGTCGATGGAAAATTCGACGCGCAATACGATGGATTCCTTGCGGGTGCTGCACGAGCGGCTCGGCATCATCGATCATGCCCACAAGAACCTCAGCGAGCTCACCACCCAGGTGACGACCCTGCGTGACGTGCTCGCCAACAAGCAGTCGCGCGGCGCGTTCGGCCAGGCGCGGATGGAGGCGATCGTCCAGGACGGTATGCCGAAGGGCTCCTACGAGTTCCAGCACACCCTCACCACGGGCAAGCGGCCGGACTGCGTGGTGTTCCTGCCCGATCAGCGGCCGCTCTGCATCGACGCGAAATTTCCGCTGGAGGCAATGACCGCGCTGCATGATGCGCGCAGTGACGAGGAACGGAAGTTCGCCAGCCAGCGGCTGCGCAGTGACGTGCTGAAGCATGTCAGCGACATCGCGGAGAAATATCTCATCCCCGGCGAGACCCAGGACACCGCACTGATGTTCGTGCCGTCGGAATCGGTCTACGCCGAAATCCATGATGGCTTCGACGACGTGGTCCAGAAGGCCTATCGCGCCCGCGTCGTGCTGGTGTCGCCGTCACTGTTGATGCTCGCGATCCAGGTGATGCAGCAGATCCTGAAGGACGCCCGCATCCGCGACGCCGCCGACCAGATCCGCAACGAGGTGATGCATCTGGGCGACGATCTCAGCCGCCTGCGCGAGCGCGTGCTCAAGCTGCAGAATCATTTCGGCCAGGTCAACGAGGACGTCAGGCAGATCCTGATCTCCGCCGACAAGATCGAAAAGCGCGCCGGCCGCATCGAGGAGCTCGACTTCAGCAAGTCCGAGGCACCCGTCGAAGTCCCCCGCTTCGTCAAGAGCGCGGCGCCAGAGCTGTTTCCTGCCCCGCGCAAGCTGCAGGCGGGGGAGTAGTGTCCGACGCTGCTTTCACCACACAAATGGCGTCATCGCCCGGCTTGACCGGGCGACCCAGTATCCCAGAGGCGGCAATTGGGAGCACGCAGCTACTACGTTTACATCCTCGCCAGCCACATCGGCGGCACGCTCTACATCGGTGTGACCAATGACCTCATCAGGCGGGTTGGAGAGCACAAGCTGAAGCTCGTCGGCGGCTTCACCAAGCAATACGACGTGAACCGGCTGGTGTACTTCGAGATATTCGAGGATATCGAACAGGCGATTCGTCGCGAGAAGCGGCTGAAGAAATGGCCTCGCGCGTGGAAGATTTCCCTTATCGAGAAAGACAATCCGGGCTGGATTGATCTTTATCCGGAGATTGCTGCGGGAGGCGGGTAGGCCTCTGGAATACTGGGTCGCCCGGACAAGCCGGGCGATGACACCTTCTTTTTGGCTCGAATCTGCTACCAACTGCTTCATGACCGCTCCTGAAGCGACCGAAACTCCACTGCAAAAGCCCGCCCCCCCCTCCTGGCGCGACAGCTTCGCGGTGTATCTGCAGCCGCGCGTGCTGATCGTGCTGCTGCTTGGCTTCTCCTCAGGCCTGCCGCTGGCGCTGTCGGGCTCGACGCTGCAGGTGTGGATGAAGGAGGCCGGTGTCGACCTCGGCACGATCGGACTGCTCGCACTGATCGGCACGCCATACACGCTGAAATTCCTCTGGGCGCCGCTGGTCGATGCCATGCATGTGCCGCTGTTCACGCAGCGGTTTGGGCGCCGCCGCGGCTGGCTCCTTTTCTCTCAGTTGCTGCTGATCGCAACGATCCTCGTGCTTGCAATGTCCGACCCCGCGCGATCGCCGTGGTTCGCGGCCTTCGCCGCGCTGCTGGTTGCGACGGCATCGTCGACGCAGGACATCGTGGTCGACGCCCTCCGCGTCGAGAGCCTGCCTGAAAGCGAGCAGGCCGCCGGCATGGCGTCCTACGTCGCAGCCTACCGCATCGGGATGCTGGTCTCGACGGCGGGCACGCTGTTCATCGTCGCCGGCTTCGAGACGACGGGCCTGGCACGCTCGTCGGCCTGGATGTGGGGTTATGTGGTGATGGCCGCACTGATCCTGATCGGCACGGTCACCGCACTCGCCGCGACCGAGCCTGCGCAATCGAGAGATGCCGAGGCGGCCACGCATGCCCAGACCGCGGCCGAACGCGTGCTGCTGGCGGCGGCCGGCGCGTTCTCGGAATTTCTGACCCGCAAGAACGCGTTCGCCGCACTCGCCTTCGTGGTGCTATTCAAATTCACCGACGCGTTTTCCGGCACCATGACCGCGCCGTTCGTGATCGACATCGGCTTTTCCAAGGTCGACTACGCCGCGATTGTGAAGGGCGTCGGGCTTGCCGCGACCCTGATCGGCGGCTTTGCCGGGGGCTTTGTGGCGCGGCGCTATTCGCTCGCAACCAGCCTGTGGATCGGCGGCGTGCTGCAGGCACTCGCCAATCTGTCGTTCTCCTGGCTCGCGCATGTCGGCGTCAACCAGTGGGCGCTGGCGCTCGCCATCACCGCGGAAAACTTCACCAGCGCAATCGGCACCGTGATCTTCGTCGCCTACCTCTCGGCGCTGTGCCGCAATCCGCTGCACACCGCGACCCAATATGCGCTGCTGACCGCGCTGGCCGCGGTCGGCCGCACCTATCTGTCATCGGGCGCGGGCTATGTGGCGAAAGCCGTGGGCTGGCCAGCCTTCTTCGTGATCTGCGTGCTGGTCGCGATCCCGAGCCTGATCCTGCTGGTCTGGCTACAGCGGCGCGGGCATTTTGATGAACTGGGGCCGGTGAGAGTTTAGCCACCAGTGTCGTCACCCGCGTAGACGGGTGACCCAGTATTCCAGAGACGCCGATTGATTCAATGGAGAGGCCGCGGCGTACTGGGTCGCCCAGTCCATGTGCGCAATTGCGCACAGGCCGCGCGATGACACCGCGATGTAGGCACTTACTTCGTCACCACGGTCCACTTGGTGACGACGGCTTCGCTCATCTGGCCGGCGTCCTGTGCGCAGGCGACCTCGTCGACCTTCACCGCGATCTCCTTGCCGGCAAGGCTCCTGAGCTGGGTGGCCTGGCTCTCGCTGGTCGGGACGAGCTGGAAGGTTTCCGGACCGGTCTCGAGGTTGCAGAGGCCGTTCGGCGGCGGCAGGCGGCGTGGCTCGCTGGTGATCTGATAGGTCGGGACGCGCTTGCCCGCCTTCTTAGGATCACGCACCCGCATGGTGTTGAGTTCCCCCGACAGCACGTCACCGATCTTGATCAGCTTGCCGGCCTTTTGCGGCGCTACGTCCTGCTGCGCGCGTACGCCAGGCGCGGCCAACGCCAACGCCAGAATCGCAAAGCCCAGAATCGCAAAGTTCTGGCGTACGCCGAATCGGTGTTTCATCATGTCGAATGATTCCGTATCTGATGTCTTTAGCGCGCGATTGACCCGTCCCCGAATCGCGTTCCCACCCTATCACATTGTTTAAACAGTATCTTTTCAGTGCGTCGCGGCCATCTGATGGTCCGCCGCCCAGTCTTTCAAATGTGCTTCTAGAACAGCGTGCGCTGTCTCATGGCAGCGGATAGCGTACCTTCGTCGAGGTAATCAAGCTCGCCGCCGACGGGGACGCCATGCGCCAGCCGCGTTACCCGGACGTTGGCTTCCGACAGCAAGTCGGTGATGTAATGCGCCGTGGTCTGGCCATCGACGGTGGCGTTGAGCGCCAGGATGATCTCGTTGACCTCTGATACGTGCGCGCGCGCCACCAGCGCATCGATGGTCAGATCCTGCGGGCCGATGCCGTCGAGCGGCGACAGCGTCGCGCCCAGCACGTGATAGCGGCCATTGGTCGCATTGGCGCGTTCCAGCGCCCAGAGATCGGCGACATCGGCGACCACGACGATGATCGAGGGATCACGGCGCGGATCGATGCACACCGTGCAGGGATTCTGCGTATCGATGTTGCCGCAGGTCTTGCAGACCTGGATCTTGTCGATCGCCACCTGCAGCGCCGACGTCAGCGGCGTCATCAGCGCTTCGCGCTTCTTGATCAGATGCAGCGCCGCGCGTCGCGCCGAACGCGGACCGAGCCCCGGCAACCGCGCCAGCAGCTGGATCAGGCGCTCAATCTCGGGGCCGGCAACGCTTGCGGCCATTTAGGTGAGACCGAGTCCCGGCGGCAGGCCGAGCCCGCCGGTCAGCGTCGACATTTTCTCCTGCATCGCGGCCTCCGCCTTGCGGCGGGCATCACCATGTGCGGTGACGAGCAGATCCTCGAGCACTTCGCGCTCCTCGGGCTTCATCAGCGACGGATCGATCTTGACGCCCTTCACTTCCATCTTCGCGGTCATGCGCACCGCGACGAGCCCGCCGCCGGAACTGCCTTCGACCTCGACATTGCCGAGTTCTTCCTGCATCGCCTGCATCTTGGATTGCAGTTGCGCTGCTTGCTTCATCATGCCGAGAAAATCAGCCATTGGTGTGTCCTTCGGTGCGTCCTTGCGTGCGTCCTGGTGAGCGGATCAATCGTCGTCGCTGTCGGAAGGCTCGATGGGGTCTTCGCCGGTCAGATCGGAGTCCGGCGGCTCGGCCGCAAGGCGGCGCACTTCGACCACCCGCGTGCCGGGAAAACGCGCCAGCACCTCCTGTACGCGCGGATCGGCTTCAGCCGTGCGCTGATGCTCGCTGCGCGCCAGCTCGTTCTGCGAGCGTACCGTCGGCTGTCCGGCGGCGTTCGAGATGATCACAGTCCAGCGCCGCCCGGTCCATAGTTCGAGCTTGCGCGACAGATCGGTGACAATGCTGCGCGCGGCCTTCGGCTCGAGCGCGATCTCGAGCTGGCCGTCCTCGATGCGGACCAGCCGCACATCGGCCTCCAGCGCGCTCTTGGTCAGCACGTCGCGCTTCTCGCCGGCGAGCGCGATCAGTTGCGGAAAGCTTGATATCCGCAACGCCGGCGCCGAATCGGCGGCCGGCGCTACCATTTGCGGTCGCGGCGCGAGATCGGCGCGCGGCGCCCCCTGCGGGGCGCGCAACGGCGCGGACTGCATCGCAGACATCGACGATGTCGGCGCACCGCGTGACGGTGCAGTTCCGCCCGTCGTCGCGGGCGCGGCACCACCGCCATTCTGCTCGATCATCCGGATCGCTTCATCCGGCGTCGGCAAATCGGCGACATAGGCGATCCGCACCAGCACCATTTCGGCAGCAGCCGCCGGGCGTGTCGCGGTCTGCACCTCGGTGATGCCCTTGAGCAGCATCTGCCACATCCGCGACAGCACCCGCATCGACAGTTTCGCCGCGAATTCGCGGGCCCGCACCCGTTCGGTCTCGCCAAACGCGACGTTGTCGGCGGTCGCGGGCACGACCTTGACGCGGGTGACGAAATTAACGAACTCGGCCAAGTCTGACAGCACCACGATCGGATCGGCGCCGACATCGTACTGCGCACGGAATTCGGAGAAGGCGCTGGCGAGATCGCCGCGCGCCAGCGAATCGAAGAGATCGATGACGCGGGTGCGGTCGGCAAGACCGAGCATCTGCCTGACCGCATCGGCCTTCACATCGCCGGCGGCATTCGCGATCGCCTGGTCGAACACCGACAGCGAATCACGCACTGAACCTTCGGCGGCGCGCGCGATGATGCCGAGCGCCTCGGGCTCGACCTTGACGCCCTCGTTCGTTGCGATGTTGCCGAGATGCTTCATCAGCACATCGGCTTCCACTCGGCGCAGGTCAAAACGCTGGCAGCGCGACAGCACCGTGACGGGCACTTTACGGATTTCGGTGGTGGCGAAGACGAACTTGGCGTGCTCAGGCGGTTCCTCCAGCGTCTTCAGGAAGGCGTTGAAGGCCGCCGTCGACAGCATGTGGACTTCGTCGATGATGTAGACCTTGTAGCGCGCGCTGGACGGCGCGTAGCGGACGCTGTCGTTGATCTGGCGGACGTCGTCGACGCCGGTGTGGGAGGCGGCGTCCATCTCCAGCACGTCCATGTGCCGGCTTTCCATGATCGCCTGGCAGTGCACGCCGAGGTCGGGCATGTGGATGGTCGGCCCCTTCACCGAGCCGTCCGGCTTCTCGTAGTTGAGCGCACGGGCGAGGATGCGCGCGGTGGTAGTCTTGCCGACCCCGCGCACGCCGGTCAGGATCCAGGCCTGCGGAATCCGGCCGGTCTCGAACGCGTTCGAGACCGTGCGCACCATGGCCTCCTGGCCGATCAGGTGCTCGAAGCTGGATGGGCGGTATTTGCGGGCGAGAACGCGGTACGGCTTGGTGGCGTCAGGCGCCCCGCCGAGGTCGAAACCGCTCTGGCCTGCGCCGTCAGGCTGATCAGTGGGGTCGCCAGCGTCGTTCATGCGTCGATCCGCAACTTGGATGGTCTCTTGGCAGCCGGCTTGCGGATAAGAGCCGAAATCAAACGCCGGGCGCGGGCACCGCCATTCCAGCGCGATTCGCTCGGAAAAACAGGTAGGAGACTGACGAGCGACCCGATCCGGACCTCGTTAGGGCTGCTTCCTTCCGGACCTGACCCGGTTGGCGAGTGGCTCGTCCACCGCCAATCTCCCGGTCTCTATTTGGGGCCAAAAGAGCCGGAAAGCAAGCGGCCTGACCGTGGTTTCTGGGACTTGTAAGGGAACACGGAAAGGCATTACTTCCCCTCATGCCATCAGCCAATTGGACGCTGCATTCGCAGCTCAAAAAAGACACCATCGACATCGGCGATTTGCCGTTGAGCAAGGTGCTGGTCATCAAGGACGCGCATTATCCGTGGCTCCTGCTGGTGCCACGGCGCGATAACGCGGTCGAGATTATCGATCTCGACGAAGTCGAGCAGGCGCAGCTGATGACGGAGGTGTCCCGCGTTGCGCGAGCCCTCAAAGAGATCACCAAATGCGACAAGCTGAACATCGCAGCCCTCGGCAATCTGGTCCCGCAGCTTCACGTCCACGTCATCGCCCGCCGAACCAGCGATGCTGCATGGCCGCGTCCCGTCTGGGGCGTGATGCCGCCGCTGGCGCATGACGCCGAGGAAGTGCAAAATTTCATCAGCGCGCTTCGCCGCAAGATCTGGTTGGGTTGAAATTCATGTCCGCATTCGATTCCTTTCCGCTCGGGCAACCGGCCTTCGTCACCCATGTGCTGGATCGTGCCGCGCATCTGCGCAGCAATGACGAGAAACTGTTCGCGCTCGAGGGCCACCGCGAGGCCCGCGCCTATGTGGTCTATCGCGACTCGCTGGTGGTGAAGCAGGAGGATGGCGGCGCCCGTGCGCTGCTTTCGCTTGAGGAGGCCCGTGGCTTCGGCGCCAATCCCGGCACGATCTTCTTAGGTCTGCGCGATAGCGCGCCGGTGTTCGGCATGGGCATCGCCCCGCAGGCGGCCGAAAAGCTGGTCGGCCGCAGCGACGTCGCCGTCAACGAACTGCGCGGCATGGCGATGCAGGGCGCGGTGCCGCCCGAGCAGCTTTCGGCGATCGCGATGGCGAAATCGATGGTGAGCTGGCATCAACGCCACGGCTTCTGCGCCAATTGCGGCACCCGTACCGCGATGAAGGACGGCGGCTGGAAGCGCGAATGCCCGAGCTGCAAGGCCGAGCATTTTCCGCGCACCGACCCCGTGGTGATCATGCTGGTGACATCGGGCGACAAGGTGCTGATGGGCCGCCAGAAGCAGTTCCTGCCCGGCATGTATTCTTGCCTCGCCGGCTTCGTCGAAGCCGCCGAGACCATCGAGGACGCGGTCCGGCGCGAGATTTTCGAGGAGTCGGGAATCCGCTGCACCGACGTGAAGTACTACATGACGCAGCCCTGGCCCTATCCGTCTTCGCTGATGATCGGCTGCACCGCACGTGCGACCAACGAGGACATCGTGGTCGACCGCACCGAACTGGAGGACGCCCGCTGGTTCGACCGCGCGGAGGCGACATTGATGCTCAAGCGGCAGCATCCGGACGGCCTCGCCGGTCCGCATCCGTTTGCAATCGCCCATCATTTGCTTGGACAATGGGTGCATGGCGGAGACGCCTCGGGCAAATAATGGGAACCGGACATGGCGCTGTCGATTAACCCGGGCTATCCGTTCCGCATGTCGGCGGAACCGTCATGACGGACTCGCGAATGAATTTTCAGACCAGCGCCCCGAAGATCCCGCCCCGCATCCTCTGCATCGGGCTGCCGGTGCGCGACCTGACCTTCCGCGTCAACGTTCCGGCGCGCGGCTCCAAGGAGAACGCGACCCATTTCGATGAGATCTGCGGCGGCAACGCCCTGAACGCGGCGATCGGCATCGCCCGGCTGGGCGGCCGTGCCTCGATCTGCGGACCGATGGGCGATTCGCGGGAAACCTCGAGCCGCTTCATCTTCGACAAGATGGCGGAGGAGGGCATCGAGACCAACCACCTCATCCACATGCCGAACCTGGTCACGCCGATCTCGGCCATCATGATCGACGACACCGGCGAGCGCACCATCGTCACCTTCCGCGATCCGGAGCTCTGGAAGGTGCAACTGCCACCGACCGAGCTGCTGCTGGAGGACTGCGCAGCGATCCTGACCGAGAGCCGCTGTGCGCCGTTCTGCACCGAGCTTTGCGCCGAGGCCGTCAAGCGCGGCATTCCCGTGGTCGTCGACGTCGACCGCGCGATGTCGATGCGGGAGGGGCTGCTCACCGCCTCCTCGCACCTGGTGTTCTCCAGCGAGCCGCTGCAGGAGACCGCCGACGTCACCGACGACGGTCAGGCGCTGCAGAAGCTCGCCAAGCTCACCCCGTCCTTCCTGGCGGGCACGCGCGGGCCCAAGGGCACGATCTGGCTCAACGAGCAGGGCGGGTTCGAGGAGACCCCCGCCTTCCCGGTCCATACCGTCGACACACTCGGGGCCGGCGACGTCTTCCATGGGGCGTTCGCGCTTGCTGTCACCGAGGGACAGGAACTGCGGCAGGCACTGCGATTCGCCTCGGCCGCCGCAGCGCTGAAATGCACCCGCTTTGGAGGCGCCTATGCTGCGCCGCAACGTACTGAAGTTGAAGCGTTTTTGGGCCAGCACGCGGAAGTGCGGCCGGCCTAGTCGATCAGGAACCGCTTGCGTGAGAAGATTTTTCTATATATGAGAGATATCAACCTCTCATATGGAACTTTCTTCTATGTCCGATGTCGCCATCCAGCTTCACGACAATAACCGCCGCCTCGACGCCATCGATCGCAAGATCCTGACAGTGCTGCAGGAGGACGCCTCGCTGTCCGTCGCCGAGATCGGCGACCGGGTTGGGCTGTCGTCGACGCCGTGCTGGAAGCGGATCCAGCGGCTGGAAGCCGACGGCGTGATCCTACGCCGGGTGGCGCTGGTCGACCAGAACAAGATCGGGCTCGGGATTTCAGTATTCGTCTCGGTCGAGAGCGCCGACCATTCGGAAGCCTGGCTGCGCAAATTCGCCGACGCGGTCAGCGCGATGCCCGAGGTGATGGAATTCTACCGGATGGCCGGCGACGTCGACTACATGCTGCGCGTCGTCTGCGCCGACATGGCGAGCTATGACATCTTCTACAAGAAGCTGATCTCGGCGGTGCCGCTGAAGAACGTCACCTCGCGGTTTGCGATGGAGAAGATCAAGTCGGTCACCGCGCTGCCGGTACCGGCGGCGTAATCTTCGATGCTGTCGTCGCCCGCGAAGGCGGGCGACCCAGTATTCCAGAGACGGTTGTGCTTGAGCCGATAGGCCGCGGCGTACTGGATACCCCGCATGCGCGGGGTATGACAGCAACGGGCGTCGCGAGCGCCCCGTTCAAATCTTCTGATTGTACTCGCCGACCTCGGGATGGGTGCGCAGCACCGAATCCATCGCCTCGAACATGTCGTGCATGCGCTGCTCGCTGACCGGGCTTTCGACCACGACCACCAGTTCGGGCTTGTTCGACGACGCCCGCACCAGGCCCCAGCTGCCGTCCTCGGCCGTGACCCGCACGCCGTTGACGGTGACGAGATCGCGGATCGGCTGGCCCGCGACCTTGCCACCCTGCTGCTGCAGCGTCTCGAAATGCTTCACCACGGAATCGACGACGCCATATTTCGTCTCGTCGGCGCAATGCGGCGACATCGTCGGCGACGACCAGGTCTTCGGCAGCGCGTTCTTCAAATCGGCCATCGACTTGCCGGACGCGCGGTCGAGCATCTCGCAGATCGCGATCGCCGAGACCAGCCCGTCGTCATAGCCGCGGCCGAACGGCTTGTTGAAGAAGAAGTGGCCGGACTTCTCGAAGCCGGCGAGCGCCCCGAGTTCGTTGGTGCGGCGCTTCATGTAGGAATGGCCGGTCTTCCAGTAGACGGTCTCGGCGCCCTGCTTTTGCAGCACCGGGTCCGTCACGAACAGCCCGGTCGACTTCACGTCGACGACGAACTGCGCGTCCTTGTGGATCGCCGACATGTCGCGCGCCAGCATCACGCCGACCTTGTCGGCGAAGATCTCCTCGCCGGTGTTGTCGACCACGCCGCAGCGGTCGCCGTCGCCGTCGAAGCCTAGGCCGACATCGGCCTTGTGCGCCAGCACCGCGTCGCGGATCGCGTGCAGCATTTCCATGTCTTCGGGATTCGGATTGTATTTCGGGAAGGTGTAGTCGAGCTCGGTGTCGAGCGGAATCACCTCGCAGCCGATTGCTTCCATCACCTGCGGCGCGAATGCGCCCGCGGTGCCGTTGCCGCAGGCCACCACGACCTTCAACTTGCGCTTCAGCTTCGGCCGGCTGGTGAGGTCGGCGATGTAGCGCGCCGGATAATTCTCGTGGAATTGATACGAGCCGCCGACCTTGTTGTTGAATTCGGCATTGAGCACGATCTGCTTCAGCCGCGTCATCTCGTCGGGACCGAAGGTCAGCGGACGGTTGGCGCCCATCTTCACGCCGGTCCAGCCATTGTCGTTATGCGACGCGGTGACCATCGCAACGCAGGGCACATCGAGATCGAATTGCGCGAAGTACGACATCGGCGTGACGGCGAGCCCGATGTCGTGCACCTTGCAGCCCGCCGCCATCAGGCCCGAGATCAGCGCATATTTGATCGAGGCCGAATAGCCTCGGAAATCATGGCCGGTGACGATCTCTTGCTCGACGCCGAGTTCGGCAATCAGCGCGCCGAGCCCCATGCCCAGCGCCTGCACGCCCATCAGGTTGATTTCCTTGTTGAACAGCCAGCGCGCGTCATATTCGCGAAACCCGGTCGGCTTCACCATCGGTTCGGATTCGAAGGCATAGGTATTCGGAACCAGCGCGGATTTCGGCTTGGGAAACATAGATCAGCCTTATGGTCGGGTGCGGAAGGGCATCGCTGCAGCCTTAGCGAATGCGCAGGCCGAGCGAAAGACGAGACTAGTGGCTGGGTGGCCGATAATTGCGGCAGAATTGGCGGTGACCACGCGAGATGCGGCCGCATCTATCTGATCAGACGCGCGATCTCCTGTTCGACGACGGTTCTCAAGGGCGGCAAGGCGCGCTCAACCATGTCCCATACGAACTGCGCGGCAACATCCTCATAGTCATGCGGATAGACATTCCCGGCGCCGGCCATCTGCTTCCACGCAATTGCAGAATATCGCGCCTTGAGGTCGGCCGGCAAACGCCGCGATGCTTCCGAGATGATTTCCAGACAGCGCGTCGCCGCATAGACGGAGCGAATGTCAGCCTTGAACGTCTGACGATCGAAGCCTTCTACAAACTTCGTCGCCAAGTCGATGTGATGCAGGATATCGCGAAGCGCACCGTCAGCGCGATCAGAAGGCATAGACGGCATCGGCCGTTGCTGCGGGCCGAACGTGCGATTTCAAGGTGTCACGATTGACCACATCGACGGGCCTATCGAAGAGGCCCGCGATGTACTCCTTGAGACCGACGTAGTCGAAAACCGTCAGGTGCGCGTCCGGATCGATTTCGATCATAATGTCGATATCGCTGTTCGAGCGGCTATCGCCCCGCGCGACCGAGCCGAACAGGGCAGGGCAGCATGCGCGACCCCACGATCGCGCAGGGCCTGCTCGGAACGCTGGAGTGTGTCGATCGCATCGGAGCTGTTCATGGACTCAATATAACACGTAGCGGCCGCAACCGGGAGGGGCTGCCGCAGCGCGATCGGGCCTTACTGCTCCAGCACCAGCTTGCCGTTGGCGTATTCGAAGCGCTTCAGCTTCGACAGGAAGGACAGTCCGAGCAGGTTTTCGGAGAGTGCTTCATCCGGAAGCACCAGGGCATCGACGTCGCGCACGATCAGGCCGCCGAGTTCGATCATGGCGATGTGAGTGCGCGCGGCCTTGATGGTGCCGTTGGCGGTGGTGATGCGCGAGGTGTAATCGCCGGGCGTCGGACGCACACCAAAACGCGCGGCCGCTGTCTCGTTCAGTGCCACCAGCGAGGCGCCGGTGTCGACCATGAAGTCGATGCGCTGGCCGTCGATGCGGCCGTCGGTCGCGAAGTGGCCGCGGGGGTCTTGCGGAATGCTCAGGGTACGGGCGCTGGCCTGCGCTACCGTGACGACGGGAGCCGCGGTCTTCTGCACAGAGGTCGCGGCGGCGGGCGTCATCTTGCTGGCGACCTGAGCCATGAAGGTGCCCAGCCCGATCATGATGGCCGCGAAAATCATCAGGTTACGCATGACGCCACACTCGGAGACCGAAGACGCAATTTGACCACGCCGGACGCCCCGCGGCGAGCGATGCCGCGGGCACGAGCCTGCCATTTTGACGAAAAGGATGAGCGAAGGGTTAATGCCGGCCAGCTCACTGGACCTGCCGCTACCCAATCTCGTCGTACCCAAATCTACGTCCCGCGCGGTTTGACCCGCCTGGTCGGCATCGCGCTGGCGGGATCCTCGGGCCAGGGGTGGCGCGGATAGCGGCCGCGCAAGTCGGAACGCACTGCAGCGTAGCTGCCGCGCCAAAAACCCGGCAAATCCCGCGTCACCTGCACCGGCCGCTGCGCCGGCGACAGCAGCTCCAGCACCAGCGGCACCGCGCCCTTGGCAATTGCCGGATGGGTGTTGAGCCCAAACAGCTCCTGCAATCGCACCGCGATGGTCGGTCCCTGCTCAGCCTCGTAGTCGATCGCAAGCTGGGTGCCGGTCGGCGCCTCGAAATGCGTCGGCGCCTCGCGATCGAGCCGCGCCCGCAGCTCCCACGGCAACAGCGACGTCAGCGCATCTGATAGCTCCCCGGCGGAGAGGTCCTTCAGGGCGATCTTGTCGTAGAGTGCGGGCACCAGCCAATCGTCGGTGCGCGCGGCAAGCGCGGCGTCGGACAGATCGGGCCAGTTCTCACCCTCGGCCTTGCGCAGGAACATGGCGCGGTCGCGCCATTGCTTGGAATGCTTCGACCACGGCAGCCGGTCGAGGCCAGCGGCGATCAGGCCATCAGCGAAGACGCGCGCCGTTTCGGCCGATGGCGATAGCGACATCGGCGCCTCCGACAGCGTGATCGCGTGCAGCGAGCGCTTGCGGCGGGCGCGTAGCGACATCGCGCCGCGGTCGAACGACACCTCCTCGACGGTCTCGATCTGGTCGGCGAAACGCTGCTCGATCTCGTCCTGCGTGATCGGTGCCGCCAGCAGAACACGGCCGTTCGCGGCCGTGCCGGTCAGTTCGGCGACCGCGATATAGGGCGCACGCGCCAGCGCGGAGATCTGCTCGACGGCTGCGCCGCGGCCATTGGCGAGCACAAAGCTGCCATTGCCGCGGTTCTTCGCGACGCGGTCCGGAAAGGCGAAGGCCAGCATGACGCCGGTGGAGAGATCCGCCTGCTCAGCCCCGCGTGCATCGACCTGCGCGGCCCAGCGCTGCGCCATGCTGCGCGCACTCGACGCCCGCTGCGAGCGGTCACGGCGGAACTGATCAAGCCGGTAATCCAGATCGGCGCCGTCACCGCCGAGCCCGCGCTCGGTGAGGATGGCCGCGATCTCGGACGCGTCCTCGGCTGCGCCGAAGCGCGCCGAATCCACGATCATGCGCGCCAGCCGCGGCGGCAACGCCAGCGCGCGCAGGCTCTTGCCTTCCGCGGTGATGCGGCCGTCACCATCGAGCGCGCCGAGTTCGCTCAGCAGCGATCTAGCCTCCTTCAGCGCGGGCGCCGGCGGCGGATCGAGGAAGGCGAGACTTGCGGGATCGCTGACACCCCATTGCGCGAGGTCGAGCAACAGCGACGACAGATCGGCGGAGAGGATTTCAGGGCTCGTGTAGGCCGGGAGCGACGCGGTCTGCGGCTCGTCCCAGAGCCGGTAGCACACCCCGGGCTCGGTGCGGCCGGCGCGGCCGCGCCGCTGGTCGACCGCCGCGCGCGAGGCGCGCACCGTCTCGAGCCGGGTCAGCGCGATATCAGGCTCGTAGCGCGGCACGCGCGCGAGGCCGCAATCTACCACGATGCGAACGCCCTCGATGGTCAGTGACGTCTCGGCGATCGAGGTCGCCAGCACCACCTTGCGGACTCCCTTCGGCGCTGGCGCGATGGCGCGATCCTGCACGCTGGCGTCGAGCGCGCCAAACAGCGGCACGATCTCGACCGAGGGGTCCTGCACCCGCTCGGTGAGGAAATTCTGGGTGCGGCGGATTTCGGCGGCACCCGGCAGGAACGCCAGTACCGAACCGGCATCGGCGCGCAGCGCGGTCGCAATCGCATCCGCCATCTGCCGCTCCAGCGGCACATCCATCTTGCGGCCGAGATAGCGGGTCTCGACCGGAAAGGCGCGGCCTTCGCTCGCCACGACAGGCGCATCGCCGAGCAGCTTGCCGACCCGCGCGCCGTCCAGCGTTGCCGACATCACCAGGATGCGCAGGTCCTCGCGCAGCCCGGTCTGCGCGTCGCGCGCCAGCGCCAGCCCCAAATCTGCATCGAGCGAGCGCTCGTGGAATTCGTCGAACAGCACGGCGGCCACGCCGTTGAGCTCGGGATCATCGAGGATCTGCCGCGAGAAGATACCCTCGGTGACGACCTCGATCCGCGTCGCGCGCGATATCTTGGACCCGAAGCGAACGCGATAGCCGACGGTCTCCCCGGCGCGCTCGCCAAGCGTCTTCGCCATCCGCTCGGCGCTGGCGCGCGCCGCGATGCGGCGCGGCTCCAGCACGATGATCTTCTTTCCCTTCGCCCAAGGCGCATCGAGCAGCGCCAGCGGCACCCGCGTGGTCTTGCCGGCGCCCGGCGGCGCGACCAGCACCGCGGCGTTATGATTGGCGAGCGTGCGATCGAGTTCATCGAGCACAGCATCGATCGGCAGCGGGCTATCGAATTGGCGGGGCAAACCAGATATCCGTCAATCACCCGCGAAAGCGCGTGATCCAGTAACCACTGTCATCTCCGGTTACAAAAACCGGGGGTACTGGATACCCCGCCTCCGCGGGGTATGACAGCGGTATTGCAGTTACGCCCGCGGCACCGGCGCGCGGCCGATGCTGTCATAGGCAAAGCCGAGCGCGGCCATGTCCTCGGGGCGGTAGATGTTGCGCAGGTCGATCACGACCGGCTGCTTCATCTCGGCCTTCAGCCGCGCGAGATCGAGCGTGCGGTACTGCACCCACTCGGTGACCACGACCATAGCGTCGGCACCCCTCACGCAATCATAGGGGTCGTCGCAATACTCGATGTCGGGCAGTTCCTTGCGGGCCTGCTCCATGCCGACCGGATCATGCGCGCGCACCTTGGCGCCGAGGTCGAGCAGGCCGGTGACCAGCGGGATCGACGGCGCCTCGCGCATGTCATCGGTGTCGGGCTTGAAGGTCAGGCCGAGCACCGCGATGGTCTTGCCGCGCAGGCTGCCGCCGGAGAGGTTCGCGACCTTGCGCGCCATCGCGCGCTTGCGGATGTCGTTGACGCTGAGCACCGCCTCGACGATGCGCAGGTGCACGTCGTTATCCTGCGCAATCTTGATCAGCGCGCGGGTGTCCTTCGGAAAGCAGGAGCCGCCGAAACCCGGGCCCGCATGCAGGAATTTCGAGCCGATGCGGTTGTCGAGGCCGATGCCGCGCGCGACCTCCTGCACGTCGGCGCCGACCTTCTCGGCGAGATCGGCGATCTCGTTGATGAAGGTGATCTTGGTCGCGAGGAACGCATTCGCGGCGTATTTGATCAGCTCGGCGGTGCGCCGCTCGGTGTACATCACCGGCGCCTGGTTGAGCGACAGCGGCCGGTAGACGTCCCCGAGCACCTTGCGTCCGCGCTCGTCCGATGTGCCGACCACGATGCGATCGGGGAATTTGAAGTCGCGGATCGCGGCGCCCTCGCGCAGGAATTCCGGATTGGAAGCGACGACGAATTCGGCCGCGGGATTGGTCTCGCGGATCAGCTGCTCGACCTCGTCGCCGGTGCCGACCGGCACGGTCGATTTGGTGACGACGACGGTGAAGCCCTTCAGGGCTGCGGCGATCTCGCGCGCGGCGCCGTAGACATAGGTCAGGTCGGCGTGACCGTCGCCGCGCCGCGACGGGGTGCCGACCGCGATGAAGACCGCGTCGGCTTCGGCGACAGGCGCCGCCAGATCGGTGGTGAATTCGAGCCGCTTGGCCTTCACATTGGCTGCGACCAGCGCGTCAAGGCCGGGCTCGAAGATCGGGATCTCACCGCGATGCAGCGCTGCGATCTTGCTCGCATCCTTGTCCACGCAGGTCACGTGGTGACCGAAATCTGCAAAGCAGGCGCCCGACACCAGCCCGACATAACCCGTGCCAATCATGGCAATGCGCATGAAACAACCCGCTTCCTATGGTTAACGATCCCAGCGATTCCTGCGCCTCTTAGAGCATTTGCCGGTCAAGGGGAACGTGGAAAAGCGCCGATTCGGCGGCATGTCATTTGTATGAATAAAGAAGAAAGAAACCGATCGGGCCGATGATGCGCCCGCGACCGCCGAAACAGGACAAAGATGACCGCAAACGGCACATCCGCTGCGACAGATCGTTCCGCCGGGACGACGGCCGGGCGTGTCGATTGGGTCGACTATGCCAAGGGCATCTGCATCGTCATGGTCGTGATGATGCATTCGGTACTGGGCGTGGAGAAGGCCGCCGAGCAGACCGGCTTCATGCACTATGTCGTGATGTTCGCCAAACCGTTCCGGATGCCGGATTTCTTCCTGATTTCGGGGCTTTTCCTGTCGGTCGTGATCGATCGCGACTGGCGCACCTATCTCGACCGCAAGGTGATGCACTTCGCCTATTTCTACGTGCTCTGGGTGACGATCCAGTTCGGCTTCAAGGCGCCGTCGCTCGCCGCTGAATCGAGTTGGAGCCAGGTCGGGCTGCTTTATCTGGAATCCTTCATCGAGCCGTTCGGCACGTTGTGGTTCATCTACCTGCTGCCGATCTTCTTCGTCGTCACGAAGCTGACACGCAATATTCACCCGCTCGTCATCTGGCTGATCGCTGCGGCGCTCGAGATGACGCATGTTGCGACCGGCTGGACCGCCATCGACGAGTTCTGCGCGCGCTTCGTCTATTTCTTTACCGGCTACATCGTGGCCAGCTACGTCTTCGCGCTGTCGGACCGCGCGCGGGCGCGGCCCATGTTTGCGCTGCTCGGGCTTGGGCTCTGGGCAGTCATCAATGGCGGCCTTGTCACGCTCGACGTCAGCGAGTGGCCGATCGTCTCGCTGGCGCTGGGCCTTGCGGGTGCCTGCGCGATCATCGTGATCGGCACGCTGCTGGCACGCGCACACTGGCTGAACTTCCTGCGCTTCTGCGGCGAGCACTCGATCGTCATCTATCTCGCGTTCTTCCTGCCGATGGCCGTGACACGGACCGTCCTGCTGCGGTTCGGCCCGATCCACGACATCGGCCTGATCTCGCTGCTCGTGACCGCGGTCGGCGTCGCCGGTGCGCTGCTGATCTGGCGGCTGGCGCTGGCAGCGCGGGCCAATTTCCTGTTCGAGCGACCCGAGGCATTCTGGATTGCCCCCAAAAAGGCAGCGCCCAAGCTGCAGGCGGCCGAGTAAGCCCCGATAGTGCCGGAAGTCACGGCCGGATTCGTTCCGGCACGAGAGAATCCGGCCCATCGAATTTTCTGCATATTGAAATGATTGGATTTTTTGTCCCGAATGTTTCGTCGCGAGCCTTCCGACGAAACAATTCTCCCGCTCACGAAACCATTTTCCACTTTTCGCGCAGACATCCGGAAACGGGCGGTAACTAACAATTCTCCCAACGAACCGCCGCCAAACGGCGAATTGGGAGCCTGTCATGCCGAACGTCATCGCCATCAACGCCGCAGCCGACAAGCACATTGCCGCTGCCCGTGCGACCTCGGATGAGATGCTGCTCGAGAGTATCTCCACGCACGACCGCACCGCGATGCACACGCTCTATGCCCGTCACAATGTCCGGGTCTACCGCTTCGTGCTGCGCATGGTGCGCGACACCACCCTGGCGGAAGATCTGGTGAGCCAGGTGTTCCTGGACGTCTGGCGGACCGCCTCCCAGTTCGAGGGGCGTTCGCAGGTGTCGACCTGGCTGCTGTCGATCGCCCGTTTCAAGGCGCTGACCGCGCTGCGTCAGCGCAAGCATGAGGACATCGACCAGGAGGATGTGCTGGAGATCGCCGACGGTTCCGACACCCCGGAAGCCTCGCTCGATCGCGCCACCACCAGCGAAATCCTGCGCGCCTGCGTCGCCAAGCTGTCGCCGGCCCATCGCGAGATCATCAACCTCGTCTACTACCATGAGAAGTCGGTCGAAGAGGCCGGGCTGATCATCGGCATCCCGCAGAGCACGGTGAAGACCCGGATGTTCTATGCCCGCAAGCAGCTCGCCGACCTCCTCAGGGGCGCCGGCGTGGACAGCGTCGCGGCATAAATCAAACAAATTCAACGCTTTAACGGGAGATCGAGACATCAGGGCAATTGTCCACGAAGCCAAAAAAGTCAGGCGACGAAACAATTGAAACAATCGACGACATCGGCCTGAAAGACTCGATCTCTATACCTTCACTCAACAACGCAACGCCAACCGCCGAACAGGCGCCGGCTAACCAGTTTCTAACCGCTCAAGTTCTAAACCTCCCAAGTTACCTCCAACGACCCGGCCGGGATGCCCCCCAGCCGGGTCGCTTCATATTTGGCGCAGCTTCATGAAGCGGGTCCCATCTCACACAGACGTGTGGGTCCCGTGATCCGGCAGCCGTAACGGCACAAGCCCCAGCGCGAAGAACATCAGGCGTCCCGGTGCGGCCATATGGCGAACCGGGACTCTGATGGACCGACCACGATGCTTAGTCTTGCGCTAGCCCTGCTTGCCGGCGTCGCCACCGTCGCCGCGCCTTGCACCCTGCCGATGCTGCCAATCCTGCTCGGGGTATCGATAGGTCAGACCGGCAAGGCGCGGCCCGCCATGATCGCGCTCGGCTTCGTGATGTCATTCTCTGTTGTGGCGTTGCTGCTGAGCGCGATCACGCGTGCGTTCGATTTCGATCCGAACGTGCTGCGGACCGGCGCTGCCATTTTGCTTGCCGGCTTCGCACTGTTGATGATCTGGCCGGCGCCATTCGAATGGCTTTCGACCCGGATCTCCGGCGCCACCGGCAGCATGGGCAACGCCATCCCGTCGCAGGGCCTGCTCGGCGGCTTCATCCTTGGCAGCACGCTCGGACTGGTCTGGACACCCTGCGCCGGTCCCGTGCTCGGCTCGATCCTGACCATCGTCGCGACATCGAAAGACACGGCATGGGCCAGCCTCCAACTGGTCACCTATGCGATCGGCGCGGCGATTCCGATGCTGGCGATCGCCTATGGCGGCCAGACCATCACGGCTCGCGTCCGCAGCTTTGCTCGCCTGGCGCCGCGCCTGCAACAGGGCTTTGGCGTCCTCATCCTTGGCTTCGCCGCACTGTCCTACCTGCAATACGACACGCTGATCGTGGCGTGGCTGACACGCTTTTATCCCGACGGCCAGATCGGCCTGTGAATCCCAAAAGGAGATATCGATGACCCTGCGCTTGATCGCTGTATCCGCTCTCGTGGCGGGCCTTGGCCTGGGCGGCGCCGTCATCCCCGGCCTCTGCACCGAAGCTGATGCCCCGGCGCGGCCAGTCACGTTCGCAGCGGCCACGACGGCCGCGCAAAGCAAGACCGCCCCCGAGTTCGTCGGCCTCGGCAACTGGTTCAATTCGCCGCCGCTGAAGCTGGCCGACCTGCGGGGCAAGGTCGTGCTGGTGGACTTCTGGACCTATGGCTGCGTCAACTGCGTCAACACGCTGTCGCATGTGACCGAACTCTATTCAAAGTATAGGGATCGCGGCCTCGTCGTGGTCGGCATCCACACCCCGGAGTTCCCGTTCGAGCACTCCGCCAGCAACGTCCAGGCCGCGCTGAAGCGCCACGGCATCCTCTATCCGGTGGCGCAGGACAACAACTCACAGACCTGGAACGCCTACCGCAACCAGTATTGGCCGGCACAGTACATCATCGACCAGAACGGCAAGATCGTGTTCCAGCACGACGGCGAGGGGCAGTACGGAGAGATCGACCGCACCATCGCCCGGCTGCTCAACGCCAGCAGCTAGTTGGACAATCGGACCAGTATTGTCGTCATTCCCGGCATGGTAGGCTCCACGCTGGGAATGCGCGATCCCGTACAAGATCGCGCCGATAATTGACGACGGACGGTGCGTCATGTTCGAAGGTTGGGATGCGGTCGCGCTCGCCCGCGCGCAATTTGCTTTCACGATGTCGTTTCACATCGTGTTTCCCGCGTTCTCGATCGGACTTGCGAGCTATCTCGCGGTGCTGGAGGCGCTGTGGCTTGCGACCGGGCGCGAGGTCTTCATCAACCTGTTCAATTACTGGCTGAAGATTTTCGCGGTCGCGTTCGGCATGGGCGTCGTGTCGGGTATCGTGATGTCCTACCAGTTCGGCACCAACTGGTCGGCTTACGCCGACAAGACCGGCCCCATCATCGGCCCGTTGATGGCCTATGAGGTGCTGACCGCATTCTTCCTCGAGGCGGGGTTCCTCGGCGTGATGCTGTTCGGGATGCAGCGCGTCGGCCCCAGGCTGCATTTCCTCGCAACCCTGATGGTCGCGACCGGCACGCTGATCTCGGCGTTCTGGATCCTGTCAGCCAATTCCTGGATGCAGACCCCGACCGGCTACGCCGTCAATGCCGACGGCCAGTTCGTCGCGGCCAGCTGGCTGAAGGTGATCTTCAATCCGTCGTTTCCCTATCGCCTCGTGCACATGGTGCTGGGGGCCTATCTCACCACCTCGCTCGTGGTCGGCGCGGTCGGCGCCTGGCATCTGCTGCGCGACCAGCATCTCGCCGGCCCGCGCGTGATGTTCTCGATGGCGATGTGGATGGCCACTCTCGTGGCGCCGATCCAGATCCTCGCCGGCGATCAGCACGGCCTCAACACGCTGGAGCATCAGCCGGCCAAGATCATGGCGATGGAAGGCCATTTCGAGAGCCACAAGGACGGTGCGCCGCTGATCTTGTTCGGCCTGCCCAGCATGGCCGAGGCAAAAGTCAAATACGCGGTCGAAATCCCCAAGCTGGGCTCGCTGATCCTCAAACATTCGCCGGACGCGCCGATGGCCGGCCTCGACACCGTGCCGCGCGAAAACTGGCCGCCGGTGCCGATCACCTTCTGGTCGTTCCGCATCATGGTCGGCCTCGGCTTCCTGATCCTGGGGCTCGGCCTGTTCAGCCTGCTGATGCGCTGGCGCGGACGCCTGTATCATTCGCGGCTGCTGCATCTGTTCGCGGTGACGATGGGGCCGGCCGGTTTCATTGCGGTGCTGGCGGGCTGGATCACCACCGAGACCGGGCGGCAGCCGTTCACCGTCTACGGCTTGCTGCGAACCGCTGACTCCGCCTCGCCGCTGGCCGCGCCCGCAGTCGGCTCTTCGCTGATCGCCTTCATCATCGTCTATTTCGCCGTGTTCACCGCGGGCGTGATCTACATCCTGCGGCTGATGGCGCAACCGCCGCATCAGGGTGAGCAGGGCCCGTCACGCGACGTGCCCGCGCGGGCTGCCGGCATCACGCCGGCGGCGGGCGCTGCCGTGGAGGGCGCGCGATGAGCTTCGACCTCGCCACGCTCTGGGCCTTCATCATCGCCTTTGCCGTGTTCGTCTATGTCGTGATGGACGGCTTCGATCTCGGCCTCGGCATCCTGTTCCCGCTGTTCCCGCAGAAGGCCGATCGCGACGTCATCATGAACAGCGTCGCGCCGGTGTGGGACGGCAACGAGACCTGGCTGGTGCTCGGCGGCGGCGGCATGATGGCGGCGTTTCCGCTGGCCTATGCGGTGCTGATGCCGGCGCTCTACACGCCTGTCATCGCGATGCTGCTGGGACTGGTGTTCCGCGGCGTCGCCTTCGAATTCCGCTGGCGGACGCAGAAGGAACGCAACAAGTGGGATATCGCCTTTGCCGGCGGCTCGCTGCTCGCGGCGCTGGCTCAGGGCATTGCGCTCGGCGCCGTCCTGCGGGGCATCCATGTCGAGGGTCGCCATTATGCCGGCGGCTGGTGGGACTGGCTGACGCCGTTCAGCATCTTGACCGGCCTGGCGCTCGTCACCGGCTATGCGCTGTTGGGGGCGACCTGGCTCGTGATGAAGACCGACGGCGAATTGCGCGACCGCGCCTATCATTTGAGCTGGGTGCTGCTGATCGCGATGCTGGCCGCGATCGGCCTTGTCAGCATCGCGACACCGTTCCTGCATGTGCAATACACACATCGCTGGTTCACCTGGCCGAACATCATCCTGACCGCGCCGGTGCCGATCGCGGTCGCCGCCGTCGCCGCGCTGCTGCTGCGCGCGCTCTCCAACAGATACGATTACCAGCCGTTCTTCCTGACGCTGGCATTGTTCGCGCTGTCCTATGCCGGGCTCGGCATCAGCATGTATCCGTTCATCGTGCCGCAGAGCATCACGATCTGGCAGGCGGCAGCACCCGAGAACAGCCAGATCTTCATGCTGTTCGGGGTCTCGGTGCTGATCCCACTGATCCTCGGCTACACCGCCTGGGCCTATTGGGTGTTCCGCGGCAAGGTGCAGCCCGGGCACGGCTATCACTGATGCGGTCAGACCCGAATCCACGCCCGCTCGGCCAACGCCTGCTGTGGTTCGCGGCGCTCTGGCTCGGCGGCGTCGGCACGGTCGCCCTGATTTCCTTTGCCTTGCGACTCTGGATTGCGCCGAAATGAGCAGTTCGGCGCAGCAGCCTCTTCACGAGCGACGAAAAACAGAGGTATTACAGCTAGATATCGACACACCGCCCTAAACTTGCCATCAAGCTGTCGCTGAGATTTGATACTATCGCGATCTGGGTGGAGCAACCACTTGGCCGCGACCACAAGGAGAGCTTTGCATGACGAAACTTCGTCACCTGGTCTGGATGTCGATCGCCACGGTCGCCCTGGCGCTGTCGACATCGCAGGGCTTTGCGCAGAGCCGTCCCGATGTCGACGAGCCCGGCCTGATCGCCGACGAGAGCTACCAGCTCGATCCGGAATGGCAGAAACAGGTGGTTTACTACCGGAGCAACGAGCAGCCCGGCACCATCATCATCTCAACCGCCGAACGCCACCTCTACCTCGTGCAGGGCAATGGCCGCGCGCTCCGCTACGGCATCGGCGTTGGCCGCGACGGTTTTCAGTGGCAGGGGCTGGTGAACATCACCCGCAAGGCGGAGTGGCCGGACTGGACGCCGCCGCCGGAAATGATCGCCCGCCAGCCTTACCTGCCGCGCTTCATGGCCGGCGGCCCCGGCAATCCGCTCGGCGCGCGCGCGATGTATCTGGGCAGCACGGTCTACCGCATCCACGGCACCAACCAGCCTGATACGATCGGCACCGCCATCTCCTCCGGTTGCTTCCGCCTGGTCAACAATGACGTCGCCGACCTCTACAGCCGCGTTCCCGTCGGCACCAAGGTGATCATCCGGCAGAAGCCCGAACTGTAGACCTCCAGCAGCTTTCGATACCCGCCCCGTTTTTTCCCGATCATTCGCGAGAGAGAATCCATGCGTACATTTCGAGGCGGCCTGACGATCGGGCTCGCGGTCGCTGTGCTGGTTGCGGCCGCCGCCATCACCTATGAACGTTACGACACGCGCACACTGAAGCGCACCATCCGCCGCGGCGAGGTGCTGTGCGGTGTCAACAAGGGCCTGCCGGGCTTCTCGAATCCCGACGACAAGGGCAACTGGACCGGCTTCGACGTCGACTTCTGCCGCGCGGTGGCATCGGCGATTTTCGACGATCCGTCGAAGGCGAAGTTCGTCCCGCTCGATGCCAGCGAGCGCTTCAAGGAATTGCAGAACCGCAAGGTCGACATCCTGTCGCGCAACTCCACCTGGAGCATGTCGCGCGAGACCAATTACGACCTGTATTTCCCGGCGGTCGCCTATTATGACGGCCAGGGCTTCATGCTGCCGCGCGCGCGCAACGTCGATTCTGCGCTCAACCTCGACGGCAGCAAGGTCTGCGTGCAGGGCAACACCACGACGCAGCTCAACCTTGCCGACTATTTCCGTGCCAACAACATGAAGTACACGGAGATGAAGTTCGACAAGCTCGAGGACGTCGTGAAGGCCTATGATTCCGGCCAGTGCGACACGCTGACGTCGGATGCCTCGCAGCTCTATGCGCTGCGGCTCAACCTCTCCAAGCCGAACGATCACGTCATCCTGGCCGACATCATTTCGAAGGAACCGCTGGCGCCTGTGGTGCGGCTGCGTGACGACGACTGGATGATGATTGTGAAGTGGACGCTCTACGCCATGATCAACGCCGAGGAGCTCGGCGTCACCTCGAAGAACATCGACGAGGCGCTGAAGTCGAAGAAGCCGGAAGTGATGCGGCTGGTCGGCACCGAGGGCAGCTATGGCGAAGACCTTGGCCTGACCAAGGACTGGGCGGTGCGAATCATCAAGCATGTCGGCAATTACGGCGAGGTCTATGAGCGCAACGTCGGCAGCGGCTCGCAGCTGAAGATTCCGCGCGGCATGAACCAGCTCTGGAACGCCGGCGGCGTCCAGTACGCGCCGCCGATCAGGTAAGCATCGCGGCCTAAATCGCCGCTATCGCCTCGTGCTCAACTGTCGTCACCCGCGAAGGCGGGTGATCCAGTACGCCGCGACTTATCTGCTCAAGCACAACCGTCTCTGGAATACTGGGCCCGGTCAAGCCGGGCGATGACAGCGGTTATGCGGCGACGCCGGCGCGCTCAATACCCCTTCCCCTGCGCCAGCTGGTCGGCGTGGAAATTGCTGTCGCCGAACAGCTCCTGGCAGACCCGGGCACGCTTCATGAAGAAGCCGATGTCGAACTGGTCGGTCATGCCCATGCCGCCGTGCATCTGCACGCCTTCCTGCACGGCCTGCGTCGCGGTGGTGCCGGCGCGGGCTTTGGCAACGGCCACTGCGGTAGCAGCCTTGTCGATGTTGGCATCGAGCGCCTGCAGCGCCTTCAGCACTGCGGCGCGGGTGATCTCGATCTCGATATAGAGCCCTGCTGCGCGGTGCTGCAGCGCCTGGAACTCGCCGATCGGCTTGCCGAACTGCTTGCGCTCCTTCAGATAGGTGACGGTGCGGCCGAACACCTCTTCGCTGAGGCCGACCATTTCGGAGGCCACCGCGCCGCGACCGATATTGAGCACGCCGTCGAGCAACGCAAAACCCTGGTCGACTTCGCCAAGCACGCTGTCGGCGTTGACCTCGACATTGTCGAACACAATGCGCGCCGCATTGTGCGAATCGACCATCGCGGTGCGCTCGACAGCAAGGCCCTTTGACTTCGGATCGACCAGGAACAGCGTCAGCCCGTTCTTGTCGCCGGCGCTGCCCGCGCTGCGCGCGGCGACGATCAGGAGATCGGCGGTGTGCCCATCGACCACGAACGCCTTGTCGCCGGAGAGCTTGAACCCGTTGCCGGAGCGTGTGGCCTGCAGCGCAGTCTGCAGCGGGCGATGCTTTGCGCCCTCGTCGATCGCAAGCGCCGCCAGCAGCGAACCATCGGAAATCTTCGGCAGATACTGCGCCTTCTGTGCCTCACTGCCGCCCCGCGACAGCGCCGATGCCGCGAGCACCGAGGTCGCCAGGAACGGCGACGGCATCAGGGTGCGGCCGATCTCCTCCATGACAATACCCGCCTCGACGCAGCCAAGCCCGCTGCCGCCGAACTGTTCGGGCACCAGCAGGCCGGAGAAGCCCATCTCGGCAAAGGTCTTCCAGAGTTCGCGGGAGAAGCCGATGGCATCCTTGTTGTCGCGCAGATGGCGCAGATGCGACACCGGCGCCTTGTCGCTGATGAGACCGCGCGCACTGTCGCGCAGCATGGATTGTTCTTCGGTGAGGACGAGGGTCATTAAGAATCCGATCTAACGTTCTAAGCGGGAATTTCCGAGTTCGTCATTCCGGGGCGCGTCGCAGACGCGAACCCGGAATGACGGCAAGTCGCTATGCGCCCGGCAAATCGAGAATCCGCTTGGCGACGATGCCGAGCATCACCTCCGAAGTGCCGCCCTCGATCGAGTTGGCCTTGGTGCGCAGCCAGGCGCGCGGCCGGGCGCCGCCCCTGGAGCGCTCGCTGTCCCATTCCAGCGCATCGATGCCGCCGGCCGACATCAGGATCTCGTAGCGGCGCTTGTTGAGCTCGGTGCCGTAATATTTCATCGCCGACGAGAATGCCGGATGCGATTGCCCGGCCTTGGCGAGATCGACCGCGCGCTCGGCAGCCGCAGCAAGCGCGGCCTCATCGACCTCGAAGCTCGCGATCTGGCTGCGCAGCTGCGCATCGTCAAGCTTGCCTTGCGCGTCGGCGCCAACCGAGTCGGCGGCGATCTGACCGAGCGGACGACCGACGCCGCGCTCGCCCATGCCCGAGATCATCGCGCGCTCATGCTGCAGCAGATATTTCGCGACGTCCCAGCCGCGATTGACGGTACCCAGGACATGCGACTTCGGTACGCGCACATTGTCGAAGAAGGTTTCGCAAAACGGCGAATAGCCCGAGATCAAAAGGATCGGCTTTGTCGACACGCCCTTCGACGCCATGTCGAACAGGATGAAGCTGATGCCATCATGCTTCTTCGCTGCGGAATCGGTCCGCACCAGGCAGAAGATCCAGTCCGCATAGTTCGCATACGACGTCCAGATCTTCTGGCCGTTGATGATGTAGTCGTCGCCGTCGCTCTCGGCGCGGGTCTGCAGCGAGGCAAGGTCGGAGCCGGCGTTCGGCTCGGAATAGCCCTGGCACCAGCGGATCAGGCCCGCGGTGATCTTTGGCAGATGCTCCTTCTTCTGCTCCTCGGTGCCGTATTTCAACAGCGCCGGCCCGAGCATGGAGATGCCGAACGAGGTCAGCGGCGTCCGCGCGCCGATAACAGCCATTTCCTGGCGCACGATCTTGGCCTCCTCGCCGTCGAGGCCCCCACCGCCATATTCCTTTGGCCAGTGCGGCACGGTCCAGCCCTTGTCGCGCATGCGCTCGAACCAGACGCGCTGCGCGTCAGAGGAGAATTTCGTGTTGCGGCCGCCCCAGAATGTATCGCCATCCGAGGTCATCGGCTTGCGCATTTCCGGCGGGCAATTTTGCTCCAGCCAGGCGCGGGTCTCACTGCGGAATGTCTCGAGGTCTGCCATGGTGCGTTTCCGGTCGAATTCGATGAATTGGAATCGACCTTAGCCAGCGCATCGTGGAATTCAATATGTCTTGCGGCCGCGCCATGCTCTGGCGTCGGTGGTCTCCTCGCGCGATCGGGTGTATCGGCGAGACCGGTAGCACTTGAAAACCCAGAGGAAACGGACATGCGGCTGAAACTGCTTTCGCCTGGCGAAATGACCGCCGCCCAAAAAGAAACCTACGACGAGTCGATCTCGGGCAAGCGCGGCGCCCCGCCGGCGCCGATGATGGCCTGGCTCAACAGCCCGGAGGTGGCCCGGCATGCCACCCGCCTCGGCGAGGTGCTGCGTTTCGACACGATTTTTCCGCCGAAACTCTCCGAGATCGCGATCCTCGTCACCGCCCGGCACTGGACCGCGCATTACGAATGGTATGCCCACAAGCGGCTGGCGCTGAAGGGCGGCATGGACCCGAAGATCATCGAGGACATCCGCGTGCGCCGGATCCCGACCTTCGACGATCCCAAGGCCAGGATGATCTACGAGGTCGCCAAGTCGCTGCATGAGGGCCACGGCGTGGCGAAGCCGCTGTATGACGAGGCGGTCGAGCTGCTGAGCCTGCGTGGCGTCGTCGAGATTATCGGGTTGTGCGGCTACTACACCATGGTGTCGATGACGCTGAACACCTTTGAATTCGAGCTGCCGGGCGGCGAATTGTCGGAATTGTCTTAAGGCTGCTTCCCGAGCGAGCAGCGCCTCAGGAAACACTGGGTTTCAGGATCGGCCGCTGCTGGTTCGGTGAATGCGGACTATATCTGCTGCAACGCCTTCCCACCGGCTCGCCGGTACCAGACGCAACGGAGCCACGACATGTCGCAAAATCCCCCCATCATCGCGGGCACACGGATCGGTCATGTCCATCTCAAGGTCGCCGATCTCGAGCGCGCGCTCGGCTTCTATTGCGGGGTGCTCGGCTTCGAGCTGCAGCAACGCATGGGCCCTGCTGCCGCCTTCATCTCGGCCGGCGGCTATCACCACCACATCGGGCTCAACACCTGGGAGAGCAAAGGCGGCCATCCGCCGCCATCAGGCACCACCGGCCTGTTCCACACCGCCATTCTCTATCCGACCCGCCCGGCCCTCGCCGACGCGCTGCACCGCGTGCGCTCCGCCGGCATCCCACTCGACGGCGCCAGCGACCACGGCGTCAGCCAGGCGCTGTACCTGCGCGACCCTGACGAGAACGGCGTCGAACTCTATTGGGACCGGCCCGAGGCGGAATGGCCGCGCACGGCGGACGGCAAGCTTGCGATGTTCACCAGCAGGCTGGATCTGGATGATCTGCTGAAGCAGCGGCAGGCCTGAGCTTACTTTCTGCCGCGGATCATGATCACCACAGCCGCGATCAATTCGAGGCCAATGCAGCCATAGAACGGCAGCGTGTAGCCGCCGGACAGATCGTGGAGCAGCCCGATCACGCCGGGACCGAAGGCATAGGTGATCTGGTTGATCGCCGTGATCAGGCTGACCAGCACGCCGAACGAACGCGGATCGAATTCGCGCTGCACGATCAGCGCAGGCAATGTGATCAGATTGCCGACGGAGAAGCCGAACAGCCCACAGGCCGCGATCATCACGACATCATTGTGCACGTTGATGACGACCACTAGTGCAATCGCCTGGCTGACAAAGGACAGCGCCGATGCCAGCCGCTGATTGAGCCGGTCGATCACGAACGAGAACGAGACCCGGCCGACCACGGCCATTGCCGTCAACAGCGCCATCGCCACCGTTGCACGCTCGCGCCCGATCACCTGGTCGAGGAACGAGATCAGGTGAACGATGAAGCCGACCTGGGCGAACAGCACCAGCGCGAACGCGACAGAAACCGACAGGAAGCTGATATCGCGCAGCGCCCGCGCGCGAACCTGCGTTGCCGACGGTGCGTCCGCCGAGGCTGCCGTGACGGCATGGAGGTGGACCGGCGGCCGCCCAACGAAGATCAAGATCACCGGCACCATCAGCACGATCAGCAGCACAGCCGCGGCCGTCATCGCGCCTGAGAAGCCGAAAGCGCCGATACCCGCGACCAGCAAGGGCACGCCGACGATGCCGCCAAAGCTCGCGCCGTTCAGCGCCAGGCTGATCGCCATGCCGCGCTTCTTGTCGAACCACAGGCCGAGCGTGTTGGTGATGATGCCGAGGCTGGTGCCAGCCCAGCCGAACGCCAGCACCGCATTGGCAAGATAAAGCTGCCAGGGCTCGCGCACCTCGCCGATCGCGACCGCAGCCGCCGCCAGCGCGAAAGTGCCGGCGACCAGGCAGTTGCGCGGACCGAACGCCCGGATCGCCTCGCTGACGAAGGCCACCAGCGCGGCGCCGAACAGATAGAAGAACGTCGTGCCGGACGAGATCAGCGACGCCGGCCAGCCGTGCTGTCGCTGCAATTCGGCGACATAAACGCTCTGCCCGTAGAAGCCGAGCCCCCAGCCGAAGGTCGCGAGCAGGAAGCAGACCGCGACGATGCGCCAGCCGTCATAACGAAGCGCGGATTCATCAGGCGTGGCGTATGAGGATGCGTCCATTTTTTCTTGCTCTTGCTTCTCACATCGTCATGACAGGAATTGTCTGGCCTGACGATGTAAATAGCGACGCAAGCCGATCATTTCGATGCAGATCGAACTGTCAGCAATTGGCAGCAGCTGATCAGATGCTCGGATCGGGAATTTCATCCACCGCGCGCAATTTCGCTCGCCGCTTGGCGAATGACGCCAGTGAAAGCACGGCAAGACCGAGCAGCACCGGCGGAAACACCACCATGTTGACGGCGTTCCAGCCGTAATGCGCGAGCAATTGGCCGGAGGAAAACGAGCCGATCGCCATCATGCCGAAGACGAGAAAATCGTTGAAGGCCTGCACCTTGTTGCGCTCCTGTGGCCGGTGCGTTTCCAGCACCAGCGCAGAGGCGCCGACGAAAGCGAAATTCCAGCCCACCCCGAGCACGATCAACGTTGCCCAGAAGTGCAGCGCAGTGATGCCGCACAGCCCGATCGTCGCGGCAACGGCCTCCAGCGCAAGCCCGAGGGCTACGATCGCGGGCGCGCCGAACCGCGCGATCAGCGAGCCGGTGAAGAAGCTCGGGCCATACATCGCCACGATATGCCACTGAATGCCGAAATTGGAATCGCTCACAGTCAGCCCGCACATTTTCATGGCGAGCGGCGCCGAGGTCATCACCAGGTTCATCATGGGATAGGCGATCACGCCGCACAGCGCAGCCGCGATGAAACGCGGGTGCTTCGCGATCTCGAACAGCGGACGGCCGCCATGCAGGTCCGCGGCCGCGGGCTTCGGCGCAACGACGCCTGACAACACCGCCATCGCAACCATTGCGACCAGCGCCTGCACCACGAAGGAGAAGGCGAACAGATAGGGCGACCAGATGTCCATGGTCCACTGCACGAGCTGCGGCCCGAGCACGCCGGCGAACACGCCGCCTGCCATCACCCATGACACCGCCTTGGGGCGAAACGCGGTGCTGGCGCCATCGGCCGCCGCAAAGCGATAGGATTGCGACACCGCGCCATAAAGACCGCCGAGGAAGGTTGCGCCGCAGAACAGCCAGAACGACGAGTGAAGGATCGCCCAGGCGCCGAGCGCGCCGGTCAGCGTGCCGCAGAAGGTGCCGATGATGAAGGCGACGCGCCGGCCGTAAGCGCGCGAGATCGCGCCGGTCGGCAGCGTGCCGGCGGCCAAGCCCAGCACATACATCGAGAGCGGCACCGTCGCGAGCGAGATGTCAGGCGCCAGCGTCGAGCCGACGATCGAGCCGGTGGCGAAGATCACGGCCGAATTGGCGCCGGTCAGCGCCTGCGCCGCGGCGAGCCGCAGCACATTGCCACGCGCCCGCGCGTCGTTGGCCGTCTCGTCCAAAGCTGTCACGTCGATCATCAGCATTTCCGCCCGGAAGGCCCCGGCGGGAGCCTGTTATGTGCTTTTGTGAACGGCACTATGGAGAGCGCGTGCGAAGCGATCAACCGACGGGAACGGACATACGCCATGCGGAAGGCGCAGGCTGTCGACTGCGTCTTTCACGCTGCGCTCACCACCATCGTCATTCCGGGGCTCGCGAAGCGAGAGCTATGATGCGCAATTGCGCATCTGAGAATCCATTCATCCATGTAGCATGCGGGCCAATGGATTCCGGGCCCGCGCCAAGGGGCGCGTCCCGGAATGACGAGCGGTGGGAAGCGACGATCCTAGCGCGGCGGCTTCTTGCCTGGGCGTTTCTCGGCGCGCAACGCGCCGGTCTTGTGGACCTTGGAACGCGGCGCGACCGGGGCGCCGCGCGGAAATCCGCCGGGCCATTCGAGCGCAAGCGTGCTGGCGAAGCCGAAAAAGCTGGAGCGGCTCATGCCGAGCTCGGCGGCGCGCTTGTCGATCCGCGCGATTAGGCTTTTCGGCAGATAGACATTCACCCGCTCGGACGGATCGGGCGGATCCACGCCAACGATAAAGTAGGCCGCAACGTCGGAGCCCTTGGGCGGCACGATGCGCTCGATCGGCGTCGGCTCCGGCAGCGGCTTGCCTTGCTCGGCCCAGCCATCCACCGCCTGCGCCAGTGCATGCTCGGCGCGTTCAATTGCCTCTTCCTGCGATTTGCCGCCCGCCACGCAGCCCGGAAAGTCGGGAAACCATGCGCCGAACGCGCCCCGCGGGCCGCGCTCGAGCACTGCCGGATAAAGCCGCCTCTTCATTCTGGCCTCCCTGGATGAAGTATGCTATTTGACACACAACGGTGTGTCAAATCACACATTGATGGTAGAGGGCAAACCGGACCCGCAAGCCGAACTCCGCATCATCCGCGCGGCCGCAATGGACAGTGCGTGCGCACCCGCGTACATCGAGCCTTCCATCTCATCGTCCACGGAGCCAACACTGTGTCCCTCGACGAAAGGCCGACCCTCGCCGCCCCCGATGACGATCCTTATCTCTGGCTGGAAGACATCGAAGGCGAACGCGCACTCGATTTCGTCGAGCGGCAGAATCAGCGCACGCTGGATAAATTCGGCGGACCGCGTTTCGAGCGGGATCGCGACGCGCTGACGGCGATTTACGACCGGCCGGACAATATTCCCTACGTCACACGCCGCGGCGGGTTGCTCTACAATGTCTGGAAGGACGCGACGAATCCGCGCGGCCTCTGGCGACGGACGACGCTCGAAGAGTTTCGCAAGCCACATCCGGACTGGGAAATCCTGCTGGATATCGACAAGCTTGCCGCCGAGGAAGCCAAGGACTGGCTGCTGGGCTGGACGCACGCGCCACCTGAAGCTGCTTCGCGCGCGATCGTGGGACTGTCGCGCGGCGGCAGCGACGCCACCACGCTGCGCGAGTTCGACCTGGACACAAAGCGCTTCGTCGCCGACGGATTTGTGCTTCCGGAAGCAAAAGGCGGCGCCGAATGGACCGATGCCGATACGCTGCTGCTGTCGAGCGCGGGGGGCGGAGGCTTGGTCACGTCCTCGGGCTACGCCCGCACCGTGAGGCGTTGGCACCGCGGTGAGGCTGTCGAGCAGGCTCCGGTGATTTTCGAAGTGCCCGCCGATCATATGGCGGCATATTGCAGCGGCGATCGAACGGGGGCCATCCCCCGCGTCTGGTTCATCGATCAGATCGACTTCTTCAATTTCCAGGGCTGGCTGGGTGACGAGACCGGCGCAAAGACGAAGCTCGATCTGCCGACCGATGTCTTGTTCGAAGCGCAGCAGGACTGGTTGGCGGTCAAGCTCCGCTCGGCATGGACGGTGGCGGGGACGACCTACGCAGTGGACTCCGTGCTCGGCATATCGCTGTCGGCCTTTCTCGCAGGCGATCGCCGTTTCACGGTCGTGTTCGAACCGGGCGCGCGGCGCGCGCTGCAAGGATTTTTCTGGACCGCCGGCGAACTGGTGCTGTCGATTCTGGATGAGTTGCGACCGGTTTTCGAGGTCTGCACGCCCACGGCAAATGACTGGACACGACGAAGGCTGCAAGGGCTTCCCGGGATCGGGGTCGTCGATGTCTGGCGCCTTGACCGGCACGAGTCCGAAAGCAACGGCGACCTGCTCGCCAACGTGCAGGACCCGCTGACCCCACCTTCGCTGATGCTGATCGAGGGCGTTGCAAGTCCTGCGCTGCTCAAGCAGGCGCCGCGAACGTTCAACGCCGACGGGCTCGTGGTCACTCAGCACGAGGCGATCTCGGTCGATGGCGAACGGATCCCCTATGTGCAGACCGGACCAGCGACCGAAACCGGCGATGCGCCGGTGCACATGACCGCCTATGGCGGCTTCGGGCTCTCGGTGAAGCCCAACTATAGCTCAGCGCTCGGCAAGCTGTGGCTGGAACGCGGTGGCACCACGGTCCAGGCCAACATCCGCGGCGGCGGCGAGTTTGGAACGCGCTGGCACGACGCCGGACGCTATGCCGGCAAACGGCTGGCGCATGACGACTTCGCTGCGGTCGCTGCCGATCTGGTCAGGCGCGGCGTCACGCGCGCGAGCCGGATTGCCGCGGAAGGCGGATCGAATGGCGGCATCCTGATCACCAATATGCTGACGCGCTACCCTGAAAGTTTCGGCGCTCTGCTCTGCACGATTCCGCTGATCGACATGCGCCGCTACACAAGACTTCTGGCTGGCGCGAGCTGGATTGCCGAATACGGCGATCCCGACAAGCCGGAGGAATGGGCCTGGCTGCAAACTTACTCCGCCTATCACACCGCGAAGGTCGGGCAGCCCTATCCGCCGATCCTGATTGCCACCACAAAGCGCGACGACCGCGTTCATCCCGGCCACGCGCGCAAGATGACGGCCAAGCTGCAAGCGATGGGCTACGAGACCTATCTCTACGAACCGGCAGCCGGAGGCCATGGCTACGGCAAGGACAACAAGGAGCGCGCCGCCTTCATCGCGCTCGGCTACACCTTCCTGAAGGACAAGATCGGATGGGCCGATACCGAGGCCTGAGCGCAGGATTCTTGTTTTGACGCGCTTTCTTCACGCGAACCGGTGTCCATCCCGGATCAAGTCCGGGACGGGCTTTCGCTCGAAAACGCTCTAGACTAGCTCCGAACGAACATCAGGATCATGTTGTTGGCGGGCAGATCGAAGGTGCCGGCCAGCTTCAGGCCGACGCGCTCCGCAAGCGTCTCGATATCGGCAATGTCGCGCACGCCCCATTCCGGATCGCGGTCGCGCAACGAGGTGTCGAACACCGCGTTGCCGAGCGCGGTGTGCTTGCCGTCGCGCTTGAACGGACCATAGAGGAACAGCCGCCCGTCAGCGCGCAAATGACGCGCGGCGCCGGCGAACAGACCCTCCGCGACAGGCCACGGCGCGATGTGGATCACGTTGGCGCAGAAGATCGCAAGCAGTTTGTCCGGACCGCGGCCATCGGATGGCGCGGGCGACCACGCCGGATCGGACAGATCGATCCGCTGCGGCGGCCGGATGTTGGCAAGGCCTGTATGCGCGCGCCAGGCTTCGATGCTTCTGAGATGCGCGGCGTGGAGGTCGCTCGGCCACCAAATGATGTCGGGCGTATGGCCTGCGAAATGCACGACATGCTGGCCGGTGCCACTGCCGGCCTCCAGCACGTCGCCGGATTGACCGGCGAGGAAGCCGTTCAGCACGGCCCAGATCGGCTGATGGTTGCGGTGGAACGCGGCGGCATCGAGCCGCCCGTCCGCCTCGATCGGGCTGCCATCCTTGCCGAACTCCACCACAAATTCCGCCACCGCAATCTCCTCTGGTCGGCCGGTTGTAGACCGCGCAGCGACATTGGGCAAAAGCGGAACCGGCATGGCGACACTATCTAACCCGTCATCCTGAGGACGCCGCAACGCGGCCGTCTCGAAGGATGCACGGCCAGCGACCGGGCCGTCGACCCTTCGAGGGCCGCTGAAGAAGCGGCCTCCTCCAGCGACAGCGGCAAAGCCGCTGCGCGGGGGTGACAGGTATGATTTTGCGTACACGGACAACCCGCGTCCCCACTGCCATTCTGCACATTGCCAGCCGGTGGCCTTTGTGCTTTCCACCTTCTATATTGCGAAGGGATCATCGAGACATAAGCCCGGGAAACGCCTTTGATCGCCAACTTCTCCAAGCCGGCCCTCATCCTGGCGCTGCTGGCAGGCGCAGCAGTGGCCGGCCCAGCGCAGGCCCAATCGGCCGCCGAGGGCCAAAAGCTCGCCTTCGACCGCGGCAAGGGCAATTGCCTGACCTGCCATGTGATCAAGGGCGGCGACCTGCCCGGGACGATCGGCCCGGAGCTGACCGGCCTCAAGGCCAAATACAGCCGCGACGATCTGATCGCGATCGTCACCGACGAAACCAAACGCAACCCGCTGACCGTGATGCCGCCGTTCGGACGAAACCGGATTTTGTCCGAGCAGGAGATCAGCGCGGTGGTGGATTTCCTGCAAACACTGTGACGCCGCGACGGTCGCTTGAGGAGATTTTTGGAATGAGCACCACGACCAGGGAGTTTTCCGAAACGCGCCGCCTGGTGCTGAAGGGCATCGGCGTCACCGCGCTGATCGGCCTCGGCGTCATGCCCTTCGACGTCCCGCGGGCGCTGGCGGCCGCGAACGACAAATATCCAGAGGACGCATTCAAGCAGAAGAGCGAGGCCGACGCGATCAAGGCGCTCTATGGCAGGACCGCCGAACCATCCGACAAGGTAAAGATGGATGCGCCTGAAATCGCCGAGAACGGCGCTGTCGTGCCGATCTCGGTCACGACGACGCTCTCCGACGTAACCTCGATCTCATTCCTGGTCGCAGAAAATCCGAACGCGCTGGCGGCCAGCTACAAGATCCCGGCGGGCACGCTGCCGAGCGTCGCCAATCGCCTGAAGATGGCCAAGACCACCAACGTCACCGCGATCGTCGAGGCGGGCGGCAAGCTCTACAGCACCACCAAGGAAGTCAAGGTCACCGTCGGCGGCTGCGGCGGCTGAACTCAAACAGGGAAGTGTCCGATGGCTTCAAGCATTCGTGTGCGCGCGACCGCAAACGGCGACACCACCGAGGTGCAGGCGCTGATCCAGCATCCGATGGACTCCGGCTTCGTCAAGGATGCGCAGGGCAACCTGGTCCCGCCGCATTTCATCCAGGAGCTGACCTTCGAATATGATGGCAAGCCGGTGTTCGTCGCCGACTGGGGGCCGGCGGTCTCCAAGGACCCTTATGTGAAGTTCGCATTCAAGGGTGGCAAGAAGGGCGACGATCTCAAGATCAGCTGGGTCGACAGCAAGGGCGCCACCGACACCACCACGGCGAAGATTCAATGATGCTGGGTTCGACCATCCGTGCGTCCGCGGCCGTGCTTGCGCTCGGCATGCTGGCGTTTGCGCCGGCTGGGCGTGCGGCCGACAGCATCGATCCCGTCACCGACAAGGCGGTGTTCCAGAAATTCTTCACCGACAAATATCCCAAGCTGAAGCCTGAGGATTTCGTCAACGGTCCGTATTCGATGAATGAGGACCTGCACAAGCAGTGGGTCGAGAAAGAGGACTTCCCGCCCTACGAGTTCTCGCTCGAGGCCGGCAAGGAGATGTTTTCGAAGCCGTTCAAGAACGGCAAAACCTACGCGGACTGCTTCCCGAACCAGGGCATCGCCATCCGCCAGACCTATCCTTACTTTGACGAGAAAGAAGGCAAGGTCGTCACGCTCGAGCTCGCGCTGAATCGCTGCCGCGAGGCCAATGGCGAGGCGCCGTTCTCTTATGTGAAGGACGACATGGCGGCACTCACCGCCTATATGGCCTTTACCTCGCGCGGCAAGCCGATGGACATCAAGATTCCGAACGATCCGCGCGCGCTGGACGCCTACCAGAAGGGCAAGGAATATTTCTACACCCGCCGCGGTCAGCTCAACTTCTCCTGCGCGACCTGCCACGTGCAAAGCCCGGGCGAGCGGATCCGCGCCGAGGTGCTGGCGCCGGCGCTCGGGATTCTGAACGCGATGCCGATCTATCGCTCGGAATGGTCGGGCATGGGCACCACCAGCCGCCGCTTCACCACCTGCAACAGCCAGATCCGCGGCGTGCCGCTCGATCCGCAGGACGACGAGTATCGCAATCTCGAATATTACCTGTCCTATGTCAGCAATGGACTGCCGATCTCCGGCCCGGGAGCGCGGCCATGACGATCATGAGAGTGTTTGCAGCTTCGGTGCTGCTGATTACGAACGGCGCGAGCGCATTCGCTGCCTCCGAGGCCGACTACAAGGCGGCCTATGCCGCGGCTGATGCCGCCAACAAGGAAGCCGGCGCCCTGCGCAACCAGTGGACCACGACGGCCTCGACACTGTCAGCGGCGAAAAAGGCCGGCGACGCCGGCGACTTTGATGGCGCGATCGCGCAGGCCAAGGAAGCCGAAGCATTGGCAAAGGCATCGATCTTCCAGGCCACCAGCGAAAAGGAACGCTGGAAAGACATGGAAATTCGCTGAGGGATGCGCGGGAGTCAGGGAGGCACCGGCGAAAGGGTTCCCTCCCCCCTTGTGGGGGAGAGAGCCCTACCACCGCCCGCGTGGCCTTAAACCAAATGCTGGGAGAGTGATGAGAATCCGCCGCCGGGATTTCCTGAGAGCAACAGCAGCCGCAACGCTGACGGCCGGCCTGCCGCGGCTTGCCCACAGTGCCGAGACGAGCGGCGTCTACGATCTCGAGCGCTTCGGCAATGCGCGCATCCTGCACATGACGGATACCCATGCGCAGCTCCGGCCGGTGTTGTTCCGCGAGCCGAGCGTCAATCTCGGAGTCGGTGCGATGACCGGCCAGCCGCCGCATCTGGTCGGCAAGGCGTTCCTCGACCGCTTTGGCATCCGGCCCGACAGCGCCGATGCCTATGCTTTCACCTGCGCCGGATTCGAGAAGGCCGCCGGCCGCTTCGGCAAGCTCGGCGGCTTTGCGCATCTGAAGACGCTGATCGACAGACTGCGTGCCGATGTCGGCGAGCGCCGCGCGCTGCTGCTCGATGGCGGCGACCTCTGGCAGGGCACTGGCCTGTCCAATGTCATGAAGGGCGCCGACATGGTCGAGGCCGCGAATCTGCTCGGCATCGAAGCAATGACCGGCCATTGGGAATTCACCTATGGCGAACCGGCGCTGCGCGACAATCTCGCCCGCTTCAAGGGCGAGTTCCTGGCGCAGAACGTGTTCCTGACCGAGGAAGCAGCCTTCAACGACGCCAAGGCGTTCGATCCGGCCGCACGCCGCGTCTTCCAGCCGTCCACGATCAAGGAGATCGGCGGCCATCGCATCGCGATCATCGGCCAGGCCTTTCCCTACGTGCCGATCGCGCATCCCAAGCGCTTCACGCCGGACTGGACATTCGGCATCCGCGAAGAGGAGTTGCAGAAGCTCGTCGACGGCCACCGCAACAATGATCACGTCGAGGCGGTGATCCTGCTGTCGCACAACGGCATGGATGTCGACCTCAAGCTTGCGAGCCGCGTCACCGGCATCGACGTGATCCTCGGCGGTCACACCCATGATGCGATTCCGCTGCCGATCACGGTGACCAATGCCGGCGGTATCACGCTGGTTACCAACGCCGGCTCGAACGGCAAATTCCTCGGCGTGCTCGATCTCGACCTCGCCAAGGGCAAGGTCGCCAACGTCCGCTACAAGCTGCTGCCGGTGTTCTCGGAGCTGCTGAAGCCCGATCCGGCGATGCAGGCGCTGATCGACAAAATGCGCGAGCCGCATGCCGACGACTGGAGCGACAAGCTCGCCTCCGCCGACCGCCTGCTCTACCGCCGCGGCAATTTCTCCGGCACCGTCGATCAGTTGATCTGCGACGCGCTGCTCAACGAGCTCAATGCCGAGATCGCGCTGTCGCCCGGTTTCCGCTGGGGCCTCACCACGCTGGCCGGCCAGCCACTGACCATGGAAGATGTGCTGTCGGAAACCGCGATCACCTATCCCGAGACTTACGTTTCCGCCATGACCGGCGCCCAGATCAAGGACGTGCTGGAAGACGTCTGCGACAATCTGTTCAACGCCGATCCCTATTACCAGCAGGGCGGTGACATGGTCCGCGCCGGCGGCCTCGCCTACAGCTGCACGCCAGCGGAAGCCGTCGGAAAACGTATCTCCGAACTCAAGCTCGCGAACGGCAAGACACTCGAATCCGGCAAGAGCTACAAGGTGGCGGGTTGGGCCTCTGTCAACGAACAAAGCGGCGCGCCCGTGTGGGATGTCGTCGCAAAACATCTGCGCGCCGGCCGGCCGCCGAACCGTGACGAACCGGCCGTGACGCTCAGGGGCGTCGAGGACAATCCTGGCATTGCGAGGCACGGATGATGCGGCGCTTAACCACCACCGCGCTTTGCTTCGCGTTGATAGCGTTCGCGGCGCCGGTCGCCCGCGCCCAGCAGGCACCATTGCTCCAGGACAAGCCGTTCGCCGAGCACAAGATCGTGCTGCAGCTCTCCGACAGCGATTCCAGAAAGCAGGGCCTCGTCATCAGCGTCGCCAACAATCTGATGAAGCACTACGATCCAGATAAAGTCGCGATCGAGATCGTCGCCTTCGGCCCGGGCATCGAGCTGCTCAAGCCTGATAATCCGAGCCGCAAGCTGGTCGAAAGCCTGGTCGCGCAGGGCGCACGGGTCGACATCTGCCTCAACACCGTCGACACCATCGAGCGCGAGACCGGCAAGCGGCCGGATTACATTCCCGCCGCCACACCGGTGCAGGTCGGCGTCGCGCAGATCCTGCTGCTGACCGAGAACGGCTACACGCTGGTTCGTCCCTGAGGAGTTTCGTCATGCTTCGCCGTCTTGCTGCCGCTGCAGCACTCTCACTCGTGCTCGCAACCGGCGCACTTGCCGCCGACAAGCCGCATCACGTCGCGATCCAGGTCGACCAGAACGACCCGCAGGTGATGAATCTCGCGCTCAACAATGCCACCAACGTCATCGAATATTACCGCGCGAAAAACGAGGACGTGGACATCGACATCGTCGCCTACGGCCCCGGGCTGCACATGCTGCGCAGCGACACGTCACCGGTGCAGGACCGCATCAGGCGGCTCAAGGACATGGTCTTCCCCGGCAAGATCCAGTTTTCCGCCTGCAACAACACCAAGCAGGGCATGGAAAAGGCCGAGGGCCACGCGATTTCGGTGGTGCCGGACGCCACTATCGTTCCGTCAGGGGTGGTCCATCTGATGGAACTGCAGGAGCAGGGCTGGAGCTACGTCCGGCCCTGACCGGAGGACATTGTCTTCGAGTTACCCTTATTTTGGAGATGAATATCATTTGAGAGTGACCGGATTATAGAATAATATCCTCCGCGAGACTCAATTGAGCACGCGGCAGCCGCCATGATCTTTCGTCAGCTCTTCGATAGCGTTTCCGGCACCTACAGCTATCTGCTCGCCAGCCGGGCCGGCGGCGAGGCGCTGATCCTCGATCCCGTGCTGGAGAAAGCCGACCGCTACTGCAAGCTGCTGCAGGAGCTCGACCTGCGGCTGGTCAAGGCGGTCGACACCCATCTGCACGCCGATCACGTCACGGGACTTGCCGAGCTGCGCGACCGCACCCAATGCATCACCATCATGGGCGAACAGAGCAAGGCCGACGTGGTGTCGATGCGCGTCGCCGACGGCGACAGGGTGACGATCGAGGGCCTGTGCCTGGAGGCGATGTACACGCCCGGCCACACCGACGATTCCTACAGCTATTTGATGGGCGATCGCGTGTTCACCGGCGACACGCTGTTGATCCGCGGCACCGGCCGCACCGATTTCCAGAACGGCAGCGCGCGGGCGCAATATGATTCGATATTCAATCGCCTCCTGAAGCTGCCCGAGGAGACGATGGTATTCCCCGCGCATGACTACAAGGGCGACACCGTCTCCACCATCGGCGAGGAGAAGCGCTACAATCCGCGGCTGCAGGTCAAATCGATCGACGACTATGTCGAGCTGATGAACAACCTCAATCTGCCGAACCCGAAGCTGATGGACGTCGTGTTGCCGGCCAATATGCATGTCGGCCTGCACCAGGACGAGCTCGCCAGGGAAGGCCTCGCGCTGTCAGCATGCGACGCCATCGCCAGCCTCGGCCGGCCCGACATCCTGCTGGTGGATCTGCGCGAGAGCGGCGAACGAACAAAACACGGCATGCTCCCCGGCGCGCTGCACGCACCCTATCCTGCGATCTGCGACAACCTGCGGCCCGGCGGCATGCTGCGCGAGGTCGCCGCCGCAACCGGCCGCCGCGTCGTGTTCTTCTGCGCCTTCGGCGAACGCTCGGCGATGGCCGTGGCCGCCGCGAAGAAGGCGGGCCTTGCGAATACTGCGCATATCGAAGGCGGCATCGACGCCTGGAAGAAGGCCGGTGGGCCCGTGGTGCGGGGGTAGGTCCCCGTCATTCCGGGGCGATGCGTAGCATCGAACCCGGAATCTCGAGATTCCGGGTCTGGTGCGAACGCACCAACCCGGAATGACCGGCAATAATCACCGCCCCACCCGTTTCAACTCCGCCGTCAGCCGGTCCAGCGCATCCGCCAGCATCACACCACCGCATACGGTCAGCCGCTCCGGCAGCACGATGCGCTTGTCGGGTGGATAGAAGCGCTCCAGTGCGGGATGCAGCAGGAAGGCGCGGCCATCATCCTCGGCGCGATCGCCCGCCTCCGACACCAGGATGAAATCCGGCCGCAGCTTCACGATCGCCTCCAATGAGGCAAATCCACCCGAATCCAGACCGAGTTCGCCGGCGGCATTGACCAGGCCGGTTTGTGTCAGCAGCGAGCTGACCAGGCTGTCCGCGCCGGACACCCAGCCGCGCCGCGCCAGCGGCAGCACGCTATAATGATGATCGGTCACCGCAGCCCGCGCGCGGGCCATCGCGGCATCGAGGCGCGCGATCTCGGCGCTCGCGCGATCCGGGTGCTGGATTACGTCGCCCATCTCGCGGATCTGGTCCTTCACCTCGTCCAGCGTGCGCGGCACCGTGAACTCGACGAGATGCAGCCCCTTGGCCTTGAGCAGATCGCGCGTCGTGCGCTTGTCGAACAGGCTGACCACGACAATATCGGGCCTGACGACCAGCACGTCCTCGGCCCCGCCGGACAGAATCGGATAGCGCCGCGCCTCGCCGGCTGCCCAGGATTGCCAAGCATCGCGCGAGAATTTGCTGAGGCCGAGGATCTGGTCCGGATCGGCCAGCGACAGCAGCAACTGGTCGCTGCAAACATTCATCGAGACGATGCGCGGTCCGGCCGCCTGCGATGTGCTGCACGACAGCGCCCAGGCGGCAACGGCGAGCGCTGCGAGCCACCCGCGCATCAAACATCCGCCCATGGCACGATGACGGCCTCGCTTTGATATTCGGCGCGATAGGCGCTGATCCGGAACACGTTAGCCATCACGGCTTCCGACAGCGCCTCCATCGGCACGCCCTGCGCGGCCAGCCGTCCCTCCGAGAGCACCAGCACCTGATCGGCAAAGCGCGCGGCAAGCCCGAGATCGTGGGTGACCACGATCACCAGCACGCCCTTGTCGGCGACGTTGCGCAAATTCTGCATCACGTCGATCTGGTGGCGTGGATCGAGCGACGCGGTCGGCTCGTCGGCGAGAATCACCGGCGCTTCCACCGCCAGCACGCGGGCCAGCGCGACGCGGCTGCGTTCGCCGCCGGAGAGTTCGGTGACGCGGCGATCGCCGAACGCCGTCACGTCAACCGCCTGCATCGCCCGCAACACCGCGTCCATATCCCTGGGCGACAGTCGCGCCGGATCGGTCGCGCCATGCGGATAGCGCCCGAGCGCAACGATGTCGCGCGCCGGCAGCGGCCAATGCACCATGTGACCCTGCGGCAGATAGGCGAAGCGTTTGGCACGCTCGCGCAGCGACAGCGAGGACAGCGCGTCACCGCCAATCCTGATCTCGCCATCGGACGGGATCAGCCCGGCCAGCGCACGCAGCAACGTTGTCTTGCCGGCGCCGTTCGGGCCGACCAGCGCAACCAGATGGCCTGGTGACAGCGACAGCGAGATGTCGTGCAGGACCTTCCTTTTGCCGAGCGAGGCATTGAGGCCGGTTGCGGAGAGCAGCGTCATGCCACGCCTCCGCCGAGCGCGCGGCGCTCGCGCATGATCAGATAGAGGAAGAACGGCACGCCAATGATCGACGTCAGCACGCCGACCTTGATGTCCGAAGTCGAGGGGATGATACGAACCGCGATGTCGGCCGCGAGCAACAGCGCAGAACCGGCGAGCGCGCTCGGCACCAGCAGGCGCGCCGGATCGTGGCCGATCACCGGGCGCATCAGATGCGGCGCGATCAGGCCGATGAAGCCGATCGTGCCTGTGACAGCGACCGCGCCGCCGACACCGAGCGCCACGCCTGAGATCACCAGGAGCCGCAGCCGCCCGACATCGACGCCGAGGCTCCGCGCGGCTTCTTCGCCGAGCGTCAGCGCGCGGAAGGCACTTGCCTGGCTCAGCAGGATGACCGCACCGGCAATAATGAAGGGCAATGCCAGCGCGACATGCTGGAAGCTGCGGTCCTCCAGCGAGCCGAGCAGCCAGAACGCGATCTCCAGCACCACGAACGGATTGCTGGAGAGGTTCATCACCAGTGCGGTCGCAGCACCCGCGAAGCTCGAGATCGCCAACCCCGACAGGATCAGGATCAACAGCCCGGCATTGCGGCCGGCGATCGCCAGCAACGCGAACACCGAAACGAAGGCCGCGATGATCGCGGCCACGGGCAGCGCGTAGGAGCGCACGTCGGCCAGCCCCAGCGCGATCACCAGCACCGCGCCGAACGCGGCCGATTGCGGCGCGCCGAACAGCGACGGCGAGGCCAGCGGATTGCGCAACAGCCCCTGCAGGGCCGCGCCCGACAATCCCAAAATGCCGCCGATCGCAAACGCGAGAATGGTGCGCGGCAGGCGGATCTCGCGCACGATCACCTGCGCCACCTCGGTAGCCCCGCCGAACAGCGCCTCAATCACCGCGAGCGGCGACAGCCGCACCGGCCCGATGCCGAGCGAGATCAGCACCAGCAGAACCACGAGCGCGGCGAGCGCCGCGGTCGCGCCAAAACGCCGCCGCGCCGCGACCTCGGCCGCCAAGGCAAAATCCTGCACGCTCATCGCGCCATGCTCATACAGCGATTACAGTGGCAGACAAGCGACACTCGACAAAAACCGTACCCCCTCCACCGTTGCCCTACTTCCGCCGGGATTGACTCGGTTTCCAGCCGCCCCCTAGATGAACAGGACGGTTCCTGAATTGGGATCAAAAGGGAATGCGGTGCGGGGAAACTCCCCTAGGCCGCGGCTGCCCCCGCAACTGTATGCGGTGAATCCTCTGTCATATGCCACTGGGAAACTCGGTCCTGGGAAGGCGACAAAGGGTAACGACCCGCGAGCCAGGAGACCTGCCGTCAGCCGTGGTCACACGCGATGATGTCGGTCGGGGAGTACAGACATTAGCTTCACCTGACGTGCCAAGGCACGGCGGTGAAACTGGTTCGCGGTGACGTGCCACTGACGTCGACCGAGGTCCAGACTATGTTTTCACTCCCTTCAGCCCGGCGGCGCCGCGCGCTGCTTCTTGCGTCGACGATGATCGTGCCGGCCCTCGGCGCGACCTCCGCGCTGGCGCAGCAGGCCCCGCAGGTCGCGCCTTCCGATCAGCTCCCCCCCATCGAGGTCACCAAGCCGGGCGACCAGAACCTCACCCGTGCCAAACCGACCGCTGACGAGACACCGGCTCAGCGTCGCCCGGCCCCGGGCGACACGCAAACCAGCAACACGGGCACCGGGACGGGAACGAGCACGCCGTCGACGGGCGCGGGCACCGGAACCGGTGGCACAGCCGGCGGCGGACGTCAGTTCTCCGCCATTGTCGGCGCGTCCTCGACCGTGATCACGGCCGACGACATCGCGCACTCACCGGTGCACACACTGTCCGAGATCATCGCGCAGGTGCCTGGCGTGCAGTTGCAGTCGTTCTACGGCGGCGTGAACGGCGCCAAGACGTCGGTCGACATCCGCGGATTCGGCGCTTTCGCCGCCCCGAACGTACTCATTCTCATCAACGGGCGCCGGCAAACTGACATCGACCTGGCGGGTTTCGATCTTTCGACGATCCCGCTCAATTCGATCGAGCGCATCGAAATCACCCGCGGCAACAGCGGCGCCGTGCTCTACGGCGACAACGCGGTCGGCGGCGTGGTCAACATCGTCACCAAGACCGGTGTCGGCGGACCACCAGTGTCGATCAAGGCTGAAGGCGGCGTCGGCTCGTTCAACCAGCGCATGGCCGAAGTCTCGGCCGCGGTCAATTCCGGGCCATGGTCGACCTCGTTCTATGGCAACGGCGTCAAGTCCGACGGCTACCGCGCCAACAATGCGCTCGACCAGCGCAACGCCGTTGGCAACATCAATTACACGACCCCCGACCTCTCCGCGTTCCTCACCGTCACGGGAGGCGATCAGAAGCTCGGCCTCCCCGGGGGCAGGTTGGTTGATCCATCGATCGGCCTCAACGAACTGGCGACCGACCGCAGGGGTACCAGCACGCCGTACGACTATGGCAACCAGCAGACCGCCGGCGTCACCACCGGCTTCACCAAGACCTTGATAAACGGCGTCGACCTGATCGTCGACGGCGGCTGGCGGCAGCGCGACACCCAGAGCGGCTTCTTCGGCTCGACGCCGACGATCAGCTTTTCGTCGACCTACAACGATGCCGCGCTGCAGACCTGGTCGATCACGCCGCGCCTCAGCATAAAAAATACGGCCTTCGGGCTGCCGTCCTCGATCCTGACCGGTATCGACTATTACGACACGACGTTCCGTGAGTCGCGCGGCGCCTTCCAGGGCGTGGACCCCTACCACATCTACAACATCGACCAGCAGCAACTGGCAGGTTACTGGCAGCAGACCATCGGGCTGCTGCCGACCACCGATTTCTCGTATGGTGCGCGGGTGGAGAACACCAACGTCTCGGCGCGGGATCGCTACGACCCGAACGCCCCCTTCGCATTCGACGCGCAAGCAACCCCGCTCAACAGCAGCGAGACGCAATATGCGGCGCATGTCGGTGTCGAGCATCGATTCGACGACACGTTCTCGGTATTCGGTCGCGCCGCGCGCGCGTTCCGCACACCCGGCGCCGACGAACGCGTTGCATCGGGTCCCTCGTTCGATGCGTTCTTCAATCCGCTGCCGCAGAACTTCCAGCTCAAAACCCAGACGTCGGAAGACGTCGAGGGCGGCTTCCGGGTCAAGACCAACCGCTTCCAGGTGCAGACCACCGTCTATGTGATGGATCTCGAGAACGAGATTCAATTCAATCCAGTGCTGTTCTACAATGTCAACCTTGATCCGACCCGCCGCTACGGCTCAGAGACCAGCGCCTCGCTCAAGGTCAGCGACACCGTGACCTTCCGCGGCGGCATGGCCTACACCCGCGCCGTCTTCCGCGAAGGCATGTACGCCGGCAACGACGTCCCGCTGGTGTCCCGCTACACCGGCAATGTCGGCGTGACCTGGAATATCTGGCAGAACTATCTGGTGTTCGACGGCACGCTGCGCGCCTGGAGCTCGCGTATCATGGACAACGACCAGGCCAACACCCAGAGCCGCATCCCTGGCAATGCGACGGCCGATATCAAGCTCAGCGGGCAATATGACCACTTTTTCTGGTCGCTCAGCGTGAACAACCTGTTCAACGCGCTGTACTATGACTACGCGATCGCGAGCAGCTTCACGGCGGGCCGCTTCTCGGCCTACCCGCTCCCCGGCCGGACCTACATGGTGCGGGCCGGCGCGACGTTCTGAGCTGTCTCAACACGATGCGGCGGACCGCAATCCCGCCGCATCTTCGTCATTACACATACCCGGCAAGTGGAGTAGGATCGCACGACGCGATCACACGCGACGCGCAGGGGAAACGCATGGGCAAAGCCGGGAAAAAGACCGAAGGCGGCGACAAGCCCGTCGACAAATCAAAGAAGCCGCCGCCGCCGTCACCGGCTGACGACGATTACGAGGACGGCGACATCGCCACGCCGAAGCGCGACCGCTCCGGCGATGATGACGAGCCGTTGTAGGTAGCCGATGGCGAAACCCAACCACGATGTCGTCCCGGCGCAGGCCGGGACCCATAGCGACCGCCGTTCGTTTGGCGGCACGCTGGGGCCACACTTCACTTCGCGACAAGCATCGGTGGTTATGGGTCCCGGCCTTCGCCGGGACGACCCGTTGAGGCATCGCGCAGAAAATCCTCACGCTCGATCACTCGAATACTCGCGCGATCGAGCAGATGCGCACCGAAACCACCGCGCGCAAGGCGGGTGGCGATCCGCGGCGACCCCAGCAGCAACACCGCTGTCATTGCCAGCGGCACGGCGCTGAGCCAATCGAGCCGCACAGGCGTGAGTTCCTCGGTGCTGTCCCGGTAGGCACCACGGCCCATCACGATTCGCCCGCATTCCCTGATGATGTCGCGCCGCGTGCCATCGCGTGACGCACTGCCGAGCAGCGCCTGTATCGCAAGATGCGTCCGCACGCCCGCGCGGCTCTCTCCAAGCGACGCCGGAATCTCACCGCGGGAGACGCGCAGCAAGAGATCGACGAGATCGGTGCCGGCACGATATGCATTCATCGGCTCGACCAACCGTGGATTGCAGTCGATCAGAAGCGGCGTGTCGCTGTCGAGCGGCATGATGACATCGACCGACAATGCGCCGTGCCAGCCGAGATGCGCGCCGATCGTCTCGATATAGCCGCGGATGGCGGGCCGGCTGACGCTCTGCTTGATCGCCTCGCCGCCGCCGATGCCGGCCGCGACCTGCTGGTAGGCGTGGAAGCCAAGCATCTTGCCGCGGCAAAACATCGACTGCGCCTTCTCGGTGGTGCCCGCGATGAAATCCTGCACCAGCACCTCGTCGGCAAAATCCGCGCCCGATTCGAGATCGCCGAGCGCGCGATTGAGATCGCCGGCGTCACGCACGAACCAGATGCCGCGGCTGGCGGTGCCGACCGACGTCTTGACCACGGATGGGAACCGCACCGCCGCGCGCAACTCTTCGGCGGACCGCACGATCCGGGTCGGCGGTCGTGGCAGGCCGAGTTGATCGAGCAGCCGGCTGAAGCCGGCCTTGCCGTGCACGGTGCGGTAGGCGGCGAAATCCGGCAGCGCCAGCGCCACGCGTGATGTCAGTTGCGCGCCGACACGGGCGAACAAAAAGCCCTGTTCGTGGGTCGGCAGCAGCACGTCGAAATGCTGCGACGCCAACAGCCGCTCGACGAAGCGCAGGAAGCCCGCCGGATCGGTGCGCAGCCCGGGGCAATGGTGGAACTTGCGGACAAAGCGAGAAGTGCGCGCCAGGCACCAGCGGGAGGGATCGCAGAGCTCGACATGATGGCCGGCCAACCCGAGGATCGTGATCGCCTCGCGGGCGGAGGTGCTGGACCCCTCTGGCACGAGCACCCGGAGCGGTTTGCTGGCGTCGATCATGGCTGATCATCGCCGCGCCGCCGCATTTTGTCGCCGCCTTTTGATGCCGCATGGGCCGATTCGGCGCCCGCATCGGGGGCAGCCATGCACCGGCGTTTATGGACAATTAGCCGTCAGCCTCTATTTTCGCCCCGCCCCGCCGGGCTGTTAAAAACAGGGTTTTCTCTGAGATGGTCGATATTCTGGCTGCACCGCAGCAAACGAAAGCCGACAGCGCGCTGCGCACGCTAACGGGGATTTCGATCGCGCATTGGGTCAGCCATTTCTACATCTTCGTGTTTCCGATGCTGTTTCCGTTCCTGAAGGAACAGCTCGGCGTCGGCTATATCGAGCTCGGCTTCGCGCTGACCGCGTTCGGCCTGGTCTCCGGCCTGACCCAGGCGCCGATCGGCTATCTCACCGACCATTTTGGCGCGCGGAAAGTGCTGCTGATCGGCCTTGCCGTCGGTGGCTGTGCGCTGATCGGGCTCGGCCTGCATCTGAGCTATCCCGCGCTGATCGTCAGCGCCGTGGTGCTAGGGCTCGCCAACAGCGTCTATCATCCGGCCGATTACGCGATTCTTTCCGCGCATATGGACAACGCGCGGATGGGCCGAGCGTTTTCGGTGCACACCTTTGCCGGCTTCCTCGGCGGCGCCGTCGCGCCCGCGATCATGCTGGCGCTTGTCGCGACGGTCGGTGGCCTCGGCGCGCTGATCGTGGCGGGTGCGATCGGGCCGCTGGTGGCGTTATTGCTGATCGCGATGGGCGTGCCCGATACCAGCGCCGCCGAGCGCAAGGCGGCCGGCGCGGAAGCGCCGAAGCAGAACATCGTGACGCCCGCCATCATGATGCTGACGATCTTCTTCATGCTGCTCGGCCTGTCGAATGCCGGCATCAGCAATTTCGGCATCGTGGCGCTGATGAGCGGTTATGGCGTCGATCTCGCGACCGCCAATGTCGCGCTGACCGCCTTTCTTGCCGCCAGCGCCATCGGCGTGCTGGCTGGAGGCTTTCTCGCCGACCGCACCCACCGCCACGGCCAGGTCGCGGCCGCAGCCTTCGGCATCAATGCGGTGATCATGTTGGTGATTGCGATCGCTTCCTTGCCCTCGCCACTGCTGACGGCGTTGCTGACGGTGGCGGGATTCCTCGGCGGCGTGATCACACCGTCGCGCGACATGCTGGTGCGCAACGCGGCGCCTCCTGGCGCGGCGGGGCGCGCCTTCGGAATCGTCTCCACTGGCTTCAATTTCAGCGGCATCTTTGCCCCGCTGCTGTTCGGCTGGATCATGGACCAGCACATGCCGCACTGGGTGTTTGGCGCCTCAGTCGTGTTCATGGTGCTGACGGTGCTGCTGGCGCTGGTCACCGAGCGCAAGCCCGCCCAAATTCCCGCGACCGCCTAGCCCGGCGCTTCGCGCGTTTCTTCACGCGAAACAAGAAACAGGCGCATTCCAGAGCCTCATCCCCGGCGGTTGACAGCATCAGGGCGTCACCCATGATGCGTGCCAACCAAGAACAGCCACGGGATGACGCGCCATGACCTCGACCCCTGACCTCGTGATCCGCGGCGGCACCGTTGCCGACGGCAAGGGCGGCGATCTCTATGAAGCCGATGTCGCCATCACTGGCGGGCGCATCAGCGACGTCGGCAAGGTGACGGCCAAGGGCAAGGAAGAGATCGACGCAAAGGGCAAACTGGTGACGCCCGGTTTCGTCGACGTCCACACCCATTACGACGGCCAGGTGACCTGGAGCCACGACATCACGCCGTCGTCGCAGAACGGCGTCACCACGGCGATCATGGGCAATTGCGGCGTCGGCTTCGCGCCGTGCCGGCCGAGCGATCACGTCAGGCTGATCCAGCTGATGGAAGGCGTCGAGGACATTCCGGAGCCGGTGCTGAGCGCCGGCATTCCCTGGGCCTGGGAGAGTTTTCCGGACTACATGGAGTGGCTGTCGAAGCGCAATTTCGACATGGATGTCGGCGCGCAACTGCCGCATGCGGCGCTGCGCGTCTATGTGATGGGCGAACGCGGCGCGCGCCGCGATCCGTCCACCTCAGATGACAACAGGGCGATGGCGACACTCGCGAGCGATGCGGTGCGATCAGGCGCGTTGGGGTTTTCGACCTCCCGCACCCTGAACCACCGCACCTCGACCGGCGATTACACGCCGACCCTGAAAGCCGGCGAAGACGAACTGACCGCAATCGCGGGCGCGATGCACAACGCCGGCCGCAGCGTGTTCCAGTTCGTGCTCGATCTTTCCACCCTCGATGAAGATCTGCCGATGATGCTGCGGGTGGCTGAGACCACCAAAATCCCGGTATCGTTCTCGATCACGCAGAACGACAAGGCGCCGCAGCGCTGGCGGCAGACGCTCGACACCATCGCCGAAGCATCGAAACGCGGCCTGTCGATCACGGCGCAAATCGCCGCGCGCCCTGTGGGACTGATGCTCGGGCTGGAATTGTCACGCAACCCGTTCCAGACCCATCCGAGCTACAAGGCAATCGCGCATCTGCCGCTAATGGAACGCGTCGCGCGGCTGCGTCAGCCGGAGCTGCGCGCCGCGATCCTCGGCGAGCATGCGACCGCGACCGACGATCCGCTGTTCTTCCGGCCGAACTACGACAAGATCTATTTGCTCGGCAATCCACCGGACTATGAGCAGCCGCCGGAAAATACGCTGGGCGCGCAAGCCCGCCGCCAGGGCGTGCAGCCGGAAGGCCTCGCCTATGATGCGATGCTGACTGACGAGGGCCGCGGCATGCTCTACGTGCCGTTCCTCAACTATGCCGACGGCAATCTCGACGCCACGCGCGAGATGCTGCGCGATCCAAATTCGGTGCCCGGCCTGTCCGACGGCGGCGCGCATTGCGGCATCATCTGCGACGCCAGCTTCCCAACCTATCTCTTGACGCACTGGACCCGCGACCGCTCTCGCGGCGAAAAGCTCTCGATCCCGTTCGTGGTCGCCGCACAATCGCGCAAGACCGCGCTGTCGGTCGGGCTCTATGACCGCGGCGTGATCGCGCCGGGCTTCAAGGCCGATGTCAACGTGATCGACTACGACCGGCTGCATCTGCATCCGCCGAAGGTGCATTACGACCTCCCGGTCGGCGGCCGCCGGCTGCTGCAGCAGGTCGACGGCTACGATGCGACAATCGTGTCAGGCGTGGTCACCCAGCGCGACGGCAAGTCCACCGGCGCAAGGCCGGGCCGATTGGTGCGCGGCGCGCAGGGCTTGGAGTGAGCGCGCAGCCTACATGATCTGCGCCGTTACGACGGCGTAGAGGATGAACACGACGCCCAGGCCCCAGACCATTGCGGGAATCTGCACCGAGCGCCCCATGGCGGCTTCGAGCAGGATGTAGCTCAGCGTCCCCAGCGCCATACCGTTGATCAGATTGTTGGTCAGAACGGTCACCAACAGCGTCAGCACGATCGGCACCGCATTGCCGAGCTCGTTCATGTCAATGCGGGCGAGACCCTGCATCATCAGAACGCCGACCAGCACCAGCGCCGGCGCGGTCGCCTGAGGGGGAATGATGACGAAGATCGGCCAGAAGAACAAAGCGAGGCAAAAGAAGCCCGCGACCGTGAGCGAGGTCAGGCCGGTGCGCCCACCCGCCTGCACGCCGGTGATGGATTCGATATAGGCCGTGACGACGGATGTGCCGAGCATCGGACCAACGATCGTCGCGGTCGCATCGGTCGCGAACGCCGCGGTGGCGTTGGGTATAGAACCATCGGGCCGGCGCAGATTGGCCGCGCCGGTCACGCCGATCAGCGTGCCGAGCGTCGAGAAGAACTCGGCGCAGAGGAAATAGAACAGCAGCGGCAAGGTCACCACAAAGTGGGAGAAGAGGTAACCGACATCGAGCGCCATAAAGGTCGAGGTCGGCCATCGTGGCCAGGACATGATGGCTGATGGCACCGACGTCACCATCTTGCCGTTGGCGGCGGGAACGAACAAACCGATCAGGGTGAGGGCTGCGATCGACAGGATGAGCGCGCCGGGAACGCGCAGCGCCACCAGAACCGGCGTGAACAGCAAACCGGCCAGCGTCAACAGGACTGCCGGGTTACGCAACGATCCCATTGCAATATAGGTCGATTGGCTCTGCACCACGAAACCTGCGCCACGAAGCGCGATGAAGACGATCAGCGTGCCGACCGCGGCCTGAATGCCGATCTTCAGCGCCTCCGGAACGTCCCTGGCGACACGTTCGCGCAGCCTGGAAAGGCTCAGGATCAGGAACAGCACGCCGGTGAAGGCGACCATGGCCAGCGCGCCCTGCCAGGGCATACCCATCTGCTTCACGATCACATAGGTGAAGATCACGTTCGAGCCCATCGCCGGCGCCACCGCGAGCGGCAGATTGGCCGACAGCCCCATCAGCACGCAGCCAAAGATCGCCGCGAGCGCCGTGGCGCTGACCAGATCGGCGCGATCCATTCCTGCATTGGACATGATCGCCGGGTTCACCGCGATGATATAGGCCATCGCCGCGAAGGTGGTCGCACCCGCCATCACCTCGCGCCCGACACTGGTGCCGCGTTCGCTCAGGCGGAAGAAGCCGTCGAGCGCGCCTGCGGCGACGGGTTTTGGCGCGGCCTGATCGGAGGCCAGCGGCTGCGATGTGATCTCGTTCATCCCACTGCTCCGATTGATGCCGTCACCACACCACCGGATGCGCCTGGCCGGTCTGCACGTTGATAAAGCCGAGCGGCGCCGCTTCGCATGGCGCAACCAACACCCAGCTCCACGGCGCGCAGGTCAGGGTCGCGAACATCAGTCGCTCGGGAAATCCCGGATACCAGCGCGGCCGGAAGGTCGGCTCGTACATCCAGTCGACCTTGCGTCCCTCGGCGTAGAGAGCCTGCATGTCGGCATCCAGCGCCTCGGCGGAACGGCAACTCATCAGGCCGCCAACCTCGAAGCGCACCGTGGCGGCGAGCTCTCCCTCGCGCACCAGCGCCCAGCCGCCCTGCAATTCGACGAGCGCATTGACCGCCTTGGCCATCGCGGCATCGGAGGAGCCGACGACCCAGATGTTGTGTTTGTCGTGCGCGACCGAACAGGCGACGGCAGAATCCGGCGTACGCGGTCCGCAACCGCGCCAGAACATCTTCGAGACGCGGCCGTCGCCGGAAAAGCGATCGACGATGGCGAATTTGGTGATGGCCTCGCTCTCATCCCGCTGCACGGCGCCGTCGCGCACCGGCAGATCGAGCGTGTAGAAATCGGGATGCCAGTGGAACGGCCGGATCACCGCCGCCTTCATGGTCTCGCGCCCGGGCTCCGCGGCAATCGCAAAATCCTGCGGCTCGATCTTGCGATTGACGTTGACCGTCTTCGTCGCCCAGTCGGGCCATCGAATCTCCGGCACAGGGCCGATGTAACGCGTGCCGTCCGACACAGGGGCACCGTCAGCCCAGACCTCGGCAATGCCGAGCTTGCCGACGTCAGACAGCAGCACGACGTCGCCGAACCGTCCGGGCGACAGGCTGCCGACATAGGGGGTGAGACGCATGTGCCGCGCTGGATTGATGGTGAGGCACTGGATCGCGATCTCGGGCGCAAGGCCGGCCTCGATCGCGACCCGCGCATTGTGGTCGGTCGCGCCCTGCTCCAGCGTGTGGCTGGCGCTGCGGTCGTCGGTAGTGAACGCGATCTGCGACCAGTCCTGCAGCCCCTTCGCGAGCAACCAGGCGACGATCTCAGCCATGGCGTAGACGCGCAATTCGATGAACAGACCGCGCGTCAGCTTGTCCCAGGTTTCCTCCGGCGTCTGCACCTCGTGGTCGGAGGCGAGCCCCGCCGCGGCGAAGGCGTTGATCGACGGCAGGTCGCGCAGGCCCGACGCATGCCCTTCGACAACGCCGCGCGCCGCAAAGGTCGCCTCGATCATGGCCCAGATCCGTTTGTAAGACGGGTTGTCCGGATTCCACACCGCCGGCCAGTCCATCACTTCGTCGAGCCCGGTCACCATCAGGCTTTCGGCCATGAAGCCGGCCTGCTCCTTGCCGCCATACCAGCCGCCGCCCCACTCATAGGCGGTGGGCGGTACGGCGGAGCCGGGCTGCGGAAAGATCTTCAACGGCGAGCCGCGCCGGCGGGCCTCGAACCAGAATTCGAGATTGCGCGCGCCGTTGACGTTGGAGAATTCGTGGCTGGCCTCGCAGGTCCAGGTATTGCCGCGCGGCAGCACCAGCGCCGCCTCCCATTCCGGCGTCAGATGCGAGCTTTCGATGTGCTTGTGCACCTCGCCGAAGCCCGGAACGGCCGAAAGATTCGGCCGGTGCACCCGCTCGCGGACCTCGCCGGGATAGCTGCCGGCCGGCCCGACCCAGGCGATGCGGCGGCCCTTGAAGACGATCTCCTGATCCTCGCTCCAGCTGCGGCTATGAACATCGAGCAGCCGCCCGACCCGCAAGGCGCGATCGGCCGGACGGCGGCCAAGCGCCGTCAGCACCAGATCCTGCCGGATGCGGATCTCATCGGCTGCGTTGATCAGCAGGTCGTCCGGGATCGAGCTTGCAGATGCCATGGTCGTCATCCTGCGCTTACGCTGGTTTTCTTTCGTGCCGCCGCGCGCTTGCGGGACGATTGGCCGCTGCCTTGAGCGACCTCTCGCGCGGCGAGCGCGTCACGGCGGCGAACGTCTTTCAGCAGCGTGGTCAGCGCCCATTCGATCGCATCTGATATCTCGGCGCTGGACATGCCGAAATCCTCGCGCAGCGCGTTCCAGGCCAGCGCATTGTTCAGATAAGCCGCCAGCGCCTCTGCCTGGCGGACCTCCTTCGGCGTCAGGTGCCGGGTCAGCGGCGCCATCGCCTCGTGATGGCGTGCAATCAGGCGGCGCCGGAAGTCGACGCGCATGGCGCGGCCGACACGGGTGAGCGCGATGGCACGCGCAAGATGGGGATGACGATCGAACCGCTTGCAAAGCTTGCGAAAGATGTCGGGCAGTTCGTCCGGCGAGCTGAACGGGACGTAGCCAAAGACGTTGTCCTCGATCCACTCGCCCGCGGCGGCGAGCAGGTCCGCGCGGGTCTTGAAGTGCCGGTAGATGGTGCGTTCCGCGACCTTGGCGCGCCTAGCGACATCAGACATCGGAACATCGTCGGCGGCGCCCTCCTCGAGCGAGGCGACAAAGGCCGCCACGATGCGCTGGCGCGTCAACGCCGCGTATTCATCCCGCAGACCGGAGCTATGTCGCTTGACTGCACTCATGTCATAATCATGACATCAGTGAATTCGGGGCGTCAACGCCAGATTTGAGGCAACGATGCTGTGGGAATAAGCGCGGCGGGGCAGTCGCGATCACGCGCGGCGGTGCAATTGCGGAAGACCGCGCTCTCGGTCGGGCTCACCGACCGCGGCGTAATCGCCGCCGGGATTCAAGCCGACGTCAACGTAATCGATTACGACCGGCTGCATCTGCATCCGTCGAAGGTGCATTACGACCTCCCGGTCGGCGGCCGCAGCCTGCTGCAGCAGGTCGACGGCTACGACGCGACGATCGTGTCCGGCGCGGTGACGCAGCGCGAGGGCAAGGCCACCGGCGCAAGGCCGGGCAAGCTCGTGCGCGGCGCGCAGGGGATGCTGAACTAGAGATCGCGCAGGACAACCGCCGCAAACTGACGCCTGTCACCCGGTTTTCCATCCCCTGGATCGTTCAATCCCGGCTGGCTCTCCGAGCCAATTTCTGTGGCATCATCGTTTCTGATGGCATCATAAAATCTTATAAGGACCGCCTGCTGGAGACAGCAAAGCGTATACCTAATCTTCACCGCTGACGTTAACCATAACGGTCGTCACAGTTTAGATTCCGTTATTGTTTTTGGGCAGCTCGACATGAAGCAGCCATTCAAATTCCCCCTGCGCGCGAGACGGTATCGTCGCTCGTCGCCGTCGATCGTCTTGATGGGCATTGTCGCCTGCCTTTTTGCGACAGGGCCTGTTGTGGCCCAGGCCGGCACCTCAACGGCGACCCTGAGCGTTTCGATCGTCATCACCGCGGCCTGCACGATCAATCCAGCGACGCTCATCTTTGCGTCGACATCCGGAACCACCTTGATCACGACAGCCGTCAATGGAAGTTCAACGGTATCGGTCACCTGCACCGGCGGAAGTCCCTACTCGATCGCGATGGACAATGGTTCGAACGCATCCGGCAGCCAGCGTCGCATGATCAGCGGAGCCAACTTTCTCAGCTACAATCTGTACGTTGACGCGGCACATACGTTGCCCTGGTCTACCGCGACCAACTCGACCACCTGTACGACAGCCGGCGATTGCTTTCTCGGAACCGGCAACGGCGCCGCCCAAACCGTCAATATCTACGGCGTCGTCCCAACCACGGCGACCGCTCCTCCACCAGGCACCTACACCGACACGGTCACGATGACGATCACATTCTGACCAGAGGCAATCCGGGTCAGAAGGCTATCATTCGACGACCGGGCAAATTGGCCGCGTGCATAGAGAGAGAGCATCGGATGACAGTCAAAAGCAGGCTCTGGTGGGTAGCCGCGGGGGTATGCCTCATTCTTCGGCCTTCGCTGGCCGCCCAACTCCATGTCGAGCCGGTGCTGCTTGAACTTGGCGCGCCAGTCGCGGCCGGCGTTCTGACCCTTCGCAATGACGACGACGTCGAGGCTGTCGTGCAAACGCGGGTCGTTCGATGGTCGCAGTCGAACGGCAACGATGTATTCGAACCGGCAACCGACGTTGTCGCCTCGCCACCATCGGTCACCCTGGCGCCGCGAACCGATTACGTGGTGCGAATAGTCCGGGTATCGAAGCAGCCGGTAGCGGCTGAGGAAAACTATCGTGTCATCGTGGATCAGTTGCCAAGCGCCGTCAGGCAGCAAAACCGGTCGGTCAATGTCCTGATACGGCAATCGATCCCGGTTTTCTTTCGGGCCCGCGAATTTCGACCCGCCAGCGTCTCCTGGACGCTGCGGCGTGAGGCTAACAAGCTGGTTCTGACCGCAAGCAACGCCGGAAGCGAGCACCTGCGTATTGCGTCGTTGCGAGTCCGCAACTCGGCGGGAGCGACGATTTCATACGGAAACGGTCTGGCGGGTTATGTCCTCGGGCAGTCCGCCAAAAGCTGGATATTGCCGAGCCATCCGGCGGGCTTTGACGTCAGGGGATCCATGTCGATTGTGGCGGAGAGCAACAAGGGTCCAGTGAGTGCGATCGCCCAGTCGTCAGATGGTCTGCAATAGGATCATTGCCGCTCTTATGGTGGCCGTGGTCGGAGCCGTGGTTAGCTCGAGTCCATCGCGTGCCGACGAGGAGCGGAAAAACCTGCAGCTTGACGTCGTCATCAACGGCGCTTCCATCAAGATGATCGCGAGCTTCGTCGTTCTTGATCAAAATCGAATCGGAGCTACGCCGCAGGAACTGAAGGAAATCGGCCTTCGTCTCAGCGGGTCTCACAATCCGGATGAAATCGTCCCGCTCGACGATATTCCGACCGTATCCTACGATTATCTGGAACGCACCCAGACCATTCGAATCACGGTGGATAACCGATATCGCATCGGTCAAACCTTCGACCTGAGCGGAGCACCTGCCGCATCATTGGTTCGAACGCAGGCCGCCTGGGGAAGTGTCCTGAACTACGATTTGCTGAGCTCTTCCAGCGACGTGCGCAGCTTTTACGCTTCCAACGGCAATTCCTTGACTCTCGACGGCCGGGTGTTTTCGCCCTACGGCACATTTCAACAATCGGCGATCGTTCGCTCCGGTCCCGGTCGACCGACCGATTTCGTCAGGCTCGACACCTCGTTTCGATATTCCGATCAACAGAGGATGATCACCTATGTCGCAGGTGACACCATCAACGGCGGCCTCGCATGGTCGCGTCCGGTTCGGATCGGCGGGTTTCAGGCACAAAGCAACTTCCTGCTGCGACCCGACCTCGTCACCATGCCGCTTCCTTCCCTGGGCGGCAGCGCGGCGGTGCCCTCGACAGTCGATGTGTACGTCAACAACATGAAGACCTTTACCCAGGAAGTGGCCGCGGGTCCTTTCAGTGTAAATAACGTTCCGCTCATTTCCGGCTCCGGTAGCGCCGAGTTGGTGATACGCGATGCTGCTGGTCATGAAACAAGATCGACGTCACCGTTTTATGCGTCCTCGAATCTGCTGGCCCCGGAACTGACGGCATGGTCGGTGGAAGCCGGATTACCTCGCCTCTCTTATGGCTCGGATACGGATGTCTATGTGAATTCGCCGATTGGTTCGGCAACTCTGCGCCGTGGGATCTTCGACTGGATGACACTGGAAGGCCACGTCGAGGCTGCTTCCGGTCTTGCGAATGGCGGAGCCGGGGCGGTTATCAGAACGGGAGCCTTCGGAGTAGCCGGTGCGGCCCTGTCGGCGAGCACCGGCAACGGAAATTCAGGACTCCAGACCTATTTCTTTTACGAGACCCGCTTGTTTGGATTGAGCATCTCGGCGAGCTCCCAGCACACGTTCGGGTCGTACGAAGATCTCGCTTCGACAACCGCCCGGCTCTCGATTTACACGTTGAATCCGCTGCAAAACTATTCCGGGTTTTTCAATTATCTATCGCCCAGCTACTTCGCGGCGCTGCCGGCCAGCAGTACCGCAGCGGCGAACGCTGCGATTTACACCAGCGCTCGGCCGCCGCTTGCGCTCGACCGAATTACGTTCAGCCCACCGCTTCCTCTTGACGAAAAAACCAATGTGAGCGCGAGCTTCATTCATTTGCTGGACTGTTCCGGAACGCTTTCGAATATTGCGACGGCGACCGTCACACGCTCATTACCGTTCAACGCATCCGCTTTCGCGACCATATTCCGTGATTTTGGAACCACAAAAAACACGGGAGTATTTGCCGGATTGACTATTCCGATCGGCCCGCAGGCTTCGGTCTCGACCGGGGTCTCCAGGGGACCAGGCGGTATCACCGGCAGTGTCGATGCGGTTCAATCGCTCGGGCCCGAACCTGGCAGCTACGGCTGGCGCGTGCGTGAAGCCGACGGGGCAATGACCGATCGTCTGGCAGCCGTGTCTTACCGATCGAACTACGGAATGATCCAGGCGGGTGTCAGTCAGACCAATTCAGGCACCAGCGCCGCGTTGGAATTGCGCGGGTCGATTACCTCGATGGGCGGTGACGTATTTCTTTCAAACTGGGTCGACGATGGATTTGCGGTCGTCAACGTCGGAGTTCCCGGGGTGACGGTTCTCCACGAAAACCGTCCCGCCGGCGTGACCGATTCCCAGGGCATGCTGCTGGTCCCCACACTTCGCGCCTATCAGACAAACAAGATCGAGGTCGATCCGGTCAATCTTCCCGTCGATGCCGAGATCGAGAGCACGCACGAGGTTGTCACCCCGGCCGACCGCGCCGGAACACTGGTTAAATTTCAGGTCCGCAGTGACCGCTCGTCTGCCCTTGTCACCTTCGTACGGCCTGACGGGCGGTTTGTGCCGGCCGGAGCCAGAGGCCGAATCGACGGCGGCAATGAATTCATCGTGGGGTATGATGGCCAGGCATTCATCAGGGACCTCGGAGACACCAATCGCGCGTCGATTGAAACACCCGACGGCTCATGTGGTGCGGAATTCCCGTTCACCGCGCGACCAGGCGAGCAGGTTCAGATTGCATCGGTTGTGTGCCGCTGACGGCCCGTTCCGCGTGATTCTTCCGGATCACGTCTAGAACGTGATCGTTGCTATGACCGTGTCTGAATAGGTTCCGACCGCGGGCACGACCTGAGGGGGCACGCGCCCATAGACGGTTACATTCTGATTGGAGCCGGTGCCGGTCCCAAGCACGCAGGTCCCCGCTCCATTTGTGCAACTGGACGCCGATGTTGTTGTGCTCCAGGCCGCAGAACGCGCGGCATCCGTATAGAGATTATAGCTGATGTGGTTCGATGCACCGTTGAGCATTCGGCGCTGACTGCCGCTCGCGTTGGCTCCGCTGTCCAGGCCGATCGAATAGGGGGTTGTGTTGGTGCATTGAACCGTGAGCGTTGCGACCGCATCCACGTTCGATGTCAGCAGCGATGCGCTTCCAAAGTTGAGGGGAGTGGCCGACAGATTGCAGTTCGCCAGGATGGTGGCCACCCAGGGCGACGAACCGGCATTGACGAAATTTCCCGGGTTGGCCGAACAGTTTGGACTAGCAAGAAGGTATGCAGCCCCGGCAAGCGCGGGCGAGGTCGTGTTCCAGGTATAGGTTCCCGGAACGGCTGTTTGTTGCCCGGCTTTGATTCGACCATAGACGGTGAAATTATGAGAAGCGTTGGAGAGAAGGGGAATGGTCAAATTGAGACTGACTCCCGCCGCGCCGTATTGGGAGGTTCCATAACCCCAGGAGCCCCAGACCTGGGTCCGTGCGGCGTCAGAATAGAGTTCATGCTGAATTGTATTGGCCCCGCTCCCCATGTACCGGATCGAGGAATTGCTGTTGGGCGACCCTTGGTCAAACTGGACGCATACGTTGTAGGTGCAGCCCAATGGCGAAAGGCACCCCGTACAATTGACGGTGAACGACGACGTCGTATCGGTGGTACCACCGGATAGAATGTTGACCGAACCGTAATTGCCGGCGGCGGCAGAGACCGAACAACTCTGCGCGTTCGCGCGACACGCGAACATCGTCATCGCGGCAAGCAATACCCAGACGGTGGTGGTGCCGCGCTGGAAGGTGCGCGCGAGATCGGAATTCAGATTTGCCGGCGAACGCACCACGTTGATCGTTCCCCAAGGAGATCGACTGGTCGAGGTCAGCGCAAGCTATCCCGGGTCTCGCCGCCGGCAAGGTCGACCCCCACCGACTCCCGGTCGAGGCCGGCGCAATTGAGATAGAGCGCCAGCTTGCAGGAATTGCAGGAGGCGCCGATGCAATGGAGCCGGTACTGCGCCATCGCCTTACGCGAATTTCGGCTGCACGGCAGGTTCGCCTGTCAGCCGCGCCCGCTCGGTGTTGGGCCATAGCAGCAGCAGGCCGATCACACCCGAGCAGGCCATGATGGCGGCGTTGATGGAGAAGCCTGTCATGTAGCCAGCCATCGGTGTGCCGGCATGCTGGATCACGTTTCCCATCACCTTCGGCGCCAGGATGCCGGAAGTCGTGTACAACGCACCGTAGATCGCAATAATTGCGCCGCGCTGCGACACCGGCGTGAACTCGCCGAGCATCGGCGCGCAGACCACGTAGATCGAACCGCATAGTCCGGAGCCAACCACCAGCAGCGCGATCATCAGCCAACCGGGCGCGACAAGCGGCAGCGTAGCGAGAATGCAGCCACCGACAATCAGCGGGACCGAGCCAAGCACACCGCGCGCGCCGCGGGTGGTGAAGCCGCGCGACAGCATCGACTGCGATATCCAGCCGGTGAGGATCACGACCACCGCACCGAAGACCCAGGGCAGGATGGAGACGTAGGTGGCCTGCTGTTGGTTGAAGCCCAGCCCTTCGATGATAAAGGATGTGAACCAGGTGAGCCCGAGCGAAAGCGCCCAATAGGCACCAAAGGTCGCAGCGACGCAGCCGATGAAAGTGCGCGACGTCAGGAGCCTCCAATAGGGAATCCGCGGCTCGTCGGCGACCGCCACAGTGACCGGCACCAGCGGCCCTTCCTTACCGAGCACGAACCAGACGGCAGCCCAAAGAAGGCCGACGATGCCGAGTGCACCGAAGGCCAGATGCCAGCTGTAACTGCCGATGATCCAGCCCAGAGCGGGCATCGCAAGGATCACACCGAAGGCCGAGCCCTGTGACAGGATCGCGGTCGGCAACGCGCGCTTCTCATCGGGGAACCATTTGTAAACGGCGTGGATGGCAACCGCCGCCGCCGGTCCTTCACCGGCGCCGAGGATGATTCGGCAGATCGTCAGCGTCGTGAGGCTGACAGTCCCAACCATCGGAAATTGCGCCAGCGACCAGATCACCGCCATGATCAGCAGCACCCACCACGTCGACGCGCGGTTGACGATGAAGCCGACCACGATCGCCGAGATCGAGAACAGATAGAAAAAGGACGACCCGAGGTCACCGAACTGCTCCTGGGTGATGCCGAGCTCGGTCTTGATCGGCACGCCGGCAAGCCCGACCACGATCTTGTCCGCAAAGTTCACCACCATGAACAGGAACAGCAGGAAGGTGATCTTCCAGGCACCCTCGGGGGTCTTCCCAGGCGTCGGTTGTGCGGTCATGTCTGGCTCCCCGTCGTATCGTTATGGGCTCTGTGAGATCGGCCCTGTCGGGGATGCTAGCCACGCCTCGCCGCGCAACGCAACACCGCATTTCCGCGGGGCGAGCGGCTTTCGCCACGGAATTCCGGGCCACGGTTTTGCGCCCGCGGCGACCGATCACGATCGCGTCGCGCCGTCATTGAAACGGTGATCTGGCATGACCCGGCTGCTATGCTCAGGACAGTCAAAGTCCGGGGTATTTTCATGAACAGATCTATTCGTCGCGCGGCCTTGAGCACCGCGCTCGCAGCCATCGCGCTGCTCGTCGTGCAAGGCGTCCACGCGCAAGACGCCGCGAACCCGGATTATGCGGCGATCGTCGCCGCGCCCGACCGCAGCGATGCCGACCGCCAGGCCGATCAGCGACGCCAGCCCGCCAAGATGCTGGCCTTTGCCGGCGTCAAGCCGGGCATGACGATCCTCGACGTGGAAGCCAACGCCGGCTACAGCACCGAATTGCTGGCACGCACCGTCGGCCCCTCGGGCAAGGTCTACGCGCAGGACTCGGCCGCCGTGATCGAGCGCTTTGTCAAGGACAAGTTCGATACCCGCGCGCAGAAGCCGGCCATGAAGAACGTGGTGCATGTGGTGCGCAACTTCGACGACCCGATCCCGCCAGAGGCGACGAACCTCGACATGATCACCTTCTTCTTCGCCTATCACGACATCACTTACATGGAGGTCGATCGCGCCGCGATGAACAAGAAGATGTTCGCCGCGCTGAAGCCCGGCGGCTTCCTCGTCATCGCGGACCACTCCGCCAAATCAGGCGAAGGCACCAGCGTCGCCAAGACGCTGCACCGGATCGAGGAAAGCACGCTGAAGCAGGAGGTCGAGGCCGCCGGCTTCAAGCTGGCCGCCGAGGGCGATTTCCTGCATCATGCCGAAGACCCCAGGGACATTCCCGTCTTCAAGGCGCCGGTACCAATCGACGAATTCGTCCTGAAGTACCAGAAGCCACAGTGAGGCCCGGCCATCGCTTCGCCTGACCAGACCACCGCCGTGCTCCGCGTCACAGGCCTGACCAAGAGCTACCGCACGGCGAGCGAAGATGTCGCCGTGCTGCGCGGCGTCGATCTTGCCATCGGAGCGAGCGAGAGCGTGGCGCTGACAGGCGAATCCGGCAGCGGCAAGAGCACGCTGCTGCATCTGATCGCAGGCCTCGACGCCGCCGACAGCGGCGAGATCAGGCTCGCCGACACGCTGGTCTCCAGGCTGAGCGACGCCGGTCGCGCCGAATTGCGCCGTGACCGGCTCGGCCTTGTGTTTCAGCAATTCAACCTGATCCCGAGCCTGACGGTCGCGGATAATCTCATCTTCCAGTCGCGCATCGCCGGCCGGCACGATCCGGCATGGCATGACGAACTGGTCGACCGGCTTGGCCTCGCCCCGCTGCTGAAGCGCTATCCCGAGCAATTGTCCGGCGGCCAGCAGCAGCGCGTCGCGATCGGTCGCGCACTGGCGCCGAAGCCGCTGTTGCTGCTGGCGGACGAGCCGACCGGCAATCTCGACGAGGACACCGCCGACGAGGTGCTGCGGCTCGCGCGCGATCTGGTTGTTCGCACCGGCTGCGGCTTCCTGATGGTCACCCACAGCGCGCGGCTGGCCGCGACGCTCGACCGCCGGGTCAATTTGCATGCCGGGGTGATCGCGTGAGGCGCGTGTTGTGGGTGCTCGCCGTGCTGCTCAGCCACTGGCGGCGGCATCCGATGCAGCTCGCCACCTTGCTGATCGGGTTGATCTCGGCCACCGCGCTGTGGAGCGGTGTGCAGGCATTGAACCAGCAGGCGCGCACCGCCTACGACCGCGCCGCCGCGACCTTCGGCGGTTCGCGCACCGCGATGCTGGTGAGCAAGGACAGCGCGACGTTCCCGCAAAAGCTGTTCGTCGATTTGCGGCGCGCCGGCTGGCCGGTGTCGCCGATGCTCGAGGGCCGCGTCCAGATCGACGGGCGCAGCTACCGCCTGCTCGGCGTCGAGCCGGTGACCTTGCCCGCCGAGGTCGGCAGTGCGCCGGCGCTCGCGCGCGGTAGCCTGCAATCCTTCGTCGCACCGCCCGGCGAGATGCTAGTGGCGCCGGAGACACTGCGCGATCTCGCGCTCGGCGAAGGCGCAAGCGCACAGGCCAACGGCATCACGCTGCCGCCGCTGCGCGTACAGCCGGAGCTCGCACCCGGCGTGCTGGTCGTCGATATCGGAATCGCGCAAACCATCCTGAAGCTGCCCGACCAGGTCTCGCGGCTGTTGATCGGAAAATCGAAAGCACCACGGGCGTCGCTGGACGCTGCCGCCGGCGACAAGCTCCGCCTGGTCGAGCCGAGCGCGGAGAGCGATCTCGAACGCCTGACCGACAGTTTTCATCTCAACCTCACCGCGTTCGGCCTGCTGTCGTTCTTTGTCGGCCTGTTCATCGTCAACTCGGCAATCGGGCTTGCCTTCGAGCAGCGGCTGCCGATGCTGCGCACGTTGCGCGCCTGCGGTGTCTCGGCGCGGATGCTCAACACCGTGCTGGTGATTGAACTGGTGTCGCTGGCGCTGGTCGCCGGCTTGATCGGGCTGGTCTGCGGATATGTCATTGCGGCAGCCTTGCTGCCCGACGTCGCCGCGTCGCTGCGGGGGCTCTATGGCGCGCAAATCCCCGGCCAGCTTTCGCTCAAGCCGGCATGGTGGCTCGCCGGAATCGTCATCAGCATTGTGGGCGCGCTCGCGGCGGCCGCTGTGAGCCTGACCAAGGCGATTCGAATGCCGGTGTTGACGACGGCGCAGCCGCAGGCCTGGCAGCAGGCGCAGCGGCGCTGGCTCAAGTTCCAGAGCGCCGCGGCCCTCGTCGTGTTCGCGATCGCCGCGGGGCTGATCTGGTTCGGCGATTCCCTGATCGCAGGCTTTGCCGTGCTCGCCGCGATCATGCTTGGCGCCGCGCTGATCCTGCCGATGATTCTGAATATTGCGCTGGCGCTCGGCGAACGCAGCGCGCGACAACCGGTCGGCATCTGGTTCTGGGCCGACAGCCGGCAGCAACTCTCCGGATTGTCCCTGGCGCTGATGGCGCTGTTGCTCGCGCTCGCCGTCAATGTCGGCGTCGGCACCATGGTGGACAGCTTTAGCCGCACCTTCCTGGTCTGGCTCGATGGCCGGCTCGCCGCCGACGTCTATGTCAGTGCCGCAAGCGACACGCAGGCCACGCAAATCAAGGCGTGGCTGCGCGACCGTCCCGAGGTCGAGGCAATCCTGCCCGGCGGCCGCGCCGAAACGCAATTCGCTGATACACCGATCGAGGTGCTCGGCCTGCCCGATCACGCGACCTATCGCGACAGTTGGCCGTTGCTCGAGCAGGCCCCAAACGCATGGGTCAGGCTGCGCCCCGGTGATACTTGTCTCGTCAGCGAGCAACTGTCGCGGCGGATGAAGCTTAGCCTCGGTGACCGGATCGAAGTGCCGGCCCCCGGCGGCAACTGGCCGCTCGAGATCGTCGGCATCTATGCCGATTACGGCAATCCCAAGGGCCAGATCGCGGTCAACTTTGACGCGCTGACGCGGCGCTTCCCGCAAGTGCCGCTGACGCGAATGGGCCTGCGCGTGGCGCGGAACAATATCCCGGCGCTGATCGCAGCGCTGCAGGACAAATTCGGCCTCGACGACCGCAACGTCGCCGACCAGGCGACGATGAAGGCGGAGTCGAAACGGATATTCAACCGCACCTTCTCGGTCACCGCAGCGCTCAACGCCTTCACGCTCGGCGTCGCCGGCATCGCGCTGCTGACCAGCCTGCTCACGCTCGCCAATTCACGGCTGCCGCAGCTTGCTCCGCTGTGGGCGATCGGCCTGACGCGGCGACGGCTCGCCGCACTCGAGCTGTTGAAGACCATGTCGGTCGCACTGATAACAGCGCTGTTTGCGCTACCGCTCGGCCTGCTGGTCGCCTGGTGCCTGCTTGCGATTGTCAACGTCAGAGCGTTCGGCTGGCGGCTGCCGTTCCACGTGTTCCCGCTGCAGCTGATCGAGCTGCTGGCGGTGGCGCTTGTCGCCGCGCTCTGTGCGGCCGCGCTCCCGGTCGCTAGACTGGCCCGCATGCAGCCGGCCGCCCTGATCAGGATTTTTGCCAATGAGCGCTAGCCGCCTCATCACTCGGCGCGCCTTTGCCGGCGGCGCGTTGGCGCTTGCTCTTGGCGGGAAAAGCTTCGCGCAGGGCTTTGCCGGCCTTGGCGAGAGCGCCGAAGGATTTGCGACGGTCACACCGGGCAGGCAACTCGTGTTTCCGCCCGATCACGGTCCACATCCGGACTTCCGGATCGAGTGGTGGTACGTGACCGCGAATCTTGCCGACACCAATGGCGCAGCCTATGGCGCGCAATGGACGCTGTTCCGGCAGGCGATGAAGCCGGGCCTGCCGGTCGAAGGCTGGGCCAATCAGCAGGTCTGGATGGGCCACGCCGCCGTCACCAGCGCCACGACGCATCGCTTTGGCGAGACGCTGGCGCGTGGCGGCGTCGGTCAGGCCGGCGTCGAAGCCGCGCCGTTGCACGCCTGGATCGACGCCTGGGAGATGCGCGCCGCCGCCGACCCATCCAACGCAGCAACCGTCGCGCCCCTTGAGCTCAAGGCCTCAGCCGCCGATTTCAGCTACGCGTTGCGCTTGAAGGCGGATCGCTCGCTGGTGTTGCAAGGCAACCACGGCTACAGCCGCAAATCCGATCGCGGACAGGCGTCCTATTATTACAGCCAGCCGTTCTTCGCGGCGTCCGGCCGCATCACCGTCGACGACAAGCCGGTCGATGTCACCGGCCGCGCCTGGATGGATCGCGAATGGAGCAGCCAACCGCTGGCGCCCGACCAGACCGGCTGGGACTGGTTCTCGCTGCATCTGCCCAACGACGAAAAGCTGATGCTGTACCGGCTGCGCCAGACAGACGGCCGGGAAAGCCTGTTCGGCAACTGGATCACGTCCGACGGCCGCTCGACCGAGATCGCCGCCGCCGGCAACAGCATCACCCCAACGGCCACCACCGAGATCGATGGCCGCAAGCTGCCGACCTCATGGCACGTGAACCTGCCTGCGCGTGGCCTAGCGATCGAGACCACGCCGCTCAATCCGAAGAGCTGGATGGGCACCAGCTTTCCCTATTGGGAAGGCCCGATCCGCTTTACAGGTAGCCACGCCGGAATTGGCTATATTGAAATGACCGGATACTAAGAACAACAACGAGGGGCGCCTGACATGTACCACACCACGGCCATCATCACCTGCCTTGCGATCGCGTTCTATCTGTTCACCTCGACCGAGGTGTCGCGCGCCCGCGTGCGTTACGGCGTCAAGCTGCCGGCGACCACGGGCAATCCGGATTTCGAGCGCATCTACCGCATTCAGATGAACACGCTGGAATGGATGCCGGCCTTCCTGCCATCACTCTGGCTGTTCGCGATCTACGTTGGCGACGCTGCCGCGGCGGCACTCGGCGCGATCTGGATCATCGGCCGCATCGTCTACTTCATCGGCTATCGCGAGGCGGTGGCAAAGCGTGGCAGGGGATTCGCCATCCAGGGGCTTGCGGTCGTGGCGCTGTGGATCGGGGCGATCGGCGGCGCGGTATGGCGGTTGGTGCACGGCTGACGCCGCCCAAAATTTACGACCCGCGAAGATAATCTCTCGCACGTCATTCCGGGGCGGTCCGTAGGACCGAACCCGGAATCTCGAGATTCCGGGTTCGATGCTTCGCATCGCCCCGGAATGACGCTTCACTTTACTTCGTCAGCGGGCAGCCGCTGTCCTTGGCGCTGGGAAAAGCTTGATCGCCGGGTATCACGGCGAGTTGCTTGTAGTAATCAAACGGCTTCTTCGACTCCGAGGGCTTCTTGACCTCGAAAAGATACATGTCGTGCACCATGCGGCCGTTCTCCAGCACCTTGCCCTGCGCGAAGGCGTCGTCGACCGGAAGCTCCTTCAGCTTCCTGGTTACAGCTTCGGTGTCCTTGGTACCGGCGGCCTTCACTGCCTTCAGATAGCTCAGCGTCGCCGAATAGGTGCCGGCATGGATCATGCTCGGCATCCGCCCGGTGCGCTTGAAGAAGCGCTCGGAGAAGGCGCGGCTCTTGTCGTCATGGTCCCAATAGAACCCCTCGGTCAGCACCAGGCCCTGCGCCGCCTCGAGCCCGAGCCCGTGAACCTCGGCGAGCGTCATCAGCAGGCCGGCGAGCTTCTGGCCCTGCTTGACGATGCCGAATTCGGCGGCCTGCTTGATCGAGTTGGTGGTGTCCTGGCCGGCATTGGCGAGACCGACGATCTTCGCCTTCGAGCTCTGCGCCTGCAGCAGGAAGGATGAGAAGTCCGACGAGTTCAGCGGCACACGGACCGATCCGAGCACCTTGCCGCCGGCGGCGGTGACGATCTCGCTGGTGTCCTTTTCCAGCGCGTAGCCGAACGCATAGTCGGCGGTGAGGAAGAACCACGTGTCGCCGCCCGCCTTCACCAGCGCGCCGCCGGTGCCGACTGCAAGCGCATGGGTGTCGAAGGCCCAGTGGAAGCCATAGGGCGAGCAGGCGCTGCCCGTGATGGCGGACGTCGCCGCGGCGACCACGATGTCGATCTTCTTCTTTTCCTTCGACAGATCCTGGACCGCCAGCGCCACCGACGACGCCGTCAGCTCGGTGATCATGTCGACGCCATCGGCGTCATACCAGCGGCGCGCGATCGCAGAGGCGAGATCCGGCTTGTTCTGGTGATCGGCGGTGACCAACTCGACCTTCTGGCCAAGCACCTCGCCGCCGAAATCCTCGATCGCCATCCTGGCGGCTTCGACCGAATATTTGCCGCCGTAATCGGCGTAAACGCCGGACTGATCGTTGAGGACACCGATCTTGACGCCTTGCGCCGACGCCGGCACCGCAAGCAACAGGCTGCACGCAGCAACGGCGGCCAGAAATCCCGACAACAATCCCGATTTCATTTATGTTCTCCCAGCAGTTTCTATCAGGAAAAATCGGCGTGACGTTATTTTATAACCCTGCGTCTGCCCATCTATTTCCGATCAGTCAAAGGTATGGGCTTGCCTCGTCATTCCGGGGCGCGCCTCTTGGCGCGAGCCCGGAATCCATTTCTCCGCAGAGCGCGTGGCCTGATGGATTCCGGGCTCGCGCTTCGCGCGCCCCGGAATGACGGTGGAGAGGTCCGCGGGCAACCTCACCCCGCCGCGGACGCCGTCGTCTCAACCGGCTTCGCCTCGTTCTTCCCCTCGGCCAGGTTGCGCACCACCATGTAGAAGATCGGGGTGAAGACCAGGCCGAACAGCGTCACGCCGAGCATGCCGAAGAACACGGCGACGCCGACGGCCTGGCGCATTTCCGAGCCTGAGCCGGTCGACACCACCAACGGCAGCACGCCGAGGATGAAGGCGAACGACGTCATCAGGATCGGCCGCAGGCGCAAGCGACAGGCTTCGATCACCGCCTCCAGCCGCGGCTTGCCCTCCAACTCGATATCGCGCGCGAACTCGACGATCAGGATGGCATTCTTGGCGGCCAGCCCCACCAGCACCACGAAGCCGATCTGGGTCAGGATGTTGACGTCCTGCCCCATGATGCGAACGCCGATGGTGGCTGCGAACAGGCACATCGGCACGATCAGGATCACGGCGAAAGGCAGCGTCCAACTGCCATATTGCGCAGCCAGCACGAGAAAGACGAACAGCACGCAGATCGGAAATACGTAGAGGCCGGCACTGGCGCCGTTGACCTGCTGATAGGACAGGTCGGTCCAGTCATAGGCGAAGCCGCTTGGCAGCGTTTCGTCGGCCAACCGCTTCATGATGTCGATCGCGGTCGCCGAACTGGTGCCGGGCAGCGTGTCGCCCTGCAGCTCGGAGGCTGGATAGAGGTTGTAGCGCGCGACGCGGTCGGGGCCCGAGATGTCCTTGAAGTCCACGACGCTGCCGAGCATCACCATGTCGCCATTGGCGTTGCGGGTGCGCAGCCGCGCCAGGTCGGTGGTCTCCTTGCGGAACGGCAGATCGGCCTGCGCGGTGACGTGATAGGTGCGCCCGAACAGGTTGAAGTCGTTGACATAGGTCGAGCCGAAATAGGTCTCGATCGTGTCGGTGACATTGGCGATGGGAACGCCGAGCTTCTGCGCCTTGACGCGGTCGATATCGACGAACACCTGCGGGGTGTTGGCGGTGTAGGGCGAGAACACCGACGTCAGTCCCGGCGCCTTGCGCGCGGCGCCGACGAGTTCGTCGGTGGCGGAGGCAAGCAGTTGCGACCCGCGGCCCTGACGGTCCTGGATCCGCATCGCGAAGCCGCCGCCGGTGCCGATGCCGGGCACCGCGGGCGGCGGGATCACGATGATGAAGGCGCCCTGGATTGCCGACAGCCGCTTGCGCAGCTCGTTGGTGATCAAGGTCGCGCTCTGCCCCTTCTTGGCCCGCAGTTCCGGCTCGTCGAACACCGGGAACAGCGCCGCAGCGTTGCTCGCCTGCGTCCGCGTCGCGCCGGAGAAGCCGGCAAACGACGGCACGCGGACCACGCCGGGCACCTCGAGCGCGATCCGCTCGATCTCGCGGACAACCTCGGTGGTGCGGGTCAGCGACGCCGCGCCGGGCAGTTGCACCGACACGATGACGTAGCCGCGGTCCTGCGCGGGAATAAAGCCTTGAGGCGTGGTGGCGAGCAGCCAGCCGGCACTGCCGATCAGGACCACATAAAGCAGCAGCATCACCACCGAGTGGCGGATCACAAATGACGCGGTGGCGCCATAACCGTGCGCCAACCGATCGAACACGCGATTGAACACGCCGGTAAAGGCAGACCAGCCGCGCGCGAGCACGTTCCATCGCGCCGGCGGTCGCTTGTCCTCATGCGGAACCAGGATCATCGAGGCCAGTGCCGGCGACAACGTCAGCGAGCAGAAGCAGGAGATCGCGGTCGCGACCGCGATCGTGACCGCGAATTGCTGGAAGAACTGCCCGGAGATGCCGCCGAGGAAGGCCGTCGGCACGAACACCGCGCACAGTACCAGTGCGATCGAGACCAGCGCGCCGCCGACCTCCTCCATAGTCTTGAGCGCGGCATCGCGCCGGCTCAGGCCATGTTCGAGATGTCGCTCGACATTCTCGACCACCACGATGGCGTCGTCGACCACGATGCCGACGGCAAGTACGAGACCGAACAAAGTGAGGTTGTTGATGCCGAAGCCGAGCGCGGCCATCACCGCGAAGGTGCCGACCAGCGACACCGGGATCGCGATAATCGGGATGATTGCGGGCCGCCAGCCCTGCAGGAACACCAGCACCACCACGACCACCAGGATCATCGCCTCATAGATGGTCTTGATCAGCTCGTGGATCGACTGGGCAATGAACTCCGTCGGGTTGTAGCCGATGTTGTAGTCGAGGCCCTTGGGGAAGCTCGTCTTGAGCTTCGCCATGGTGTCATAGATGCCCTTGGAGGTCGCCAGCGCATTCGAGCCCGGCCGCTGCGTCACCAGCATCGCCACCGCCGACTTCTTCAACAGGAAGCTGTTGGTGCTATAGGCCAGTGCGCCGAGTTCGATCCGGGCGACGTCGCGCAGCCGCACGGTGCGGCCGTCGCTGCCGGCCTTGACCACGATATTCTCGAATTGCGAGACATCCTTGAGCCGGCCGGTAAAGGCGAGGTTCGGCGAAAAGGCGCGGTCCGCGATCGGCGGCTCGGCGATCTGGCCGCCGGCGATCTGCAGGTTCTGGGCCCGGACCGCCGAGATCACATCGCCCGAGGTCATGCCGAGATTGGCGATCTTGTCGGGGTCGAGCCACAGCCGCATCGAATAGTCGCGAGCGCCGAAGATCGTGATGTCGCCGATACCATCGAGCCGCAGCAGCTGGTCGCGCACCTGCAGCAGGGAATAGTTCGAGATGTAGAGCTGGTCGAACGTATCGTCCGGCGACAGCATGAACACCACGAGCAGGATGTCGGGCGAGTTCTTCTGCGTGACGACGCCGTTGCGTTGCACCTCCTCGGGCAGCTGCGGCTGCGCGATCGCAACGCGGTTCTGCACCAGCACTTGGGCCTTGTCGAGATCGGTGCCGAGCTTGAAGGTGACGGTGATGGTCAATTGCCCGTTCGAGGTCGCCTGGCTGTAGAGATACAGCATGTCCTCGACGCCGTTGATCTGCTGCTCGATCGGGGCAGCGACGGTGTCGGACACGGTTTGCGCGGAGGCACCTGGATATTGCGTGGTGACGGTGACGGTCGGCGGCACCACCTGCGGATATTCCGAGACCGGCAACGTGGTGTAGGCGATCGCGCCGACGATCAGCAGCACGATCGACAGCACCATCGCGAGGATGGGCTGGTTGATGGAAAGCCTGCCGAGATTCATGGCTTGGCACCTGCCGGTGCCTTTTCAGATCCCTTAGCGAGTTGCGGGGTCACCTTGGCGCCGACGCGGGCGCGCTGCAGGCCATCGACGATCACGTGATCTTCCGCCTTGAGGCCTTCGCGGATCACCCGCAGGCCGTCGTCGAGCGGCCCGAGCACGACCGGCCTGGCCTCCACGGTATTGTCGTCCTTGACCACGAACACGATCTTGCGCGACTGGTCGGTGGCAACGGCGGTGTCGGGGATCAGCAGCGCCTCGTAGGGCGCGGAGCCGATGATCCGGACCCGGCCGAACTGGCCGGGCAGGATCGAGAGATCGCTGTTGGGGATGATCGCGCGGCTGCGCAGCGTCGCGGTCGAGACATCCAGGCGGTTGTCGAGGAAGTCCATCTTGCCCTCATGCGAGGGCTTGGTTTCGCCGGTCAGCGTCACCTGCACCGGATTGGCGGTGTCCCGCGAGCTCGGACGCCTGCCTTCGAACCAGAGCTTGCTGTTGCGCTGATAGGTCGCTTCGTCGACGTCGAAATAGATGTAGATCGGATCGAGCGACACGATCGAGGTCAGCAGCGTCGCGCCGCTCTCGCTGCCTTGCACGAGGTTGCCGGGCGTTACCAGATGCCGGCTGACGCGGCCGGTGATCGGCGCGATCACATGCGCGAATTCGATATTGAGCTGGGCGGCCTTCAGCACGCCCTCGGCCTGAGTCTCGGCGGCGCGCGCTGCCTGCAACGCCTGGCGGCGCTGGTCGACGACTTGTTCCGAGACCGCGCTGGTCTGCACCAGGCTCAGGCCGCGCTCGAGATCGCGCTTGGCGAGTTCCCCCTTGGCGCGTGCGTCGGCGAGCTGGCCTTCGGCCTGCTGCGCGACGGCCTCGAACGGGCGCGGATCGATGGTGTAAAGCAGATCGCCGGCATGGACGATCGCACCGTCCTTGAACTCGACGCTGTTGACGAAGCCGCCGACGCGCGCGCGGATCTGGACCTCCTCGATCGCATCGAAGCGGCCGGTGAACTCATCCCAATCGGTGACCGTGCGCTTGACCGGCTGCGCGACCGTCACGGGCGGCGGCGGAGGCGCGGCTGCCTGCGATTGTGCCTTGTCATCGCAGCCGCCAAGCGCCAGCGCGAAGACAAGACCGATCGGCGCAACACCGCGCCACACGAGGCTGCGCAGCGCGTGGCGATCGAGGCCGTTCGCCGGAGCCGGATACTCTGTTCTGCCAGTCACACTCAATTCCGTCTCCCCAAGGACTCGACCGTCGCGATTGAAATTGCAGTGATTTGACTCAAGGTAGGTCGCCGTAACATCGCCGCGGCGGACGTCACAGATGTGACCGCCCCCCAGTCTGTTCAAGACGCCCGCCGGATCAAGCAAAATTGTTGCGCAGTCTGAAAGTCTTAGACCCTGCTCGTGCGGCGAGATCGATTGGAATGATCAGGATCGCTGACCCATCGAGCCGATAAATCACCACCTTGCTCCATCGTGGAACAATCACAAGGCGAGCGCGTGACACACGTCTGTCACATCACATCGATCCTCGTGTGCGCCGCAAAGGATATTGAGCGACGGGCGCCAGCATGCGGCCGATTGAAGCACTCTACCTCCCGGTGCGGAGAACCCATCAAGGTTACCGGCAGGCCTTCATCCGGACATACATTGACACATGGACGCATCGCCCATACGGTCATGGTTGCCAAAGAGTGAATTTTGTTGGCCGCCGCGTTTTTCTTGAACATTCAATGGGTTTCAGTCGCGGCGTGAGTGAGGCGACTGCGTTATGGCAAGTGCATTTCAACTGGCTGGCGTATTTGCGCCGACGGCGCGGCCTGCTCGTGTTTCCGGCCAACCCAAACAGCCCCCTGCACAAAGCACTGACGATCAACCTCGACGTGTGAACGGGTTCACACGTCATCATTTCCGACAAGCGTAGTTATTGACCGGTTTCTGACCGGTTGCAGGAGTGACCATGACGACCATACCTGCCTATACAATCGGTGGTTTAACCCGACCGGAACTTCATCTCGATTCGGCAGGAAATATCGTCCTCGACGGCGCCGCCACGGCGTTCGCCGCACAATACGGCCTGCAATATCTCTATCTCGGCTGTCCTCCCGGCACCCCCTGGCCGCCGGTGAGCGCCTCACTGTCGACGCCGCTGGATACCAATTCCGCCGCCAACAGCGTGCTCGAGGGCGCGGCTGCCAACACAGCCGTCAACCTCACGGTGTCGGCGACCAGTTCGGCCGGCAATCCCGTCACCTATTCGCTGACGGGGGATTCCTCCGGCGGCGGCTTCAAGATCGACGCGACCACCGGTGTGGTCACGGTCGCAGATCCGACCAAGATCGATTTCGAGAGCAGCGCGGGCCACGCCTACACGGTCACGGTGCTGGCCAATGACGGCATTCTCACCTCGTGGCAGAATTTCACGATCGCGGTCAACGACGTCGCCCCGGTGGCACCGACCGACAGCAATGCGGCCGCCAACACGATCGCCGAAGGTGCGGCCGCCGGCACGCTGGTCGGCATTACCGCGCATTCAACCGACGTCAACGGCGGCACCGTGACCTATTCGCTCGCCGCCGACAGCTCCGGCGGCGGCTTCAAGATCGACCCGCACACCGGAATCGTCACCGTCGCCGACGGCAGCAAAATCGACTACGAGAGCGCGCCCGGGCACGCCTATACGATCACGGTGCACGCCAGCGATGGCACGCTGTCGAGTTCGCAGAATTTCACCATCGCCGTCAGCGATGTGCCGATCGGCGCGCCGACCGACAGCAATGCCGCGCCCAACAGCGTCGCCGAAGGTGCAGCCGTCAACACGCTGGTCGGTATTACAGCGGTGGCGACCGATCCCAATGGTCCGGCGACCACTTATTCGCTGGTCGGCGATACCTCGGGCGGCGGCTTCAAGATCGATCCGAACACCGGCGTGGTCAGCGTCGCCGATCCGACCAAGATCGACTACGAGACCAGCGGCGCGGGTCACAGCTACGATGTCACGGTGCAGGCGGTGAATGGCGCGACCACCACGTCGCATACCTTCACTGTCGCCGTCACCGATGTCGCGCCATCGGCGCCGACTGACAGCGACGCCTCCGCCAACACCGTGGTCGAAGGCGCCGCCAACGGTTCAACCGTCGGCATCACCGCGCATTCGACCGACGTCAACGGCCCGGCCGTGACCTATTCGCTGACCGGCGACACCTCCGGTGGCGGCTTCACCATCAATGCAGCGACCGGCGTCGTCACCGTCGCCGATGCCACCAAGATCGACTACGAAACCGCGCCCGGCCACGCCTACACCGTTACCGCGCAGGCCAGCGACGGGACGCTGACGAACTCGCAGACCTTCACCATCGCCGTCACCGATGTCGCGCCGTCGGCGCCGGTCGACAGCGACGCCTCCATCAACGCGGTCATCGAGGGCGCCGCCAACGGCTCCGCCGTCGGCATCACCGCGCATTCGACCGACGTCAACGGGCCCCCCGTGACCTATTCGCTGGTCGGCGACACCTCGGGCGGCGGCTTCACCATCAATGCCGCCACCGGCGTCGTCACCGTCGCCGACAGCACCAAGATCGACTACGAAAGCTCGCCCGGCCATGCCTACACCGTCACCGCGCAGGCCAGCGACGGCACGCTGACGAACTCGCAGACCTTCACCATCGCCGTCACCGACGCCGCGCCGTCGACACCCACCGATAGCGACGCCTCCGCCAACACGATTACGGAAGGCGCCGCCAACGGCTCGACCGTTGGCGTCACCGCGCATTCGACCGACGTCAACGGCCCTGCCGTGACCTATTCGCTGACCGGCGACACCTCGGGCGGCGGCTTCACCATCAATGCCACGACCGGCGTCGTCACCGTCGCCGACAGCACCAAGATCGATTTCGAGAGCACGGCGCCTGGCCACACCTACACCGTCACGGCGACGGCCAGCGACGGCACGGACACGAGTTCGCAGATCTTCACCATCGGTGTCACCGACGTCGCGCCGTCGACCCCGGTCGACAGCGATGCCTCCGTCGACCAGGTCGCGGTCAGCGCGCCGGCCGGCACCTATGTCGGCATCACCGCGTCCTCGACCGACGTCAACGGCCCGGCCGTGACCTATTCGCTGGTCGGCGACACCTCCGGCGGCGCCTTCACCATCGATCCTAACACGGGCAAAGTCACGCTCGCCGACCCCAGCAAGATCCACGTCGCCGATCCGTCCTACGACATCACGGTCGACTCCAGCGATGGCACGCTGCATAGCCAGCACAGCTTCACCATCGCCGTCGTTATCGATGCCGCACCGGGCGTCACCGCGGGCCACACCCTGGCCTATACCGAAAACCAGGCCGCGACCGCGATCGATCCGGCACTGACGGTCACCGATTCCGACAATGCCAACCTCGCGCATGCGACGGTGCAGATCACTGGCGGCTACGTCAACGGTGAGGACATCCTCGGCTTCACCGACACGGCCCATATCACCCACTCGTTCGACGCCGCCACCGGCACGCTGACCCTGACCGGCAGCGACACCGTCGCCGATTATCAGGCCGCGCTGGACTCCGTGACCTACTTCAACACCAGCGACAACCCGTCCGGCGCGGCGCGCACCGTCACCATCATTGCCAATGACGGCACGCTCGACAGCTCACACGTCACCGACACCATCAACGTCACGCCGGTCAACGATCCGCCCGTGGTCGTCGCCAGCCACGCGCTTAGCTACATCGAGAACCAGCCCGCCACCGAGATCGACCCGGCGGTCACCGTGTCCGACGTCGACAACACCACGCTCGCATCGGCGACGGTGCAGATATCAGGCAACTACGCCAACGGCCAGGACATCCTCGGCTTCGTCAACACCGCCCACATCACCGGCTCGTTCAACGCCGCGACCGGCACGCTGACGCTGAGCGGCAGCGACACGGTGGCGGACTACCAGGCCGCGCTGGCCTCGGTGACCTATTTCAACAACAGCGACAATCCGTCCGGGCTCGACCGCACCGTCACGATCATTGCCAATGACGGCACCGCCAACTCCACCGCCGTCACCGACACCATCCATGTCACGCCGGTCGACGACGCGCCGGTTACGTCAGCCGGCGCCAGCGGCCCGCTGAACTATCTCGAGAACCAGGTCGCGACCGCGATCGATCCGACCGTCACGGTATCAGACGTCGACAACGCCAACATGGTCAGCGCGACGGTGACGATCTCCAGCAACTTCGTCTCTGGCGAGGATGTGCTCGGCTTCACCGACCAGAACGGCATCCACGGCTCGTACAACGCTCTGACCGGCGCGTTGAGCCTGACGGGCTCGTCCAGCGTTGCGAACTACGCGGCCGCGCTCGACTCGGTCACCTATTTCAACTCGAGCGACAACCCGTCCGGGCTCGATCGCACCGTCAGCTACGGCGTCGATGACGGCACGCTCCCGAGCAACCTCTCGACCGCGACCATCCACGTCACGCCGGTCAACGATCCGCCCGTTGTGACATTCGGCGCGATCACCGGCTTCACCGAGCCGCCGAACGGCACGCCGGCCGCGAATTCGGTCCCGATCACGATTGCGCCCAGCCTCGCGATATCAGACGTCGACAGCACGAATCTGACCAGCGCAACCTTCGTGCTGAACGACCTCAAGCCCTCGGATGCGCTGTCGATCTCGGGCCATGCCGGCGCGAGCGGCGATATCGGCAGCATCCACTTCGACATCAGCAGCACGGCCACAACCGAAACCGTCACCCTCACCGGCACCGATACGATCTCGCATTACAACGCCGTGCTCGATGCCATCCAGTTCAACAACACCAGCGAGAATCCCGACCAGACCGCGCGCTCCTATACCGTGACCGCGGTCGACGACGGCGCCACGGGCGCTCCCAACAACAACACCGGCTCGGCCAGCACGACCGGGACCGTCACCGCGGTCGACGATGCGCCGACCGCGGCCGTCCCGGCGGATTCATCGGTCGGCACCGCGTTTTCGCACACCGATCTCCCAATCTCGGGGCTTTCGGTCGCCGACGTCGATGCCGGCAGCGGCAACGTCACCGCGACGATCTCCTCGGGTCACGCGGCGCTGAACTTCACCACGACGGGGCTCGCCAGCTTCACCAACAACGACACCCACACAGTGACGCTCACCGGCACGGTCGCGCAGGTCAATACCGCGCTGGCGACGCTGAACTACAACAGCGACGACGGCTTCACCGGCTCGGACACCGTGACGCTGAACGTCAACGACAACAGCAACACCGGCACCGGCGGCCCGCAAACCTCAGGCGCCCACACCTTCCATGTCGGCGTCGTCCCGCAGGTGTTCTATATCGACAATTCGGCGACCACGAGCCACAACCTCGGCACCCAGGCCGATCCGTACACCTCGATCGCCGCCTTCAACGCGGCGAGCCCGGCGGGCTCCGGCGACTACGTCGTGCTGGAGCACGGCACCGGCACCTACAGCGAGGCCGACGGCATCAACCTCGCCAACGGCGTCAATTTGATCGGCGGCAGCCACACGCTACAGTTCACCAATCCGGTAACCAGCGCGGTGGTCACAGCCAATGTCGGTTCGGGCACCGATCCCGTGATCCAGGTCACCAGCGCCAACAACGGCGTCGACCTGCTTGGCACCTCGGGCCACAGCATCACCGGCATCAGCATCGATACCTCGGCCTCATCAGGCATCGGCATCAGCGACGACGGCAACAGCGTCGGCACCGTCGCGATCTCCGACATCACGATCAAGACGGCGAGCGGCGCCGGCATGAGCTTCACCCATGGCGGCACCCTCACCGTCACCGGCACCGCCAACACCATTACGTCCACCACCGGCACCGCCCTCGACGTCGAGAACACCCAGATCGGTTCCGGCAATCTCACGTTCAAGAGCATCACCTCGAGCGGCGGCTCGAACGACGGCATCATTCTTTCCGGCACCGGCACCGCGGCCGGCAATGGCGGCCTGCATGTGACAGGCGACGGGTCGACGGCCGGCAGTGGCGGCACGATCGCCAGCAAGAGTGGCGTCGACGGCAGCACCACGCAGGGCAGCGGCATCTACCTGAACAATACCAAGGACGTTGAGCTCTCCTATCTGACGATGCACGACTTCCAGAATTTCGGCATTTCAGGCACCAACGTCACCGGCTTCACGCTCGGCAACACGACGGTGACCGGCACCAACGGTACCAGTGTCGCCGGCATCGGCGAGGGCGACGTCTACTTCACCGGCCTGTCCGGCTCGGCGACGGTCACCAACTCGACCTTCACCGGCGCGGCGTATGACGCCTTCCACGTCTTCAACGACGGCGCGCAGACGTTGAACCGGATCACCATCACCGGCTCGACCTTCGCGACCAATTCGGCAAGCGGAAACGCCTCCAACGACGCGATCGCGTTCGAGGCGACCGGCGGCACCTTCAATGCCACGGTGCAGAACTCGACCGTCACTTCCGCGCGCGGCGACATGTTCCAGCTCAATCTGCTCGGCACCGTGTCGTCGGACCTGGTACTCGGCGGCCCGACCGCAGGGCTCGGCAATAACTTCAGCAACACCAACCAGAACATCGTGTCAGGCGGTGGCGGCATCACGATCGGCGGCGGCGGCGCGGCGAACAATGTCACCCTGACCTACGATATCGCCCATAACACCATCAAGGGCGCGGCCGGCGCCGATCTTGCCGTCACCAAGGGCACCGGCACCAGCGGATCGTTTACCGGCACGATCGACACCAACACCATCGGCACGCAAGGCGTGGCCGGCAGCGGCTCGACGGGTGGCGAGGGCATCGCGGTCTACCAGGACGGTGCCGGAAACTCGAACACCACGATCACTAACAACCACGTCTCCGGCGTGGTCGGAGGCCGGGGCGGCATCGATCTGCTGCTGCACAACGGCGCGTCGGGCACGATGTCCGCGACGGTCGATAACAACACCGTCGACACGCTGGACCAGGCCAACTCGTTCTCCGGCATCTACGTGCAGACCGGCTCGGCGACGGGGCCCGGCGGCGACAACAACAAGATGAATCTCACGATCAGCGGCAACCATGTCGACCTGGGCTCCAATGCCTCGAGTGCGCTGGTCGCCGGCATCACGCTGGAGCAGGAGGGCGTCTCCCGGGTCGGCCTGATCGGCACCCCGAACTATTCGGGCTCACCCTACGACTTCAATGCCGTGCAGAGCTACGTTGCCAGCCTCAATTCGGGCACCTTCACCAACGGACAGGCCGTGTTCGCCTTCGGCGATCCGACCCAGGCCGCGGGCGGCGGCTATTTCGGCGGCGCACAATTCATGATGGCCTCGGCGGGCGGCATCGCGGCGGCCTCGCCAACCGCAGGCGAGACGCACCTGACCCAGTCGGAGCTCGACTCGGTTATCGCCACGGCGATCGCGCAATGGGCGACCGCCGGCGCCTCCGCGAGCCAGCTAGCCGCGATGCATGCCGCCACGTTCAGCGTTGCCGATCTCGGCAGCAGCATCGTGGCCGAGGAATCCAACAACCACATTACGATCGACGCCAGCGCTGCAGGGCACGGCTGGTTCGTCGATCCGACGCCTTCGGGCAATTCCGAGTTCGCACACACCGTCTCCGCGACCGACCTGTTCGCGGACCCGACCAGCGCGGCGGCCGGACATCTCGACCTGCTGACCGCGGTGTCGCACGAGCTTGGCCACGTCGTCGGCTTGCCTGATGACACGACGCCGGCTCATTCCAGCGACCTGATGTATATCAATCTGGTCGATGGCGAACGCCGGCTGCCGAGCGCCGCTGACGTCGCGCAGACCGGTGGGGCGCCGAACTCCGCCTTCCAGGCGATCGCCAGCAATACGGCGGCGCCACCGGTCAATGTGGGCGGTGCGCCGGCAGCCCCAACGCCGCCGCAGGGGGGGCCCGCCGACACCAGCCATTCGATCGGTGGCATCGCGGGAGGGGCTTTCGTGTTCGCCCACACCGATGCGTCGCCCCCACCGCCGCCGAGCAACGTCACGCCCGTCGGCCTGATCGGAGGCGACGGTTTCGACTTCTCGGCGTTCACCTCGGCACCGGCGCAACACGTCACTGTCGCAAGCCCGATCAGCTCTGCCTTGCCGCAAGGGGATTGGGCCGATGTCCTGAGCTGGCACAATGCGCACAGCGAAATCGGACTGAGCGGCGATCCCTCCGCTGGAGTCGGAGCCTTGCCGACCGATACTCACGCCCCATCCCTGGGCGGCTATCACCACGACCTGATCGTTTGATCCGGGATTTCCGAACAACGCCTGCCGAACCCGTTCGGCAGGCGTTGTTCGTTTGAGGCGGCCGAGTTCGCGCACGCTCCCGGAAACTCCGATCACCGCGTGCGCCCTGCGCATTTGCGAATGAGCAAAGCGTGACGCGGCTTCCGTGATCAGCGATCCCGTGGCCGTCAGAACCCGCAGAAGGAGCATGCGACAGACGATCGGACAAAAATTACCGAAGCCGGGTTATCGTTGAGGTTGCACTTACTTGAAAACACGCTATCGTGCGTTTCGTTATCGCACGAAGACATTGCCTGACAGTTTCATTCATTAAGTCGCTGAGAACACAGATCGTTTGCGGGAGGACCGATGGCCGAGCCGTTTATCGCGGAAATCCGCATGATGTCATTCAACTTCCCGCCGAAGGGCTGGGCCTTCTGCAACGGGCAGTTGCTCCCCATCAACCAGAATCAGGCGCTGTTCTCGCTTCTCGGCACCACCTTTGGCGGCGACGGACGCGTCAATTTCGGTCTGCCCAATCTGCAGGGCCGCGCCCCGATGCATATGGGCAGTGGCCATACGCTCGGCGAGCTGGGCGGCGAGTACGCGCACACGCTCTCGATTTCCGAGTTGCCGACGCATACCCACATCGCAAACGCGACAAACAACAATGGCGCTGTGGCGTTGCCGGCAGACAACTTTCTCGGCGCCGTCAACAACGCCTACAGCCCGCCCACCGCGCCGACCGCGCTCGTCGCTGGCACCATCAGCAATGTGGGCGGCAGCCAGGCGCATCAGAACATGCAGCCTTTCCTGACCATCAATTTCAGCATCGCCCTGCAGGGCATTTTTCCCTCGCAAACCTGAGGACAAGAGCCGATGGCACAACCGTATGTCGGCGAAATACGCATGTTTGCCGGCAATTTCGCTCCGGCCGGCTGGCAATTCTGCGATGGCAGCCTGCTGCCGATTTCCGACTTTGACACACTGTTCAACCTGATCGGCACAACCTATGGCGGCGACGGGCAACAAACCTTCCAGATGCCCGATCTGCGAGGTCGCCTGCCGATCCACATGGGCAGCAACGCGAGCACCTCGTTCACGATCGGGCAGAACGGCGGCGTCGAAGAAGTCACGCTCACTGTCCCGCTGATCCCCTCGCACACTCATCCGATGCTCGCCTCGACGAACACCGGCACGGCCTCGAACCCGCAGGGCAACGTGCTCGACCAGATGAGCGGCGCGATCCTGCTCTACAAGCAGCAGGCGCCAACGGTCGCGCTGAACCCGGCCGTCATCGGACCTGTTGGCGGCAGCCAGCCGCACAGTAATCTTCAACCCTCTCTCTGCATCAATTTCATCATTTCGCTGTTTGGTATCTTTCCGAGCCAGACCTAGGAGCAGTCATGGATCCGTTCGTGGCCGAGATTCGTATTTTCGGGTTCAACTTTGCGCCGAAGGGCTGGGCGTTCTGCGACGGGCAGATCTTGCCGCTCTCGCAGAACACGGCGCTGTTCTCGCTCCTGGGCACCACCTATGGCGGCGACGGAAAGAGCAATTTTGCCCTGCCGGACATGCAAGGTAGTTCGCCGATGGCGCCGGGCCAGGGCCCAGGCCTTTCGCTGTACGACCTCGGTCAGGAAAGCGGCTCCGATACCGTGACGCTGCTCGAATCGGAGATGCCGTCACACCCTCATTCCATGATGGCGGTCAACCTGCCGAGTGACCAGGGTGCGCCAAACTCTTCCCGTGGAATCGCACGATCGATCAACGCGACGGCTTATGTCGCGGGCAGCCCTGCCCCGGCACTTGTGCCGATGAACAACGGCATGCTGACGCCGGCCGGCGGCAGCCTGCCGCACAACAATCTGATGCCCTATCTCACGCTCAATTTCTGTATCGCGCTGCAGGGCGTCTTCCCGCCACGGACCTGAGGTCATCCTCGATGCGTGACGGGGCCGGTACAGCGGGACCCCCGTTCGGCTGGGCGCGTGCGGCCGAGCGCGGTTGCCGCTTTCGCCGCATCGCCGATGCCGATTTGCCGTTCCTCAGCCAGATCTATGCCGCGACGCGCGCCGAAGAGCTGGCTCCGGTGCCGTGGAGCCAGGCCGACAAGGATGCCTTCCTCGACCATCAATTCCGTGCCCAGCACGCGCACTATCAGCAGTATTATCCGAACGCCGACTGGCTGGTGATCGGGCATGGCGACGAGGACATTGGCCGGCTCTATATCGAGCGCTGGCCGAGCCAGCACCGCATCATCGATATCGCCTTCCTGTCTCAGCATCGCGGCAAGGGATATGGCGAAGCGCTGCTCCACGACGTGATCGATGAAGCGGCCGCGGCGGGCAAGGACGTGTCGATCCATGTCGAGAAACTCAATCCCGCCATGCGGCTCTACCGCCGGCTCGGCTTCGTCACCGAGGAAGACAAGGGCGTCTACGACCTGATGCGCTGGCGCGCGGCGGCTCATAGCGTTTTCGAGCGAAGTGGGCCCCGGTTCGCGTGAAGAAAACGCGTCAAACAGGATTCTAGGTAAAGATCGCCTGATAGCCGTTGCCGTCCGCAAGCGGACCGATCGGGACTAGGAAGATTTCCATCGTACCGAGCGCCGGGTGCTGGACCGGATAGATCGCCTGCGGCAACACGTGGTCTTTTGGGCCTGCGAACAGCAGCGAGAACGCACCACCCTGCCGCCCGCTGTTGCCGGCCGGATCGACCTTGGTCAGCTTGAGCGGCACGACACGCTCGGTTGCCTGCAGTTCGAAGACGGCGTCCTTGTGCGGCGCGAAGTCGTCGATGTGCAGTTTCGCGAGATCCACCGATGCAGTCATGCCCATGCTTCCTTCCATTGTCATCGAGCTGTAGCATGCCGTGGCGCGCGACAAAATGATCCGACGGGCAACTCAGTCAAAACCTGTCAATCCCACGCGATAAAAATATTTCGGTTTATACGAATGGCAACTCGGATGTATGAATCATCCCGTCCTGCCCGATGAGAGGGGCGTGCGCACGTCACGAACGCGCGGCGGGATGCGGTGGACGCCGAATGCGCAATTGACGAGAGCGCATGAGGCGGACGGTGAAGTCGTGTGGTCCTGACGCCCCAGTGGCAGGTGTCCTGTCGGCAAGAGGCTACGCCTCTCGCTGATGGCGGTGACAAGCAAGCCTAGTCTCGCCGGGAAGAGCACGTATAAGCCGTAAAACCATCGCGCAGGGAAAGCCGGAGTTCCCGGTTACACCTGTGGTCCTACCCCGGTGCTTTCTGTTGCACCGGGCCCATGGGTGCAATCGGCACCCGGCTTTCCCTGCAGCCTCTGTTTGAGGAGGGCGGAACGAAATGCAAAGCTCGGACAAATTATGTCGCGAGAAGGCGAACGTATGACTCACCAGCCGCGCCACAATTTCGCTGTCGTCCCGGGCTTGACCCGGGACCCATAGCCACAAATGTTCATTGTTGCGCGACGCTGGCGCCACAACTTACTTCAACAACGCAACCCTGTGGTTATGGGTCCCTGCTTTCGCAGGGACGACAGCAGCGGAATGACCGGGTCAACCGCACCATACCCCCCCACCTCTGATGACGGCCCGGATTTCCTCCGCTAACCTGCCCGGAACCGCCGCCGGCAAAGGCAGGCCAGACAAGGGAGGACAGGCGCGTGCATCGAGGCCGTGTCGTATTCGGCGCCATGGACGAGGTCGTGTTCGGACGGCCCGCCCGCGAGGCCGTCGTAGAGCAGCTCGATCGACTCGGCGCGCAACGTGCCTTCCTGATGGTATCAGGCACGCTGAACCGCGAGACCGACGAGATCGACAAGGTCCGCCACGCGCTCGGAACCCGCTGTGTCGGCACCTTCGACCGCATGCCGGCACACACGCCGCGCGCCGCCGTCATATCAGCTACCGAACAGGCCCGCGCCGCCAAAGCCGACCTGATCGTCACCATCGGCGGCGGCTCGGTCACCGACGGCGCCAAGGCGGTGCAGCTTTGCCTCGCCAACAACGTCACCACATCAGACGGCATCGACGGTATCAGGACCCATGGCGGCGTCTCGCCGGAGATGAAGGCGCCAGTCGTGCGCCAGATCAGCGTGCCGACCACGATCGCCGGCGGTGAATTCTCCTCGATCGCGGGCGTCACCAACGAGGTCAAGCGGCAAAAGGAGATGCTGCGCCATCCACTGGTAATGCCGCGTGCCACCATTCTCGATCCGGAACTCTCGGTGCACACGCCGGACTGGCTGTTTCTGTCGACCGGCATCCGCGCCGTCGACCATTGCGTCGAGGGCATATGCTCGCGCGAGGCGCACCCTTACGGCGACGCGCAGGCGCTGAAGGGCCTCGAAATGCTGGCCCAAGGCCTGCCGCGAGTGAAGGCGAATCCGAAGGATCTTTCCGCGCGGATGGACTGCCAGATCGGCACCTGGCTTTCGACCGGCCCGCTCGCCTCGGGCGTGCCGATGGGCGCCAGCCACGGCATCGGCTACGTGCTCGGCGCCGAATTCGACGTGCCGCACGGCTACACGTCCTGCGTGATGCTGCCTTCGGTGATGCGTTGGAACAAACGCGACAATGCCGACCGCCAGGCGCTGGTCGCGGCCGCGATGGGCCATCCGGGCGAAGACGCCGGCGACGTGCTCGATCGCTTCATCCGCGAACTCGGCATGCCGCGCAGCCTGCAGGACGTGCATGTCGGCCCCGAACATTTCGAACGTATCGCGGCGCAAGCGATGCGAACACCCTGGGTGCCGCGCAATCCGCGCAAGATCGACGGCCCGGCCCAGGTGCGTGAAATTCTGATGATGGCTGCCTAGGGGGGAAATGAGGTTCGATGTACACCGGTAAACACGCCTACCTGCGTCCGCTGCAGCCCGCCTTCATCATGGCTGCGACCGGCGAGATCGTCACCTATCGCGAGCTGGAGGCGCGCAACAACCGCCTCGCACATCTGTTCCGCAAGCGCGGGATGAAGCGGCTCGACCACTACTCGATCTTCATGGAGAACAACAACCGCTACCTCGAGGCCTGCGGCGCCGGCGAGCGCTCCGGCCTGTATTTCACCTGCGTCAACTCCTTCCTCACCGCGAGCGAACTCGCCTATATCCTCACCAACAGCCAGTCGCGTATCCTGATCACCTCGAAGCTGAAGCTCGACATTGCGCGCGAGGCGCTGAAGGAGTGCTCCGACGTCGAGCTCTGCATTGTCGTCGACGCGCCGAGCGAAAGCGATCGCATCGTTGGACTGGACGAAGCGACTGCCGGCCTGCCGAGTACGCCGATCGCGGATGAGTTCGCGGGCACCGCGATGCTCTATTCCTCCGGCACCACCGGCCGGCCCAAGGGCATCCTGCGGCCGCTGCCGGAGCAGCCGCCATCAGAGAACCTACCGCTGTTCGATTTCCTGACCAAGCTCTGGCATTACCGTGAAGGCATGGTCTATCTGTCGCCGGCGCCGCTCTACCATTCGGCGCCACAGGCCGCGGTCAATCTCACCATCCGCATCGGCGGCACCGTCGTCATCATGGAGAGCTTTGATCCCGAGCGTTACCTCGAACTGATCCAAAAATGGGGCATCACCCACAGCCAGCTGGTGCCGACCATGTTCTCGCGGATGCTGAAGCTGCCGGAGGAGGCGCGCCGCCGCTACGATCTGTCGTCGCTCGAGATCGCGATCCATGCCGCGGCGCCCTGCCCGGCGCTGGTGAAGGACGACATGATCAAATGGTGGGGCCCGATCATCCACGAATATTATGGGGCGACCGAAGGCCTCGGCTTCACCGCCTGCAACAGCGAGGAATGGCTCGCGCATCGCGGCACCGTAGGCCGAGTGCTGCTCGGCGATTTGCATATCCTCGACGAGAACATGCAGCCCTGCCCGAAGGGAACACCCGGCACGGTGTGGTTCAAAACCGCGACGGCCTTTGAATATTTCAACGAACCCGCCAAAACCACCGAGTCCCGCTCGCCGGACGGCAGCATGAGCACGGTCGGCGACGTCGGCTATGTCGACGACGACAACTTCCTCTATCTCACCGACCGCGCCACCTTCATGATCATCTCCGGCGGCGTGAACATCTATCCGCAGGAATGCGAGAACCTGCTGATCACCCATCCCAAAGTCGCCGATGCCGCGGTGTTCGGCGTACCCAATGCCGATCTCGGCGAGGAGGTGAAGGCGGTGGTGCAGCCGATCGACGGCGTCGCGCCGGGACCGGACCTCGCCGAGGAACTGATCGCATTCTGCGCGACGTCGCTGTCACGCCAGAAGGTGCCGCGCACGGTCGATTTCGAGGCCGAACTGCCGCGATTGCCGACCGGAAAACTCTACAAGCGCCTGCTGCGCGACCGCTATTGGGGTAACAAGACCTCGCGGATCGTGTGATGCGTGGTGGTTTGCCTGAGAGATCACTTTGCCCTACGCTCATCACAACAAGAAAAAGGAGGATTCTCCGATGGAAGTGATCCCGCTCGATCCGGGTTTCGGCGCCGAACTGCGCGGCGTTACGCTCGCCGATGTCGCCAGCGACGATGCCGCCTATGCGGCGGTGCGCGCGGCGTTCGAGGAACATTCGGTGCTGGTATTTCGTGACCAGGACGTCACCGATGATGTCCAGCTCACATTCTCACGCCGCTTCGGCGCGCCTGAGGTGACCAAGGTCGGCTCGATGGGCACCGGCTCGCACTTCGTGATCCTCTCGACTTTCGGTCCCGACGGCAAGGTGGTGCCATCGGATCACCGGCAGCAATTGCGAGCGAGAGCGAACCAGCTCTGGCACACCGACTCTTCCTTCAAGCAGTTGCCCGCACTGACCTCGATCCTGTCAGCGCGGATTATCCCTGAGCATGGCGGCGAGACCGAATTCGTCTCGATGCGGCTTGCTTTCGAGCGGCTCGACGAGGACACCGCAAAACGGCTGGAACACTCCTTCGCCTGGCATTCCTATGCGCATTCGCGCAGCAAGGTCGCCGACGGGCTCGCAACAGTTGCGGAGGTCGATGCGCTGCCGCCGGTGTGCTGGCGCATGGTGTGGCGCAATCCGGTCAACGGCCGCGGCGCACTCTATCTCGCCTCGCACGCGTATGGTGTCGAGGGCCTGGATGCTGAGGCCGGTAAGGCCCTGATCGAGGAGCTAACGGCCGCGGCGACCGCGCCCGGCGTGAGCTACCTGCATCAATGGAAGCAAGGCGACGTCGTGATGTGGGACAACCGCGCCACCATGCATCGCGGCCGCCCGTGGCCGGCGCATGAGGGCCGCCTGATGATCCGCACCACGATCTCGGCGACCGATGCGGACGGCGTCCCCGGCATGAGCCCGCCCTCGTCGCAGGCGGCGGAGTGACGAGACGATGAAGACCGGCGTCGGCGACAAACTGTCGCTGACCATCAACCGCGCCACCGAGATGAGAAGGACATTCACCGCTGAATAGCAAAACAAGCCACCGGTTCCGCTCACAAACGTCATTATTACCGGTGTGTCAGAATTTTCATTTGCCGATGTCATCCGAATTGCCAATCCCCGCGCGGCCCGCGCCGGTTGCCCGAACCCGTCACCGTGGTATCGTCGATGCCAATCGGCCGTTGAGACCGAAATTCGTGGAGGGGACCATGCGGAGCGTGCAAGCGCTGGCCGTCGCGGTATTGTCTGTCTTGGCGATTGGCGATGTTTCACTGGCCGGCGAGCCGAAATCAGGCGGCATCTTCAGGATCTATCACCGCGACAGTCCCGGCAGCGCCTCGATCCACGAAGGCTCGACCTACTCGATCAACATCCCGTTCATGCCGGTTTTCAACAACCTTGTCATCTTCGACCAGCACATCGCCCAGAACAGCACTGAGACGATCAGGCCCGAGCTCGCGGAGAGCTGGGCCTGGAACGGCGACAACAAGACGCTCACCTTCAAGCTGCGCAGGGACGTGAAATGGCACGACGGCAAGCCGTTCACCTCGGCCGACGTCAAATGCACCTTCGACATGCTGATGGGCAAGTCGCCACAAAAATTCCGGCAGAACCCGCGCAAGTCCTGGTACGACGAGGTCGACGACGTCACGGTCAACGGCGATTATGAGGCCTCATTCAACCTGAAGCGGCCGCAACCCGCGCTGCTGTCGCTGCTCGCCTCAGGCTATACGCCGATCTATCCCTGCCATTTGTCGCCGGCGGAGATGCGCACCAAACCGGTCGGTACCGGCCCGTTCAAGTTCGTCGAGTTCAAGGCCAACGAGTCGATCAAGCTCGTCAAGAACCCGGATTACTTCAAGAAGGGCCTGCCCTATCTCGACGGCATCGAGTTCACCATCATCACCAACCGCTCCACCGCGATCCTCGGCTTCGTCTCGGGCAAGTTCGACATGACGTTCCCGACCGAAGTCTCGATCCCGCTGCTCAAGGACGTCAAGTCGCAGGCCCCCAACGCAGTGTGCGTGGTGGAACCGAACAACGTCTCCACCAACATCATCATCAATTCAAGCGGACCTCCGTTCGACAACATCGACATCCGCCGCGCGTTGGCGTTGGCGCTGGATCGCAAGGCCTTCATCCAGATCATGTTCGAAGGCCAGGGCGACATCGGAGGCACCATGGAGCCGGCGCCGTCGGGTCTGTGGGCGATGCCGAAGGACATGATGGAATCCATCCCCGGCTACGGCCCAGACATCGAGAAAAATCGCGAGGAGGCCCGCAAGCTGATGCAGAAAGCCGGCTACGGGCCGGACAAGCATCTGCAGATCAAGGTGTCGACGCGCAACATCGCCGTTTACCGCGACCCCGCCATCATCCTGATCGACCAGATCAAGAGCATCTATATCGACGCCGAGCTCGACGTCGTCGATACCGCGCAATGGTTCCCCAAGATCGCGCGCAAGGACTATTCGCTCGGGCTCAATCTGACAGGCAATGCGGTCGACGAGCCCGACCAGTCCTTTTACGAGAATTATGCCTGCGGCTCGGAGCGCAACTACACCAACTATTGCAACAAGGACATCGAGAAGCTGTTCGACCAGCAGTCGGAGGAAACCGACGTCAGCAAGCGCAAGAAGATGGTCTGGGAGATCGACAAGAAGCTCCAGGAGGACGTCGCGCGTCCGATCATCTTCCATGCCCGGACCGGCACCTGCTGGCAGCCCTATGTGAAGAATGTCACGATCATGTCCAACAGCTCCTACAACGGCTACCGTTACGAAGACGTCTGGCTGGATAAGTAACGCATAGCGTTTTCGAGCGAAGTGGGAACCGGTTCGCGTGAAAAAAACGCGTCAAAAGAAGAACCAGGCGGGACAGGGAGAGAGCCAGGGTGTTTGCCTATATCGTCCGGCGCCTGTTCCTGATGCTCGTGACCCTGTTCGGGATCTCGGTCATCATCTTTGTGCTGCTGCGGATCGTGCCCGGCAACATCGTCGACATCCTGTTCGACGCGGCCGGTTTCGTCGATCCCGCCGACAAGGCCAATCTCGAGCGCGAGCTTGGCCTCAACCAGCCAATCGTGATCCAGTATCTGCACTGGATCGGGGGCCTGCTGCGCGGCGACCTCGGCTATTCCTACGTCTCGGAGAAGCCGGCGCTGCAGGAGATCCTGCCGCGGATTCCGATCACGGCGCGGCTCGCCGGGCTGGCGCTGCTGTTCTCCGCCTCGATCGGCATTCCGCTCGGCGTCATCAGCGCCGTCCATCAAGGCTCAAAGCTCGATTATGCGCTGCGCGTGGTCAGCCTCAGCGGCCTGTCGCTGCCATCGTTCTGGCTCGGCCTGTTGATCCTGATGGCCTCGGTGTCGTTGTTCGGCACCGTGCCGATCTTCAATCCGAACCCGAAGACCTGGCTTGAAGCGATCACGATCTATGCGGTGCCAGCGATGGCGGTCGGTTTCCGCAGCGCGGCGCTAACCATGCGCATCACGCGCTCCTCAATGCTGGAGATCCTGCGCCAGGACTACATTCGCACCGCGCGCGCCAAAGGCGCCTCGGAAGCCTCGGTCAATTATCGCCATGCGCTGAAGAATGCCGTGCTGCCTGTGATCACCGTGATAGGCATCGAGGCGGCGTTCCTGATCGGCGGCCTGATCGTCACCGAAACCGTGTTCAACATCCCCGGCATCGCCCGCTTCCTGGTCGAGGCGCTGCGCTGGCGCGACTATCCGATCGTGCAGAACATCGTGATGCTGATCGCGGTCGTGGTGGTGACCGTGAACTTCATCGTCGACATGCTCTACGCCGCGATCGATCCACGCATCCGGTTTGGGGATTAACCCGATGGCGACACTCGACTTCGAGAGCGAATTGCGACGCGCCGGCGCCAATGCCGGCAGCGGCTGGCGCCGACTCGCCTTTCTCGCGCAGCGCCATATACTCGGCACGATCGGCCTCGTCATCATGCTGCTGTTCGTCTGGATCGCGATCTCCGCCGACCTGATCTGCCGCTACGATCCGCTCAGCGTCGATTCCGCGCACCGTCTCGCCGCGCCCTCCGCGGTTCACTGGTTCGGGACCGATTCCTTCGGCCGCGACGTCTGGAGCCGCATCGTCCACGGCGCGCGGATCTCGCTCGCGGTCGGGATCGGCTCCACGACGCTGGGCGCGTCGATCGGCGTGATGGTCGGGCTCACCTCCGGCTATCTATCCGGCTGGGTCGACCTCCTGTTCCAGCGCGTCACCGACATCCTGCAATCCTTGCCACTGCTGGTGCTCGCCCTTGTCATGACCGCAGCACTCGGGCCGTCGCTGCCGAACGTGATCCTCGCGATCGCCATCCCGCTGATCCCGACGGTCGCCCGCGTCATCCGCGCCAACACGCTGGCGCTGCGTGAGCAGCCCTTCGTCGAGGCTGCCAAATCGATCGGCATGAGCGAAACGCGGATCGCGCTGCGCCACGTGCTGCCGAACACTATTGCGCCGCTGATCGTGCTCGCCACCGCGCAGCTCGGCTCGACCATTCTCACCGAGGCGTCGCTGTCGTTTCTCGGTCTCGGCATTCCCGAGCCTTATCCGTCCTGGGGTCGGATGCTGTCGGAATCGGCCGCCGAATATGTCCGCGTCGCACCATGGCTGGTGATCTTCCCCGGCATCGCAATCAGCCTTGCGGTGTTCGGCACCAATCTGTTCGGCGACGCGCTGCGCGACATCCTCGATCCGAGGCAGCGCGGCTGATGAGCGAGGCATTAGCGGCAGAGACGGTTCTCGACGTGAAGAACCTGCAGACGGTGTTCTTCACCAATTCCGGCCTGTTCCGCGCGGTCGACGATGTGTCGTTCTCGGTCCGCCGCGGCGAGACGCTGGCGATCGTCGGCGAATCCGGCTGCGGCAAGAGCGTCAGCGCGCTGTCGATCATGCGCCTGGTGCCCGATCCGCCCGGCCGCATCGTCGGCGGGTCGGTGCTGCTCGAGGGCACCGATCTCCTGATGCTCGACGACGCCGCGATGCGAGACGTCAGGGGCAATCGCATCTCCATGATTTTCCAGGAGCCGATGACCTCGCTCAACCCGGTGATGCGGATCGGCGACCAGATCATCGAAGCCGTGCGCCTGCACCGGAAGGTCAGCCACAGGGACGCCTGGAAGCAGGCAGTCGACATGCTGCGGCTGGTACGCATCCCGGAGCCCGAGCGGCGGGCGAAGGAATATCCGCACCAGCTCTCCGGCGGCATGCGGCAGCGCGCCATGATCGCGATGGCGCTGGCCTGCCGGCCGGCGCTGCTGATCGCGGACGAGCCGACCACCGCGCTCGACGTCACCATCCAGGCGCAAATCCTGGCGCTGATCGTCGATCTGCAAAAGAGACTCGGCACCGGGTTGATCCTGATCACCCATGACCTCGGCGTGGTCGCGCAGACTGCGCAACGCGTGATCGTGATGTATGCCGGCAAGAAGGTCGAGGAGGCGACCGTCGAGGCACTGTTCGAGACCCCGCTGCATCCCTACACGCGAGGGCTGATGGCTTCGATGCCGGCGGTGATCGGACTCGGCGCCAAGACCGATGCACGACTGACCGAGATTCCCGGTATGGTGCCGTCGCTGACCAATCTGCCGCCCGGCTGCGCCTTCGCGCCGCGCTGCAAGCTCGCGGTCGACCGCTGCCGCGAGGAGTATCCGCCGCTGCATGAGTTTGCCCCCAGCCATTGGGCCGCGTGCTGGCGCGCCGGCGAAATGGTGGCGGTGTTATGACCGAGCAGCGACCGCTCCTGGAAGTCACCGATCTCGTCAAACATTACGCGGTGCGCGGCGGCATTTTGCGCCGACAAGTCGGCACCGTGCATGCGGTCGACGGCGTCAGCTTCTCACTTGGCGCCGGCGAAACGCTCGGCCTCGTCGGCGAGTCCGGGTGTGGCAAGTCGACGGTGGCACGCACCGTACTACGATTGGTCGAACCGACCAGCGGCGCGATCAGGCTTGATGGCGAGGACATCGCGCCGCTCAGCAAGACCGCGCTGCGGCCGTATCGCCGCTCGATGCAGATCGTGTTCCAGGACCCGTTTGCCTCGCTCAACCCGCGCATGACGGCGGGCAACATCGTCGGCGAGCCCCTGATCGTACACGGCCTCGCGACCGGTCAGAAGAAGCGGGAGCGCGTCGCAGAATTGTTCCAGCAGGTCGGTTTAAGGCCCGACCAGATGAAGAATTTTCCGCACCAGTTCTCCGGCGGCCAGCGCCAACGCATCTGCATTGCGCGGGCGCTATCGCTCGGTCCACGGCTGATCGTCTGCGACGAACCGGTCTCCGCGCTCGACGTCTCGATTCAGGCGCAGGTGATCAATCTCCTGATCGACCTGCAGCGCGAGCAGAACTTCTCCTACCTCTTCATCGCCCACGACCTCGCCGTCGTCGCCCATATCAGCCACCGCGTCGCGGTGATGTATCTCGGCCGCATCGTCGAGATCGCGGACAAGCACGCGCTGTTCGCCAACCCGCGCCATCCCTATACGCAAGCGCTGCTCGCCTCGGTGCCCATCGCCGACCCCAAAGCCAAGCGGTTGGCGCCGATGATCGATGGCGACGTGCCGAGCCCGATCAACCCGCCCCCCGGCTGCGCCTTCCACACCCGCTGCCGCTACGGCATCGACCGCTGCAAGATCGAGCGGCCAGCGCTGCAGCAGGCCGGTGTCGGGCATCAGGTAGCGTGTTGGCTGAATGATGGGACTGGAAGATCAGACTAACTCCGCTGTCGTCCCGGCGAAGGCCGGGACCCATATGTGGACGGCCCCCGTGGCACAAGAGCTTTGTGAGTAGATCGGAACGCTTGCATCCATATGTCCGGCCTGTTGATGCGACGCACATTGATCGCTGGCCAAGATGGGTTGCGCGACGCGAGCTCCAAACAACCCGGCGACCTGTTGACGGCCAATGGGTCCCACGGACTGTCTCGCATCGTTGATCGACCGATTGCTCCATCTGCTCTTGCAGCTTCCGGGTCGGCCGGTGGGCGAACCCGCCGGCCGGCCAATCTGTTAGGCGACGGCTCCCAT